>NZ_CP017704.1:5337204-5645783 GCF_002243645.1 Peribacillus simplex NBRC 15720 = DSM 1321 | reverse complement strand
TATTAAAAGAGCTGCGTGTACTTCTTTCCCGTTATGCGAAAGAAAGACAGCAAGGAGAGCATTTCGGTGACTTTTGTCATAAATGCTGGCATTGTTAAAGAGGTGACAGATGGAACGAATTTTCATGATTGATTAATCGAAAGAGAGACAGGGATAAGTTTAAATTAAGATAATAATTCATAGGATAGTTAGTCTATTATGAGGACTAATTATCCTTTTTTTATTACATAATTGATTAAATAAATAATGATTGAAAATATGGTTTAAAAGGTTTAATATGGAAATGCATATTAGAACATTTGTTTTGTTGTTGAGGGACATAGTCTCGGTGCGAGGATAGCACTCCGCAGAACCGTTAGGTTCGAGGACCTTAAAAACAACAATAATGGTAGTGAATATAGGTAGAAATACTATTAAAGATAATAATTAATGGGAGGTTGTTCACATGAGAGTGGAAGAGATATCTGTTGACAATAGAAAAGCTTTTCTTCTACTGGATACAAATGGGTTGCCTTTTGATTCTGTTGCAAAGTATATGAAATACCTCCATAACAAGGAAAGTAGCAGCAATACTTTAAAGACTTACTGTACAGCTTTGAAATTTTACTTTACATACTTAGAACAAACATCTAAGTGCTGACTAATTTTTTGTTCTTGAACTAACGGGTGCGTTAGCTGAAGATCGGAGCTGTCTTTAAGGCAGCTTTTTCTTATGGCACTAACGGGGCAGGTTAGTGGGAGAAGGAAATTTCGGTAAGATAGTGAATTATGCAATAAAATGAAACTAAAGGTGATTAGGTATGACCACAAGTGATGTGCAATATCTGCGCTCAGGATTAAGAGTCAGGTGTGAAAAGGATGTAAATCCATCAGTAAAACGAGCTTGTTTAAGCTTTGGTTTGGTTACGTACATATATGGAATTTCCTATAAGAGTTGTTGTATATCTAAAAACGGATTATCAACTTAAAACCAGAGATACAAAAGAACTGGCAAGTGCTACTTTTTTTGCACCTTATGATAAAACTGTTGAACCTTACATAAGAATTGCAACAGGAGATTATGAAGAATTAGTTTCAGAAAGAGGAAAAAATGATGCTTTATGGGCAATTTTACGTAGCATGGCTCATGAGATAATCCATTATCAACAATGGCTAGAAGATAAGGAAATGGATGAGAAAGAAGCAGAAAAAGGTAGCGAAGAATTATTAGATAATTACTATGAATTTTTGTAATTTGATATTTCTGTTGAACAAACAGGTGCGTTAGTTGAGATCCAGAGCTGCCATGTGGTGGCTTTTTTGCTTAATGAACTTTCGGGGCAGGATAGTTGAAGATTGCTCTTTGACCTTATTCAACAATTGGGCCATTTTCTTGAATAAAAGAGAAGGGATTATTTGTAAGTAAGTCGAAGTTAATGTCAGAAGATGTTATTTAGTTTAGCATTGGGACGTACTACTCAACATTAAGGAGAAAGAAAATTATAAAGAAAGTGGGAGATCTATTGGATACAAAAGAGATATCTAAGCGATTCGAACAGGTGGCTACATACTATATTGAAGAGTTAAGTAAATATTCGCTAGATGAGTTTACGAGGAAGCCTTCTGAGGATGAATGGTCATTAGGACAAATGTACAATCATTTAATAAATGGCACCCTTTATCTTCATTTGAAAGCCATTAAGCAATGTGCTAATGGCACCACTTCCGATGGCGGTAAAAAAACAGAAATAGGCGAATCGATTTTCAAAGAAGGAACGTTTCCTCCAATCAGGTTAAAAGGTCCGGATACACCGGATTTCACACCGCCAAATCCTACAGGAAAAGAAGAAGTAAAGGAAGGACTGCTTCAAATCATTGAGAAAATGCAAGAAATAGAGAAAAGCTCTCTGACATTCCGGACCGCCAGAAAGTTCAGCACCGAAGAATGGGATTATTTAAATGCAGAGGAATATTTTCAGCTAATCGAAATGCATTTCCGGCACCACTTACGGCAAAAAGAACGTATCGATCAGTTTCTTTTAAAAGTAAGTAAGTAATTTATCTTTATTGTTGAAGCAGTTATTGACCTTCGGAATATCAGCAGGAGCCCAGTTGGGGAGTTTAAAGAGCTGAGAGGGTGCAATTCAAGTTAAACCAATAAGCAGTTTACAACGAAGGTTGATTATGAAACTGTTGAATGACGAATAGAATTGTTCCGTTAAAGGGCGCTTTAATGGAGTAACGAAAAAAGCCCAATTTCTCAATTTTAATGCTGAGAAATTGGGCTTTTTAATATCGGAATTTCCTTAACATTGTATCCGTATTTTCCTGAAGCTACCCCTTATAGAACTAACGGATGCGTTAGCTGAAGATCAGAGCTTTCTTTAATGCAGCTTTTTGTTTATGCAACTATCGGGGCAGGATAGTTCATGAAGAAATGTAATTTGGAAAGTAAACGAATTTGGTGAACTTAATACCGAAAAATTCGACATTATTCCCTTTAAGGATACCTATACTCAATGGCTTTTCAATAGAATAAAGTTTTGGTTGGAAGATGCAAAAAAATATTCAGAAATAACGGAAAAGGATTTTGAATGGGTAGGAACTTTATTGGACGAATCCAAAGAGGCACTTGATAATTTATCCTCTTCAACTTTTGTAATGGGTGATTTTAAGCCTGGGAACTTCTTGATATATTTAGGGGACAGTGGATGGGAAATAAGTGGTGTATTTGATTTTACGAATTCTTATTTTGCAGACCCTATTTCAGATCTAATAAAGATGATTACATATTATTTAGATAACAATGAACGTAAAATTGCAAAGCATTTAGTCAATGTGTTTGTCGTGAATTAGAAGAAAAAGAGGATTTAAAAAAAACGTATTAAAGTACATATGCTTCATCAACGGGTTTTAGATTGGGGTTGTGCAAAAGCAATGAATATGGTCACTTGGGATAACGAACTTCCATTTTCTAAATGGGTAGAAGCGTACACAGATTCAGTGGCAAGTCTTTTAGAATAAGATAGAAAAATCTTATTCAGCAAACGGGCGTGATTCTTTAATAAGAATCGATTTTTTAATGAACTAACGGGTGCGTTAGCTGAAGAACAGAGCTGTCTTTAAGGCAGCTTTTTCTTATGCAACTATCGGGCAGGATTGTTGAAAAAGAAAAATTGCTTTATGATAGAATGTATGTAATATTTTAGGAGATGAAGGAGATGGAATTGAAAAAATATAATATTTTTTCAGCAGGATATTTTGCCGTTATGATAATGGTTTATTTTCCCTTTAACTACTTCTCTTGGTCATATGCTGTGGGTTCTTTAACTGGTATAGTTTATTCGCACTAATAGTAAAGGTAATGCGCAGAAAAATATAACTGAATTAATTCTAATACACAATTCTTAATGAGCTAACGGGTGCGTTAGCTGAAGATCGGAGCTGTCTTTAAGGCAGCTTTTTCTTATGCAACTATCGTATCCTTTTTCAAGGCGCCGGACGTGAGGAAGCAATGTATCTTATATCCATATGCCTATTCGGATAAAGCTATTGTTACAAATTCTTTTTTTGGCTCAGCAATTGAATTATAAGAATCCTTCTTCCGGTTGACTAATTTGTTTCTATTAAGACTAAGGTTTATCTAAAAACAATAAACAATTAAATACGCTTGTGTTTTGTAAGGTAAATTGTTGGATGGTAACGAATGAAGAGGGATGAGCGAGTCACTAAATGAATGTATATGAACCAGTACAACGCAATAAAGCGATTTAGTTTACAAACGTTTGTTGCTGAGCTAGCTGTATAAGGAGGGGACGGGGCAGGTTAGTTGAACAACAAAAGGAAGGAGAAAGAAAAAATGGCTTCGAATGAAAGAAAAATGATGGATAATGCCTTGAAAAAAGTTGTGATACCAGTTTTAAGAAAGCTAGAATTTAAAGGCTCATTACCTCACTTAAGAAGAAAAAATGAAAATAATATAGATTTAATTACTTTCCAATTCAACAGATGGGGTGGTTCATTTATTGTTGAATTGGCGACTTGCCCAACAGAAGGTGTAACAATGTATTGGGGTGAACAAATCCCACCTAACAAAGTTACTGCCCATCATATATACAAACGTTTAAGGTTAGGAGCAGAATCGGAAGATGAAGATGGGATATGGTTTGATTTTGAGAATGCAAAAACAGAAGAAGAATTTGAGAAAGTCGCTATGAGTGTTTTAGGTTTATTTAATACATCAGACCGTTTATGGATTTCCAAGTTATTCAACTAACGGGTGCGTTAGCTGAAGATCGGAGCTGTTTTAAGGCAGCTCTTTTCTTATGGAACTAAAGGGGCAGCATTCCTGTAATAACTGAAAATGAGGTTTGAACGAAAAAAGACCTCTTGATAAGATGAATGTGTCCTAAGCTGGCCAGCTAAAAAAGGACAAAAACATCTATTTGGAGGTCTCACAATGAATTATAACCAAAATCATAAAATCACTCAAATTACTTCTGAAACCTTAATTGTCGGAGTAGATATAGCCAAGCACAATCATGTCGCGAGAGCACAGGATTTTAGAGGATTGGAACTGGGTAAAACGTGTTTCTTTGAAAATACGAAAGCAGGATTTCATTCGTTTCTAGATTGGATTAACCAACTTGTTAAAGAGTGTAAGTTAAATCAAGTGATTGTAGGCATGGAGCCAACCGGTCACTACTGGTTAAATCTAGCTCATCTTCTAAAAGAGAATAATATTAAGTTCGTATCTGTCAATCCACTACATGTTAAACGAAGTAAAGAATTAGACGATAATTCACCTACAAAGAATGACGTGAAAGATGCAAAAGTCATCGCACAATTAGTCAAAGACGGAAGATATGCCGAACCAACAATTCCACAAGGAATTTATGCAGAACTCCGAGTGGCCAAAAAACTTCGCGATCTTCTCAACGTTGACTTACAGGTCGTTCAGGGACAAGTTCATAACTGGCTTGATCGTTACTTTCCCGAATTTTTGACAGTGTTCAAAAGTTGGGAAGGCAAGGCAGCTATTCATTTTCTAAAGCTAGAAGCCTTGCCACATCAACTTGTAAATTATACGGATGAAGAGCTCTTACTTTCCTTAAGACAAGTGGTAAAACGCAGTATAGGCTTAAAGAAGATACGAGCACTCAAAGAAGCAGCCAATCGTTCGATTGGTATTCGTCAAGGGGCAGCTATGGCAAAATTAGAGTTGAGAGCTTTACTAGAGAAGTATGATTTTATTCAAGTGAAATTCGAAGAATTAGATCATCAATTAGATCAGTTATTAGACCATATCCCAGGTGTCACACAGATGTTAGAGGTGTCAGGAATCGGTCGAGATACAGTAGCAGGGTTTTTCGCAGAGGTCGGCGACCTCAGAGACTATCAACATCCTCGCCAAATCGTAAAATTAGCAGGTTTAAGTTTAAAAGAAAACACATCCGGAAAGCACAAAGGACAGACCAAGATTACCAAACGGGGACGAAAGAAATGAGGGCTCTCTTATTCCGGGCAGCCATGATACTGGTGGCAAAGAACAAGGCTTTTAAAGCTCTTCATATATATTACACAACACGTTCTCACAATCCCTTAAGGAAAATGCAATCTCTGATAGCCTTGTGTAACAAGCTTATTCGAATTCTGTTTTCAATCGGTAAAAAACAATTTACGTTTCAAGAAGACAAGATGTTAAAGGATATCCCTCATATGGCAACATTTGTAGTACATCAAACAGTCGCATAGTTCATTGAATTTTAAGGTTACACGGTCATTTAATTAACACTCATTTAAAAGTGAAGCACGGATTAGTCGGCAAAGCAACTAACGTGAGGACTTATCCTGTGGGCAGCATGACCGACATCCACCTCATGGAAAGGTTGAACGAAGGAATGTAGGAGCATCGACTCTGTGAGACATGGGAGGGTTGACCTCCATGAGACATGTGGATATCCAAAAGTGCGATCATAACATTGCTTAAACCAATTTTTTCCTATTGGCTAGTTTAGCATACACTTTTTTCGATAAATCCCTATCCTTGAGAGTAATGCCGAGCTTACATAGATAACGGTTAATGATATGACTATGAAATCCTAAGAATTCTAGAGCAATCGTGAGATTGTGTTTAGTTTATTGAGGGAGGATAGTTCAATAAGGGATATGTTTTTTAACAGAATTAGCGTAAAATGGTAAATGTAAATTTATTGAATTAAGGGTTGGGGAATATGAGGCATCTTAAAATAACACTTAAAATAAGCGCAAATTACCTCTTAAAGTGACAATAAAGGCATGATAGTACGTAAAAAAATTCAAACTAACATAGGTGTAAGAATGTTAGTCCGTTGCAGAACCATTAAAAACATTTTAGGTGTAGGCAGCCAACAATCATATTTAGAGCCAGTTAGGAGAAAATCAGCTCTTGTTTATAATGCTTCTATTTAAAAAATTCGTTTTCTCATTCCAGTCGAAACATGTAGCCCATCAGGAGAAATCTTTGCTCGTCGTGACTTTAAAAACTCCCCAAGCACTTTTATTTCTGTTTTCCATCCAGATTTCTCTCCTTAAGTGTTACTGATAATACTAGTATAACGAAAACTCGTAATAATATTGGTAGCTATTAGAATAAAATCATAGAAAAGAAAATAAACAAAAAATGCCTAGTAATTATCAGGCAAGCGAAAGGGGAAAGAGAAAAATGAAGGCTATTATCATTCCACAATTTGGAGAAGCATCCGTACTTACACAGAAAGAAGTAGCAACTCCACAACCTGGGATTGGAGAAGTAACAATTGATGTTGCTTATGCAGGTGTTAACTATGCGGAGTATTATTTCGCAAAGGTGTTGTAGAGGATTTAACGCTTCCATTTGTTCCGGGAATTGAGGTATCTGGAACAATTCGAGAAATCGGTGAAGGAGTAACGGGAGTAAGAGTAGGTCAACCTGTTGCAGCTCTAACAATTGTAAATGGAGGTGGATATGCAGAGGTAGTGAAAGTGAGTGAGGATTTGGTTATCCCGTTGGATCAAGAAACAAAAACTGTAGATATGCGAGTAGCAGCAACATATCCATCCAATGTAACGACCGCGATGATGATTTTATCCAGTGTGGCACATTTACAAAAAGGCGAAACGGTACTGGTACATGCTGCCGCTGGTGGAGTAGGAAGTGCGATCGGGCAAATGGCCCGTGCCCTTGGAGCAGGTAGGGTGATTGGAGTAGTAGGAAGCAAACAAAAGTAGCATATGCCAAAAGTTTAGGCTATGACGAAGTTTATTTACGAGACGAATATGCACAAACTATTGCAGGTAGTGGTATAGATATTGTCATTGATCAAGTAGGAGGAGAAGCCAGAACAACAGGATTATCTCTCTTGTCCCCATTAGGACGATTGGTTGTCATGGGCAATGCAAGTGAAGCAGTAGATGTTACCCCATCTGCGAATGAACTTTGGTTAGTAGTAAAGCAGTCCTTGGATTTAATCTACAGTTACTAAGTGTGTACCATCCAAAATCGTTGCACAAGCAGCACGAAAAGCCCTTTCTTATGTGGCAAGTGGCGAAGTGAAGGTCGATGTAACAGAAGTACTGGATTTATCTGAAGTAGCAAAAGCTCATGAGAGTATCGAAAATCGGACATCCAAGGGAAAAATAGTGCTTCGGGTGAAATAAACAATACCTGTTTTGAATACGTGAACTACTCACCGCCTAAGAGGCGGAAGTTTCCTGCTTCATCGACCAACTGTCTACCATTTAGTAGGTCTTACATGATCCCCACAAACGTAACTTTGACGTGAACCATACTTAGAAAACGATAGCAATTTCAATGCAAGAGATTTCCTGAAAATATGTCAGACATTCGAGGTGGCTAATGACCACAGAAACCCGCATTCCACCGTTTTTTCAAACAACTATATTTCCTAATTAGCATCATGCAGTCTTGTTGACAGTGCAAAATGAAACAACTTTATGGTAAGAATCGAGACCATTACTTACGTAAGAATATGCCTTGAACAGCTTATTTTTAAACGACTTTCACTGCACAACGTTGTTAAATCAATCAAGCAGCCTTTCCATATTTCAATATTCCAGAATCGGGCGCAATTGTTGAAGATTAAGCAGATTTAATCGACTTTATTGTTATTTATTTTTTGTAAAATGAGTACAGGGTGAAGATAATTAAATAACTATTTTTTTGAACACTGTCCCATTTACGTGTAATGTATGGAATATTAAAATTAAACAACTTTGTTGTAAGTGAACACTAAAGAAAAAAGTTAAGGTAAATTCAACAAAATAAATGAATTTGCCCTAGCTTTGAGTGGCCCAAAAAAGAACGAATCGTTGCCGTACCCCAATTTGTCTTGAACTAAAGGGTGCTTTACTTCATTACCAGGAGCTGATCAGCAGCTCCTTTTCTTATGCAACTAAACCAGCTAATAGTTTGTCAACATTTTTCAATAAAAAGATAAAAACATACGTGATATACTAATAATAGGTATACCAAATAACCTTCCTTCAGACTCTCATTTGGAAGGTTTTGTTCTTTTTAGTTAAATATAAATTTTAAACAATATCTTGGAAAGTCATTTTGTTCTTTAATAGAGCGAAAATCCAGTGTAAGAGCTTATTTACACAGGCTATGACGGCTACCTTATAAGGCTTTCCTTCCTCGCGTTTCTTGTCATAAAACACGCGTAGCTTCTTATTTCGAGGGATAATTTCATCAGTTGTCTTAGACTTCCGGCAATCACGAATAGCACAACGAACCGCCATATATAAGGCATGTCGAAGTCTGCTAGAACCTCTTTTAGTGATTCTATTTTTGGTAGCTGTAAACTTACCGGATTCGAATACACTAGGATCAACTCCAGAGAAAGCTACAAGTTTTTTAGGATTATTAAATCGATCTATCTCACCAATTTCAGAAATAATCGTTGCCGCGATCTTTTCTCCGATACCTGGGATAGATTTGAGGATCGTATATTCTTCAATTTCTTTAGCGAGGGCGTCTATCTCTGCCTCTAACTTTGATAGATGCTCTTTGTACTGAAGAAGAATATTTATATACATACCAAGGCTTAAAATATGACTCTGATAGACTGTCTTTTCAAAAGGGTTACGAGCTGCCGCAGCTTTAAGCTGAATCGCTTTTTCATTTGCCCATTTAATTGATCTACTCTTGCATAACTCAAATATCCTTGCTGTCATTGCTTCTTCACTTGCCTTCAAAATGTCCTCTGAAGAGGGGAACTCTGAAAGAGTTAAGAGTGACACCACAGAATATAAATCTCCAAAAACTCCTTTATATTCAGGAAACACTTGTTCAAGCACTGCCTGAAATTGAAGCTTTGTTTGAACCATAACGCCAGTTATGTTTTCATGTTGTCTTGTGAGATTACGAAGGTTCAATAACTGGACTCCACGCTTTTATATGGCTCTAATTCTTCTTTATAAAACAACTCACAGAGAAGATAGGCATCAATGGCATCTGTTTTTACCTTTCTTAAGCTTGATCCTCTTGCCTTATATGAAATCAATGGATTAATGATAATCAATAAATATCCTCGTTCTTCCAAGTAATGAACGACTGGAGCTTGATAATGTCCAGTGGCTTCTAAAACGACTGAAGGCTTCTGACCAGACTCTTTCTTTACATCCTCAAGAAACGCTACAAGTAAATTAAGCCCCTCAACAGTATGAGTTATTTTAAAACTCCTTTGATAAGGTTTACCCTTATCCAAAAATGCTTGAACCTGACTTTCCCCTTTTGAAATATCCAGACCAACGACTGGATTCATTCTAAATCTCCTCCTGATCTAGTGGATTACCGGTACCCCTATTTCTCCTTGCAGTGTCACAGCTTCGCTTGTTATACGAGATCTACGTCCCAACCAGCCTAATCATGTTTCTACAAGTAGGGGGCAAACTGTTTAGTTGACGGGGTCTATCCCCACGAGCAGGTACGTTTTGCCCCGGCTACCGTTATAATAAAACCATATAAAAAATGGTCAACCAGAAATATTTTCTGGCTGACCTTATAATACGAACGGGGCAGCATTCCTGTAATAACTGAAAATGAGGTTTGAACGAAAAAAGACCTCTTGATAAGATGAATGTGTCCTAAGCTGGCCAGCTAAAAAAGGACAAAAACATCTATTTGGAGGTCTCACAATGAATTATAACCAAAATCATAAAATCACTCAAATTACTTCTGAAACCTTAATTGTCGGAGTAGATATAGCCAAGCACAATCATGTCGCGAGAGCACAGGATTTTAGAGGATTGGAACTGGGTAAAACGTGTTTCTTTGAAAATACGAAAGCAGGATTTCATTCGTTCTAGATTGGATTAACCAACTTGTTAAAGAGTGTAAGTTAAATCAAGTGATTGTAGGCATGGAGCCAACCGGTCACTACTGGTTAAATCTAGCTCATCTTCTAAAAGAGAATAATATTAAGTTCGTATCTGTCAATCCACTACATGTTAAACGAAGTAAAGAATTAGACGATAATTCACCTACAAAGAATGACGTGAAAGATGCAAAAGTCATCGCACAATTAGTCAAAGACGGAAGATATGCCGAACCAACAATTCCACAAGGAATTTATGCAGAACTCCGAGTGGCCAAAAAACTTCGCGATCTTCTCAACGTTGACTTACAGGTCGTTCAGGGACAAGTTCATAACTGGCTTGATCGTTACTTTCCCGAATTTTTGACAGTGTTCAAAAGTTGGGAAGGCAAGGCAGCTATTCATTTTCTAAAGCTAGAAGCCTTGCCACATCAACTTGTAAATTATACGGATGAAGAGCTCTTACTTTCCTTAAGACAAGTGGTAAAACGCAGTATAGGCTTAAAGAAGATACGAGCACTCAAAGAAGCAGCCAATCGTTCGATTGGTATTCGTCAAGGGGCAGCTATGGCAAAATTAGAGTTGAGAGCTTTACTAGAGAAGTATGATTTTATTCAAGTGAAATTCGAAGAATTAGATCATCAATTAGATCAGTTATTAGACCATATCCCAGGTGTCACACAGATGTTAGAGGTGTCAGGAATCGGTCGAGATACAGTAGCAGGGTTTTTCGCAGAGGTCGGCGACCTCAGAGACTATCAACATCCTCGCCAAATCGTAAAATTAGCAGGTTTAAGTTTAAAAGAAAACACATCCGGAAAGCACAAAGGACAGACCAAGATTACCAAACGGGGACGAAAGAAATTGAGGGCTCTCTTATTCCGGGCAGCCATGATACTGGTGGCAAAGAACAAGGCTTTTAAAGCTCTTCATATATATTACACAACACGTTCTCACAATCCCTTAAAGAAAATGCAATCTCTGATAGCCTTGTGTAACAAGCTTATTCGAATTCTGTTTTCAATCGGTAAAAAACAATTTACGTTTCAAGAAGACAAGATGTTAAAGGATATCCCTCATATGGCAACATTTGTAGTACATCAAACAGTCGCATAGTTCATTGAATTTTAAGGTTACACGGTCATTTAATTAACACTCATTTAAAAGTGAAGCACGGATTAGTCGGCAAAGCAACTAACGTGAGGACTTAGATCCTGTGGGGCAGCATGACCGACATCCACCTCATGGAAAGGTTGAACGAAGGAATGTAGGAGCATCGACTCTGTGAGACATGGGAGGGTTGACCTCCATGAGACATGTGGATATCCAAAAGTGCGATCATAACATTGCTTAAACCAATTTTTTCCTATAATTGGCTAGTTTAGCATACACTTTTTTCGATAAATCCCTATCCTTGAGGAGTAATGCCGAGCTTACATAGATAACGGTTAATGATATGACTATGAAATCCTAAGAATTCTAGAGCAATCGTGAGATTGTGTTTAGTTTATTGAGGGAGGTTAGTTGAAGATTGCTTTGACCTTTGTTCAACAATTGGGCCATTTAGTTGAAGATCTCATAAAATAAGATAAGTAATAATATTTAAAGGAATAATTCATTCTGATAAAGAATATTAAAAAACGTGATGATAAGGAGGCGATTGTATGGCAAATCATGTAGAAAATCTATATAACTATCATGTATGGGCAAATCAACGGATTATTGATCATCTTAAGACACTTTCTCCTGAGAAATATCAAAAGGAAATGAAAAGTGTCTTTCCTTCTGTTTCAAAGGTTTATCTCATCTCTATTTGGTGGAATATGGATGGCTTAATACCCTCGAGGGTCAGAGTATGAATGAAGCAATGCAATCTTCATTTCAAATTCAAGAAAAGATTGAGAAACTGCCCATTGAAGACTTAGAAACGGAATTTCACACTTTAACATCTCGGTTTAAATCCTTTTTGAACAGACAGGAAGATATGGAAAAGAGAATAATGTTGGATAATCCATGGGCAGGATTAAGAGAAACAAGTATATCTGAAATGGTCTTACACGTTGTGAATCATGGAACCTATCATAGAGGGAATATTTCAGCTATGTTACATCAGTTGGGTGATTCTTCAATTATGACTGATTATGCTTTTTATTGGTATTCTTGAAATGTTATTCATTATAAATAGGCAAGAGAAGAGTAATCCATTTTTTCTTCAAAAAGGTGATGTTAGTTGAGGATCGAGAGATGTTTACACAGATCTTTCTTTGAGCTAACGAATAACTTTAATCAAACAATTGTTGATCCAAAGTAATCTCACTCTTCTACGATATTTAACATTACCAGCAAGAATAAGTTAATTGCCTCCACAATACCGGCTAATATGAGCTTCTTGTTTATTCAAGAAAAGGGCGCGATTCTTTAATAAGAATCGCTTTTCTTAATGTACGATTCTTACAATAATCATACTGTACAAAAGTGATCTTAAAAGGCTCCCTTTTGTATGCAGCTTAACTTTTTAATGATCGCCATTCTGCCCATTTGCAGAACCTGATGTTTTATGGTTCCCCTTTTTACCCCTATGCTTTCCTTTCTTACTCATGAAAGAATTCCTCCCCAATACAAGATGTTATTTCTTGATTAGTGTTCGTTGAAGAGCTTTCAGCTATTACGGGAACTGAAGGAAGCTCATTCACTTTTTGGATGATCTTCATTTATGAGGCATTGATTTCTCCACCTATAATGATGATGATGAGCCGAGATAAATAAAACCAGATCATAAACACAATGATGCCACCAAGACTGCCGTATGTAGCAGACTTAAAGAAGTATTCGCAAAGGATTTTGATATCATTAGTTTTAGTGAAATGAAAAAGATTACTCAACCAAGTGAATTTTTCGGAGAAGAATTTTTGTGGACAAGCTTAATGCAAATGAAATAGTTTTTGACCTTATAATACGATCACCTGCTAATAGTTGTTAATAAACTTATATTAGCACCAAAAAGGGTATTAGCGATTAAAAATGTTACTTCGTTTTTGGGAATAAGTTTTGGATCTACACATTAACACAAATTGGTTGTTTTCTGATTCTATTGAAGTAACGTGCAGGACATCTGAAGAAAATTTTTTTATTTTTGTTCAGCAATCGGTCCATTATCTTGAATAAGATAATGGAAATATTTAGAGGTGAGTCGAAGCTCTAAGTTATTCAATTAACGCCTGATAGATGAACATATTTATAGAAAAACACCATTCTATTATTTGAATGGTGTTTTTCTATAATAACTTTGTTTACAACATGACTTTTGGTAAAGGTACCCCACCCTATAGATGTTATCCCCTTGGAGCTACCTAACTTATTAATAATTCAGAGTCTTATTGTTTATCATGTTTTTTTTTAACTATTACGATTGTCAAACTAATGTAACAAACAAAAACTATTATATATCTAGAATAAAAAATCAAAATATTCGTCATGATGGTTGTTACGAATTGCTATCATTTTTTCGATATGCAATGTAAAGGGATTGATTGAATTATTTTATGATTTATATGGAGGGAAAAACATTGAATAATAGTACATTTTTAATTACAGGTGGTACAGGATCATGGGGTCTTGAAATTGTGAAACAGATTTTTGATCATAATCCGAAAGAAATTCGTATTTTTTCACGGAATGAAACAAGACAAGTTGAGATGCAACAACAATTTGCTAATGATGATAGATTCAAGTTCATTATCGGTGACATCCGTGATAAGGAAGAACTTATGCAAGCATGTGAGGGTGTCGATTATGTTTTTCATCTGGCTGCATTAAAACATGTGCCTGTTTGTGAATATCAACCTTTTGAAGCCATAAAGACAAATGTACTTGGTACGCAAAATGTGATCGAAGCAGCCATT
Organism: Peribacillus simplex NBRC 15720 = DSM 1321; assembly: GCF_002243645.1. Lineage (NCBI taxonomy): Bacteria > Bacillati > Bacillota > Bacilli > Caryophanales > Bacillaceae > Peribacillus > Peribacillus simplex. The sequence goes on along the minus strand of NZ_CP017704.1, from coordinate 5,631,544 downwards.
GAAAACGATGTAAAAAAAGTCATATACGTTTCAACTGATAAAGTTGCGGATCCTTCAAATACTTACGGAATCACGAAGGCTCTTGGAGAAAAGCTAATTATTCATGCAAATTTAAAAGAAACAAACACTAAATTTATTTGTGTAAGAAGTGGTAATGTTCTCGGATCCAGTGGCAGCGTTATTCCTATTTTCAAAAATCAAATAAAACAATTTTCACAAATAGGTATTACTGATCTAGGTATGACACGTTTTTTCTTATCGATTGAAGATGCCGTTCAATTATTGTTTAAGGCAACAAATAACGGTAAAGGTGGAGAAACATATGTTATGAACATGCCTTCTATAAAGATAGCTGATCTAGCCAAAGTGTTAATTGAATCATCAGGTAAAAAAAATATTGAAATAAAGGAAATAGGTGTTCGTCCAGGGGAAAAATTGAATGAAACACTCTTTACCGAATGTGAAAGCAGCCGAACTGTATATTTTGATAATGATTATTTTGTAGTCCTGCCTTCTACTCCTATGCCAGGACTTCAAGAACATTATACTAGCAGTACGCCGGTAAACCTGAAGGAATATAGTTCTGCTACAAAGCAAATTTCAAATAGCGAAGTGGAACAAATGTTAATGAAAGGAGGTTTTCTGTCGTGGAACGAAAACTGACGATCTCATCCTATGTAAGGAGCTGATATAGGATGGGGTATGTTGGCGAATTAAGGAAAGCTGTAGGACATCGACCAGTTATTTTGGTTGGCGCGGTTGTGATTCTAATTGATAAAGATAATGGTGTTCTATTACAACAACGTAAAGAACCGGAGGGTTTATGGGGCATTCCTGGCGGTTTAATGGAGCTGGGAGAATCAACTGAAAATACAGCAAAAAGAGAATTGTATGAGGAAACCGGACTTCTTGTAGATAATCTCACCTTAGTTGGTGTATTTTCTGGAAAAGAATACTTTGTGAAATTGCAAAATGGAGACGAGTTTTATGCTGTAACAGTTGTTTATACTTCGAAAGATTATAAAGGAGAATTGTTAGTATCCGATACAGAATCTTTAGATTTACGTTTTTTTAAGTTGGATGCAATCCCAGAAGATATGATGGACTCACATAAAGACATTTTCCATAGTTTCTTAAAAAAAACGGAAACTTTATTATTTGAATTTTAATAGGCTGAAGAAATACACGGATAGTATGAATGTATGTAATATGATGATATTTGTTAATGATAAAGGCAGGGGAAATAAGTTGAAAAAAAGTATTGTTTTTACTGGAGGGGGATCTGCTGGCCATGTAATGGTCAATCTAGTGCTGATCCCGAAGTTTATTCAGGCAGGTTGGGATGTTCATTACATTGGCTCTGAGAACGGAATCGAGAAACAATTAATGACAAGTATCCCCTCCGTTCAATATTATAGTGTTTCAACTGGGAAGTTAAGGCGCTATTTTGATTGGAATAATGTGAAAGATCCCTTTAAAGTAATCAAAGGAATCTTCCAATCGTATCGGTTATTTAGGAAGGTAAAAGCTAATGTTGTATTTTCTGCAGGAGGATTTGTAGCTGTACCTGTCGTTTTAGGGGGATGGTTAAACAAAGTTCCAATCGTGATTCGTGAACCTGATCGAACACTAGGACTTGCCAACAAACTATCTCTTCCTTTTGCAACAAAAGTATGCACGACTTTTCCTGATACTGGACAAGACCTAAAGACCAATAAGACAATTCATATCGGAGGTATTATTAGAGATGAATTGAAAAAAGGCCATTACACTGGGGGGCAGTCCTATTGTGGATTTACAGAAGAGAAACCCGTGTTGCTAGTTATGGGTGGAAGTCAGGGCGCGCAACGTATTAATGAAACTGTCAGATCATGTTTAGATAAATTACTAACAGATTTTCAAATTGTACACATTTGTGGTAAAGAAAAAGTCGATCCATCAATTCAGGTAAGAGGCTATCAACAATTTGAATATATCAACGAAGAATTATCTGATATCATGGCTATGACCGATTTTGTGGTTTCAAGGGCAGGTTCAACAGCTATTTTTGAATTATTGTCTTTGCAAAAGCCAATGCTTCTTATTCCACTTTCCAATGGTGCCAGCAGGGGAGAGCAAGTCTTAAATGCTCAATCTTTTCAAAATGCTGGATATGCAGAAGTACTTCTACAAGAGAATTTGAACAATGATACATTTATCGATGCGATATACATGTTATATCAAAATCGTGAAAAATACATCGGAAATATGAAAAAGAATAAAGATAACCAGGCAATAGATAAGCTAATCGATTTAATTAAGAAAGTGGCTGATAGAAGTTTTTGGCTCAGGAAATTTTTATAAATGTAAATACTAGTGTGTGATTAGTCAAGTTGAAGAATCAAATCTGTATCTAAATTCGATAACTCGGAGGAAAAAATGAAAGTACTAATCGCAGATGATGAAAAAGATATGTTGAAAATTTTAAAGGCTTATTTTGAGAGAGAAGGATTTCATGTTTTTCTAGCTGAAGATGGAGAAGAGGCACTGACTATTTTTTATAGTAACAAAATCAATTTAGCTATATTGGATTGGATGATGCCTAAGGCAAATGGTTTGCAAGTTTGTAAAGAAATAAAAAGTAATAGTGACACAAAAGTATTAATGCTCACGGCGAAAAGTGAAAATGAAGATGAGTTAGCAGCGTTAAAGATTGGAGCAGATGATTACGTAAGGAAACCTTTCCATCCAGGAATTCTATTAACAAGAGCAAAGAAACTTCTTCGTAAAGAGAAGATCGTTCAATTAAAAGACATAAAAATTGACTTAGAAGCAAAAAAAATTTATAAAAAGGAAAAAAATTTGAATGCGACAAAAACGGAATTTGAACTTTTGAGATGCTTTCTAAATCATAAAGGGAGTATACTAACACGAAAAAAACTCCTTGATATCGTCTGGGGATTTGATTACTTTGGGGAAGAAAGAACGGTTGATACACATATAAGAAGGCTAAGAGACAAAATCGGAGAAGGCGTGATCAAAACTCATAGAGGGTTGGGATATAGTTTGGAGGAAGAAGATGAATAAGCTTGGAAGAAAGCTATCCCTAAGCATCTCCTTAGCAGTAATCGTCATTTTTTCTATCACAATCTTGCTTACTCAATATTTTTTGCCTAAATATTACTTGCATAAAACAAAAGAGAGGTTAGAGCAAGTTTCTAATGAGATAAAAAAAATGGATAAGACTACATTTATTCATTCCAAAGAAACTATTGAAAATAAATATGGAATAACCATTGTTTACGAGCCTATTAATAGTAATGTAGATGAATTAAATGAAGTAGTATTTCGTCAACTATACAAAAAACGAATCACATTAAATAAATTTTGGATTACAGAAGAAACACTTCAAAAATTGGCAGAAGGAAAAAAAGTGAATAAAATATATGACCAGGGAAAGTTAAAATCAAGCTTTTTTGCCAGTTTTATGCAAAGAGACGATATGCTCGTGTTAGTCGGCAATTCCATTGTACATTTTAGTGATACGGCAAAAATCGTCAATGAATTTAATTTATATATGTTGCTATTTTCTATTATCCTCATCATTGCGTTAGTCTGGATATTGTCAAAAAAGATAACCACTCCGTTGAAAGAGTTAAAAGATGTTTCTAAAGATATTTCAGAATTAAAATTTGAAACTGTTCATATCAAAACAAATGATGAAATTGAGGAGCTTGCCAACAGCATTAATTTGATGAGTGATAAGCTTAATAAGGCTCATCAAGACTTAAAACGAAAAAATGTGAACTTAAAAATAGTTATGTCTGATCTTACGCATGAACTGAAAACACCGTTGTCTTTAATAAAAGCATATTGTGTAGGAATCAAAGATGGGCTAGACGACGGTACTTATATTGACACGATTATAAAACAAACAGATAATATTTCCAAAGTAATAGAGGATTTATTAAACTTTTCAAAAATTGAAAGAGATGAGATTGAAAAGACCACTTTTGATCTTATCGACTTATTTCATTCATGCCTTGTAAAACATAAAATTGAGATCGAAACAAAAGAAATAGATGTTAGAATTTCTAATTCTCATTTACATCAATTATTTGTGTGGGCGGATAAAGAGAAGATCGAGATAGTGTTTAACAATTTAATAAGTAATGCGATTAAATATACAGAAGATCATAAAATTGAAATTGAATTTGAGGATTTAGAACAAGAAATCGTATTTCAAATTAAGAACGGCACAAATGTACAACAAACAGAAAAGATTGAGAAAATTTGGGAGCCATTTTATGTATTAGAAGCATCTAGAAACAAAAAAGCCTCTGGCACAGGCTTAGGGCTTGCTATTGTTAAATCCATTCTTATTCGTCATCATTTTAAACATGGAGCCTCGATTTTCAATAATCAGATACAATTCTATATTTGTTTTCAAAAGAACCCTTTCAATCATTAGGGTTCTTTTTTTATGAGCCCCAAAGCCAACGCAATTTTGTGGAGAATTGTAAAACTAATGTAACAAAAAGAAAGTATAGTTTACGTATAACAGGAGGGATTAAAAATGAAAAAAAAAGATGCAGTGTTACTTGTTATTATTCTCATTATTAGTTTTTTTACAGGATGGGATAAAGAAAAAGATGTACAAAAGGCAATAAATAAGCCAACAAACATTAAGTACAGCGATTTTACATTCGATGGTAACCCGGAAATTGAAGTTTTCGTGGAAAAGGATGATCACAAAATATCATGGAGCTATCCTGATGAGAATTTGCCCACGGTATAGAAACTCCTGTGATTAAGTGGGGAGACCCGGACATTAGAGAAAGTAAAAATAGTCCGTATTATGTTGGAGGGTACTGGTCCCAAGAAGGAACAGCTCCTGACAGGTACAGTAAACAGATTCCGATCAAAGAGTTATATAAACATATCTATCTCGATCCAGCTTATTCTCTTCCTCTATTTAAATTACGAATCGGTGATCACAACCCATCATTGAGAATGGTGAAGTTTGAAAATCAAAGATATGGTCGGTGACAGAATGATATATGAATTTTTATATAATGTGCCACCGTTATACCATCTGAATAAGCAAGAATGGACGAAAAATAATGAAACTATTGTTCACTATTATTTCCTATTTAAAGGAATGGTCCCCCTTTCATCAAAAAGCTATAGCAAAACAGATGACAGGATTTAAGGTGCTTTCAAACGATCGCCTTGTTCAATCTACAGAATTTGGCACAAATTTAAAGTAATAGCCAACTTTTCAGATAAAGACTTTATATATAACAACGAAACCATTCAAGCAAAATCTATTGTAATTTATGAAGGGAATTCCCAAAAGGTATATGAACCTTTAAACAACTAAAGGGTTCCAATCATATAGAAAGAGTTATTTTTATATGGGTGACGTGTCAAAATTAGAGCAATACAGCAATTAATGACTAGAAAGAGGATGTACATGGAAAATTCAAAAAGTGAAAAACAAATAAAATGGAGAAAATTCACCTTTATTGGAATGGTCTTGTTGTTACTAATCGGCGGTTCATTCGGTTACAGTATTTATCGTGTAGTTGCAAAATCGGTAGATCATATATATAAACCATTGCATGGTGAATCTAGTAAGCAGCAACCACTCAGTACACACGATCCAATAACTATCCTATTGCTAGGTGTCGATGAACGATCTGGTGATGTCGGTCGGTCAGACTCAATGATTGTCATCACTGTTAATCCGGAAACAAAAAAAACAGCAATGGTGAGCATTCCTCGTGATACAAGAGCATTCATTCCTATAAAAAATACGTATAACAAAATAAATGCTGCTTATGCATATGGTGGAATTGAAGGGTCTGTCAAAGCAGTAGAACAGTTCTTAAATATACCTATCAATTATTATGTAAAAGTGAATATGGAAGGATTTAAGGATATCGTCGATGCGGTTGGCGGTGTTACAGTGAATAATACGTTTGATTTTACCCTTGAAGGAGTGCACATACAGAAAGGAAAACAACATATCGATGGCAAAGTGGCTCTTGTATATGCTCGGATGAGAAAAGAAGATCCACACGGTGACTTTGGTAGGCAACAGCGACAACGTGAGGTCATTGAGCAAGTCATTCATGAAGGGTCCCAATTAACTTCATTAGCTAACTATCAAAAGATATTAAAAGCACTGGAAAAAAATGTTCAAACCAATTTAACAATGGATCAAATGATTGCTATACAACACTCCTATAAAAGCGCTGCTAATCATATTAAACAAATAGAGATCCCAGGTGATGGAGGGATGTATGGTGATATATGGTATTATATAGTGAGTGATGAAACAAGAACGACATTATCCAACGAGCTTCGCCAACTATTGAATATACCTAAGGTAAATTTAATGAAAGAATCGAGTAACAATTAGGTCTAATTCTTTGGAAAAAAAACATCTAAATTTCATGCATGTGGAGTGCTGTTTACTGCTTACGAGGATAGATAAATAAAAAGTTGTAGTAGCGTTAGCTTCCTGTTATTGATATTATCCCCTCTTGTGTAGACAGTGGTTGGAAAAAAGCCCATATAGTTGACACAGGAGATAATATACTGATTTATCAAGCTCAAGTACATCTACGAAAAAAGTGTAGCATACAATATTTCACTTACAGGAGCGTTAGTTCAATAATTAAAGAACGCACATATTTAGATATGTCTAAAATGTGCGTTCTTTTTGTTTTCATATGTTTACATTATCTAACCTAAATATAATCATTTCAACATTCTTGTTGCTAATTGGAATAATAAACCAGTGACATTTATTGTTTTAAAATATACCTTAAAACTGAGGTGTTCTAAATGACAAAACTAAATAAAGTAACGTTAAACAAAAGATTGCTAGCTTCCGGTTTTACCTTCATTATTTTATGTGCAGGTTTAATCGGTTTTAACCATGCAAATATTAAGGGGTTAGAACCAAGTGTAGCCAATGCAGCAACAGTAACCTATACAGCAACTGCTAACCTGAATGTCCGTACAGGTCCTTCTACTGCTAATAAAATTATAGCAACAGTTAAACAGGGCACAAAGTTAACGGTTACTGGAAAAGATGCGAATGGATGGCTAAAGGTTAGCTTAAATGGTCAAACAGGTTATGTTAGTAGCCAATATGTAAAAATATCAAACTCTTCATCTGGCTCTAGTACAGCAACAGTAACCTATACATCAACTGCTAACCTGAATGTCCGTACAGGTCCTTCTACTGCTAATAAAATTATAGCAACAGTTAAACAGGGCACAAAGCTAACGGTTACTGGAAAAAATGCGAATGGATGGCTAAAGGTTAGCTTAAACGGTCAAACAGGTTATGTTAGTAGTAAATATGTAAAGGTATCCAATCCTACATCTGACGCCATTCAGGTTGTTGCAAAGCCTGAAAGTATTCCAGTGCTAGTCAATAAAAAAAATAAGCTACCAGAAAACTATGTACCAAAAGACTTAGTATATACGTCGATACCGTTTACTTTTAAAGAAAAGACAGAAAAGAGAAAAATGCGAAGTGAAGCAGCTGCTGCCATTAGCAAATTATTTGCGGAATCCAAGAAGCAGGGAGTAAGTCTTCTCGGTGTATCTGCATACAGATCACATGCTACACAAGTTGCTCTATTTGATTATTATGTAAAAAGGGATGGTTATGCCAAAGCAATCACATACAGTGCATTACCTGGAACAAGTGAGCATGAAACAGGTCTTGCTATTGATGTGACAGGAGGAAATGGTAAATGCGCGGCACAGGATTGCTTTGGAGGTACTAAAGAAGCAAAATGGCTACAGGCACATGCAGATGATTATGGATTTATTATCCGATACCCTAAAGGAAAAGAATCAGTTACTGGTTATAAGTATGAACCATGGCATCTTCGATATGTAGGCAAATCAATAGCTCAAACTATTATGAGCCACGGAATTACTCTTGAAGAATATTATTATACTAGAGCCGTACAAAACTAAAGAAATGCTCCTAAAGATATATTGGTTCTAGTGCAAAAACTTTAATACACTATACGCAGTGGATAGCCTCATCAAAAACTTGATGAGGCTATTTATATTTAGGTATACTACCTAGAACTGTGATTATGTAAAAGAGATAGACAAATAATGTGCTTTTCTTATAGAACTAACGGGGCAGGTTAGTTAAGTAAGAGAAATAAATAAACCTTAGTAAAGGAAAACTAATACTGAGGTGAGTTATATGAAAAAGAAGTTTTCATTATTAATCATTTTATGTTTTATTTTATTCTTAGCTCCCAATTTTTCAAAAGCTACGGAAATACCTCAAGACGTGTTAGAAAAAGCATTAATTAAGCTATTACAGGAACCAATTAGTTTGGTAGTAGGGGCAGATTGGTTTAGAGGTAATGAGAAAATATTAGAAATAAAACAAGACGAAGAGAACATTGATATATTTTACGTTACAGTGCAAGTAGTAAGTTTCCAAGGTCCGCATACCCCACCATATATGGAAGAGATAATAACGTTTAAAATTGTAGGCTATAAAATCAAACCAACAGATTACTTCAACAGAGTTATCCCAGAAAATGAGTGGAATAATTTCCATTTGCATTGACTACTTCTTGAACTATTGAGTGCTTTATTGAAGTTCCGACTGCCGTCTGGTTGCTTCTTTTATAGGAAACCATCCAGATTATTTAATATGGCTTTGTTAAAGATTATTGTTGATTTTTATTATTAATCAACCTTTATCTTTTAACATAGCCTAATTTGATAATAATAAATAATACCGCACATATTAGACATATCTAAAATGTGCGGTCCTTTTACTGTCAACTGTGTCACTTAACTAACCTAAATATAAGATTCTTCCTGTCTCTGTTTGTATTCAAAAGTTTTCCGGCTTGTATTTTTCAATTCCTTCACTTTAGATAGAAGGGACCCTGGAGGCAAAAATCCAGTCTCACTAAAGTAATTCGTTTAATCACATTGTAATTGGTTGACTAGACTCTACTTATAAACAACCTTGGAGATGCCCACCCTCACAGGATTGAGAATCCCTAGTCTCGTTAAAAACATCACGACCAGCGGCATCTCAAATAAAAAGCCGAACCGTAAAATCAGGTTAATAAATAAACGAAAATATTTAACTGCCGTAAACATCGTTTCAAACTGCCCAGCTATAAAACAGTCGTTAACTCAGTTTTTTTCGCTTCTTCTTTATCCTCATCAACTAACCATTTGGTTGCACTTTTGAATTCAGATAAAGTTTTCGTCCAAAAGTTCGTCCGATTGGTGATTTTTTAGGACCAAAATCACAAGTGCAAAGATAAGAATGATAACTAAGCCTGGAACACCGGTATTTTGAAACATAACATTCACTTCAATCGTCTAACTTCTTATTTTTATAGGCTACTTCTGCTTCAATTTCAATCAGATAATCCGGAGAAACAAGACTTTCCACCCCTACTGTTGAACGAGCTGTTTTAACTGGATTTTCTTTTGTGTTAAAGAACAGAGCGTAGGCATTAAACCAACCTTGATAGTCTGGTGTATCTTCTTTATTAGGATCTGGCGCGATATACACACGCAGATAGGTTACATCAGCGAGGGAAAGTCCTTTTGTTTTCAAATCTGCTTTTAATTTCTCTAAGATTCCGATTGCCTGCCTTTCTGTATTGCCATATCTCTCATAAATAGTCTTTCCATCTTTTTTTAAAAGAGGAGCTACTGTTCCACTAAACGATATCCGGTTATAACTTTGAGGTACAGAAACTGAACTGGAAATCGCAGAAGTTGGGGATCCAAAGAAGGTCACTTTTTCTGAGTTCAATTCATCTTTTTCGCTACCTGCGGAAGCAAAAGAGAATCCCAAGAATACACTTATACCTATTACAGAAGTAGCGATGATTGATTTCAAAGTTTTTTTCATAAAGTCAGCTCCTTTTATTTATTAAAACATCGATAGGTTAATAACTCTTTTTCTTAAGAAGTGACCCTACCTTCTTTTATACTTTCTGGCTGATTCAAAATCACCTGCCATCATCCGGTTAAATAACTGAGATGTTCACCAGCAAGATGAAATCTATCTTGTAGCATATTTAATATATGGGAGTAGTTTTTACGATCAGCTGAAGAATATTCAGCACATCCGCCTTCATTTAAAGTGCGCGAACGATTAGTTCGAAAAGGTAGAAACATACAAGCTCCGATGTCCTTTCACAGGAGCGAACCTCCGGTGTCCAATGAATCCAAAGATTGGTTTTCACCTGACACTTTACAAACCGAGAGCGAAAGCACCGATATTAAGTGGTGATTTTTGTATTTGGATTACTTGAATCTCTCGTCCCAGTTGCTTTTCGGACGGATTCCAGATAAGTAACCACTGATTAAGTGATCCTAATTAGGGCCTTCCAGATCCTCTTTTCGGTGAAGATGGTTGTGAGGGAAAAGGTCATTAATTAAAACAAATTCCAATTCGTTTTGTGAGTTGTCAAATGTATTAAATATTAGGATCACTAACCTTATAATAATACGTGAAAAATACTATATTATCGCGGTGGTTTATCGAAGTGAATTGAAATTATTAAAGGCTGCCGAGGGTTTCTCGACAGCCTGGGACAGGCGTGTTTTCCTGAAAATGTCAGATAAAAAGGGAACCTATGTTTACTATTTCAGAGATATGTTTAGTGGTATGGTTACTTACAGACAGCATGTAAGGAGTATTCCTATTATTAAATTATTCAGAGACCCCGGTTTGGATGATGTTAACTGTAGTTTCTATATTAATGTCCATCTTCGGATAAATCTTTTTCCAATGTTCATAGGTCAATTTTTTATTTTTGGCGTGATATTTTTCCTTTAAGCCAATCGGGTCAAGGGATTTTTTCTGAAAATCTTTAATAAGACGGTTTGCGTGCCTGGTTAAATCATCTTCCATATCCTTTTCAATTTTTTTTATCATCTTTCTATTGGTAAGGTTGTCACTTCGCATGGATTCCTTGATCTGTCCTTTAATTTTGATCTTAATCGTGATCGAGGGACTACTCTCTGATTCGGATACTTCATAACTTGAACCGCTTCGGATACTTTCCACTACGATATCGCTTCTCTTCTTGTCTTTTAATTTGAATTTGTATACTCCCCGCCTATGATGTTGAACTAATGTCTTAAAAATGAACATATCACCCGTTCGAACTTTCGTGACCATCTTATCTTCATGAAATAGGGCGACTCCAGATACCGCAACTTCATTATTAATTAATTTAATTAAAGGAAGATACGAATCGCCGCCAGTTTCTAGAGCGTTTCCTAAAAAAAGATGGAGGTTAGTATCCGGTCCGTTCCCTGTTTCATTCTGTTGATTAATCAAATCCGATAAAAAGATTCCAATATTCACATTCGTATTTGGTGCTTTCGTATTTATTACATCCTTGACCTTTCCTTCAACGACAGCCAAAATGACTCTGTTTCCAAGTTGCGGCTCACGGTAGAGATAATCGGTCAGTTCTGTTATTCCGATTTCATGAACCATTTTCTCGCTAAATAAAACGATGCGAGTCTGTCCTAGCATTACCGGCTTATCCGCTTTTTTGGAAACGACAGCCTGGACATCACTCGTTGTCGTCGATGTTCCACTTAAAATTTGATATTTACCCATCTTGTCCTGTTGGAAGATAGGGATGACGAACATTCCTTCGACATTATCATTCTTAAGTATATCGTAGCCAATGGCTTGGGACATATTGACTTCGTCAACCACCCTTGGCTCGGCACAGCTGCAAAGGAGGGGAAAAGCCAATATAACAAGAAATAATTTTCTCATAAACGTTTCCTCATTTTCTTTATATAAATGACGACCAAAAGAAGAGGCAAGTATAAAGCAACAAAGAGTGCGCCGTAGGGATTGATGATTTTATGCAATATATATAGTGAATCGACATCAAAAACAAAAATATTCGTAAGCAGGATTATAATGGACATTCCCCATAATGGATACTTTTGCTGAACATTGAATAAACGCTTGAAACCTCGGCTTGCAGCCCACAAGGAAATGGTCATGTTGGGAATGATGACGATGGCCCACCAAGAAACGTCTATATATTCAAATCGTTGAATAAAGGGCAATTCGACAATACTGGTCAATGTCAGTGTCGGCCATATAGTCAGTTCCAACTGTTTTTGTGAATAAAAAACAATTGAAACTAAATAAACGAATACGGTTATTAAGGTTGTTGTTAAGGCCCCTCCATGAGCATATTTTTGTGAAGTTTTAGCATCTTTGATGAACGGATAAAACATCACGATCATTTCAAAACCAAGCATTGTTAATGAAGTACTTCTTGTTCCTTTCAATATATCCAATAGAGTGTGGTGGAAAACAGGGAGCAAATTGGTGAATTCAGAGTATTTCATGGCATAAAATAGGACAAATAAAAGCCAGTAAGTCAAAATGGAGCTTAAAAAGGTAATACCCGTAATTGTACGGAACCCTCCCGTATTTATATAATAAATCAGGATCAGGAAAACCAAGGTAAACGCCCAGGAACCTACCTCTTCAAACATCCATACATGTATGACATTTATATAGCTAATCATGATAGTCATCCCTATGATCAAAAAGTAAAGAATGAATAATAGACTGAAGAAATTCCCGATCCATTTTCCGAATGCATGATTATTGGCCGAAATGATGTCACCAGGGACGATACTGAAGATTTTATATATGACCCAAATCATTATATGAACGATCAGGCCGGCTAGTAGTATCGAAATCCAGCCATCTGTTCCCGTTGTCTTCGCTAAAACTCTTTGAAAACTTAAAACGCCTATTCCCGTTTGCATGGAATGCACTAAAAAAAACACATAGAACGGGGATACCTTATACTTTTCATTAACTCCAGCTTGGTTCATACAGGACCCTCATTTTAATCATTCATTAAAATCATTTTTTTTGATTCTTGCTTTTTTTGGCTGTGGCTGCCTGGATATATCATCAGGACGTAAATTTACAGGTCTGGATTTAAAAAAATTAAAAGGAAGCCGGACAAAGCTATCTTTCCAATCTTGCATACGAAATGGGTATATCGGTTCTAGGTACGGGTGTCCCATTGACGTTAATTTGATAAGGTGGGTCATCAAAAACACGGCCGCTATCGTAATGCCCAGCAACCCCCAAATTTGGGCCCCCACTAAAAAGGGGAACCGCAGTACCCTAATGGCATTACCCATTTTATAAATAGGCGTAACAAAAGATGCCAGTGCTGAGAGGGCAACGATGATCAATAAGATATTACTGGTCAAACCTGCTACAACGGCAGCTTGACCGATAACGATACCGCCGACGATACCTAATGTCTGGCCTACCTTCGTTGGCAGCCTGGCAGCCGCTTCACGTAATAACTCAATGGAGATCTCCAAGAATAATGCTTCGATCAAAGGCTGAAAAGGTATCAAGTTCCTTGAAGTGACGATCGTTTCCAAAAGATCTTTAGGAATCAGTTCATAATGATAGGTCAGCACCGCTACATAAAGAGGAGTGGCAAATATCGAAAAAGCGACCGCGAATATCCTTAATAAACGGAAAGCAGATGCCGGAATCCATGGCATATTATAATCTTCCATGGTAATAAAGTATTCCAGCAAAATGGTTGGTGTAATAAGTGCAGAGGAAGACCTATCGATTAACATAGCTACTTTACCTTCAGCCAATGCACTTGCGATGCGATCAGGCCTTTCGGTATTTAGAAAAAGGGGAAATAAGGTATTTGAATCATCATAAAGCATTTGCGCGAGATAGGACCCATCCAATATTTCATCAAACTCTATGTCATTGATCCTTTGGATAACATTATCGACATTTTCCTGATCAACGATTCCTTTTATAGATATAACCGCCACTTTGGTTTTAGACAAGGACCCCACAGTCAGTTCACTTACTTGCAATCCAGGGATAGGCAGCCTTTTTCTGACTAGATTCAGGTTGATATCAATATCCTCAACAAAAGCTTCTTGAGCACTTATGATTCCAAATTCAAGTTCAGGTTTATCAACTTGCCTTCCTTGTTGTGCCGCAACATTGATTAATAGGCATTCATCAAGATTCGCATCTAAACGAATGGCAATTTCGCCTCTCATGATCCTTTCTTCGATTACAACCTTGGTATTGGTGATAATTGTATTTGCTATTGGAACGTTTTCTTTAATTTGCTCCAAATTTATCGCTTCCAGAGTTGGTATGACAGAAAGAACACTATTATGAAGTTCCTGTGCATCAATTAAAGAGCGATAAAAAGATACCCAATAGCCTACACCATTATACGTTCCTTGATGATTTATGAAATCATTGGATGAAGAAAGGGTATTGAATAGATCCCTTACATCCGAAACTTTATTTAATTCATCATTTTTATCGTTTGGTTGATTGGGTTTTTTTTTGAACTTTCCGCGGTTAAACAATGCTGTCACCTCTAAACTAAAGCTTGTTATCCTAGCATTTGCAATTTAATTACATATTAACCATTTTGGATTGTTTAGGATGCTCGTTTCGGAAAGGGGGATTCATTATAAGGATTCTTGGTCTAAAAGCTGTCACCATTTCCTGTTCGAATAAAAAAATTGAAAATAGAGGAAACTGATACAATAAAACGCATTTAACCAAAGGAGTTCACCATGGAAAGTAAACCCTTGCATATAAGATTGGATCAAAAGCAGGAAAAATTGAAATCTGAATTGGATATGCAGGATGATGTAGTTTTTAAAAAGATATTCATTCCCGGTTATGAAGTTTCAGGGTTATTTGTATTTGTCAATGGAACAATGAATTATCCAGCATTCAATGATATAGTCCTAGATTTATCCGCTACGCAGGTCGAATCAAGGCACCCGGTTTCCATCGAGAAGCTGGTCATTTCCAAAATCTGTGCAGTCAGGGAACAAGATGTTGAAACATATGAAAAAGTCATAGAGCATATTTTTGACGGAAAAACACTTTTATTTATAGATGGAATGGCAAATGGTTATGTTTTGAATCTGGAAAAGGAGAAAATTCGTACACTGAGTGAACCTTCGACAGAGAGGGTTGTCCGTGGACCGAAGCTTGGGTTTATCGAAAGTCTCCAGGAAAATATCGGATTAATTAGACAATATTCAAACCATCCCAACCTAATCGTCAAACAACAGAAGTTAGGGACGCTTGAAAAACGGGAAGTTGCATTAATCTATTATGAAGGAAAAGCAAGCGATTCTTTGTTAAAAGAAGTGAATAATCGGATAAATGGAGTAAAAGCTACCGATCTCCAAGACTCGGGGATGCTTGAAGAATTAATTGAAGATACTTCGTTTAGCCCTTTCCCACAGATCCAGAATACCGAGCGTCCGGATAAAGTATTGGCGGCACTGCAGGAGGGAAGGGTGGTCATCATGGTTGACGGCTCTCCATTTGCGTTGATGGCACCTACGACGATCACGATGCTGCTGCAGTCACCTGATGATTATTATGAAAGGTGGGTCGCGGGTTCTTTTCTACGTGTCCTTCGTTACTTTTCTTTATTTATTACCGTTTTTCTTTCAGGAATTTATATCTCCTTGGTTTCGTTCAACCCTGGATTGCTGCCGACGGAACTAGCGATGACCATCGCTGGTACAAGGGAGAACGTACCATTTCCGCCTTTTGTTGAAGCGATCATCATGGAATTGACGATTGAACTGCTTCGTGAAGCAGGAATTCGGCTCCCAGCGCCCATTGGGCAAACGGTTGGATTGGTTGGTGGTGTCATTATTGGACAAGCAGCCGTTCAAGCGAATATTGTGAGTTCCCTCATGGTCATAATCGTAGCGATTACGACGATTACCTCTTTTACGGTACCACAATATAGCTTTGGACTGGCATTCAGGGCATTAAGGTTCGGGGCGATGATTTTTTCCGCCGTTCTAGGTCTATATGGAACCACTTTATTCTTTATCATCGTTATCAGCCATTTGTCGAAATTGACTAGCTTTCAAGAACCTTATTTTCAACCAACGGATTTTATCGGTAAAAAGACTTGGAAGGACGCGTTTCTCCGGTTACCGAAGCGGAAAAAAGGGGGGGAACTTTCTTGAGCCAAGCAGACGGCAAAATTCTTAGCGGGGAATTGGCCTCGATCATTTCATGCGCCATGTTAGGAGTTGGGATGCTTACGCTTCCAAGGACGATAACGGAAAAAGTTAATTCATCCGATGGATGGATCGTCTTGATTCTAAATGGGTTCATTATTGCCCTTTTAATATGCCTATTGGTTGTAATGTTAAAAAAACATAAAGTTATAAGCTATTTCACATACATGGAGGAGGCATATGGAAAGTGGCTCTCCAAAATTATTGGATTGATCGTGGTGTTTTACTTTATAGGAGTGGCCAGCTTTGAAGTGCTTGCCATGAGTGAAATGGTCCGATTTTATTTGTTGGAGGATACGCCGGTTGAAATATTGTTGCTCACATTGATTTTAGCGAGTGTCCATCTATTGACAGGCAAAATTAAAGCCATTGCAAAGGTGTGCGTCTTCTTTCTTCCTCTGACAATTGTCATCGTTTTGTTCATTTATATGTTCAGTATTAAAGTAGTCGATATAAAAAACCTGCAGCCTGTTCTTGGAAAAGGGTTTCTCCCTGTGATGAAAGGAATGGGCTCCGGGACTTTGTCTTTTTTTGGAATTGAACTTTTCATCTTTTTGTTTGGCGTCGTTAAAAATCAAAACAAGATAAAAAGTGGCGTTTTAATCGGTTTTTTCATACCGATGATATTATATGTGATTACATATGTTCTGGTAGTCGCTACACTGACTGTTCATGAAGTCAAAGCTGTTACATGGCCAACCATTTCTTTTATTCAATCGTATGAAGTAAAAGGGATATTTATAGAGCGTTTAGAGCTGTTTCTCTTAATCACCTGGATTCTTCAGTTCTTTTGTACACATGCAATTTACTATTACTTCGCAGCAGAAGGACTGACGAAAATTTTCAACAATTCATATTCAACGAACCTTATTGTTTTGGTTCCAATCATTTTTTTTCTCGCCAAAATCCCTAAAAATACAATCGAGATTTTTAAAATGAGCGATTTGCTGGGCTATGTATTTCCCTTTATATTGATTGGCTTGCCAATTATTACATTCGCAATCGTTCAAGTGAAAAGGAGTAGAAGAAGCGGATGAAAAGATTATGGTTAATCTTGCTTATTCCTTTGCTTACAGGCTGTTGGGACAGTCGAAATATTGAAGAATTATCCCTTGTGGTCGGAATGGGAATCGATAATAGTAAAAAGAAAGACGAAATTAAGTTAACACAGCAAATTCTGGTACCTCCAGGAAGTAGTATTCAGGAGAATCAAGCTCAATTAAAATATAAGAATGTTACCGTCAGTGCCAAAACGTTACATGAAGCAATAAGGGATTCTTTGCTCATAACCAATACGGTTTTAACCAATCATCAGCGTATCCTGATCATTAATGAAGATGTATTAAAGAAAGTACCTATGGAAGCTATCATTAATCAGTCCATACGAGATAACAATACAAGAAGAAGTTGTCTTGTTTATTTAACAAAGAGACCGACAAAAGAAATTTTGGGACTAGCCGACGATGGGGAGATCCCTTCGAATGTAATTTATGAATTGAAAGATAATGTGGAGCGAACGAATAAAATCCTTCCGCCTTTAACAATGGGCAAAGCTTCCTCAAGTTTGCAATCAGATGGAAGCTTTGCCATTCAGGCCGTTGATATAAGGGGTGGGAAATTAATATTGGAGGGTGCAGGGGTGATCAACAATTCAAAGTTGGTCGGGGTCATGAATGAGGAGGATATAGCTGCTTTAAATTGGTTGAACGGAAAGGTGAAAGGCGGGATAATCGAAGCGGTCCAACACGGCAAGCCTTTAAGTGTTGAAGTGATCAAAAGGACAAGGAGGAAAGTCACGACGGAATTGAACGGGGATCATTTGACGATAAATGTTAAGGTCGGTTACACAGTTAGACTTTCGGAAGATTGGTATGGTAAGGAAAATTCATTTGAAGAAGCCTATTTAAAAGAGATTGAGCGTATTGCCGAGGCTGAAGTTAAAAAGGATGTCAAGAAAATCGTATACAAATTACAGCATGAATATAAAACAGGAGTAGCAGGATTTTATCGTTATGTGGAAAATCAACATCCAAAGTTTTGGGAGAAAAATAAGCAGAAATGGGACGAAGTTTTCAGTAAAGCCGATATTAATTATGATGTGGATTTAAGGGTCATAGACTTCGGTTCAAAAGGAGGGATAAAGTGAATGGGCATAAGAAGAAAGACCTTCCGAATGGGAAGGTTTTTTTGTCAAAGCACTTTAGTTATTGATTACTTATTAGCCAAAGAAAAGGTCCATTCATTTAAAAAGGCTCACTCAATGTTCTAGGCAGATTCGTCACTTCATGTGCAACCCTGATACCGGACTGAATGGCACCTTCAATCCATGCTGGTACGGTTGATGTATGCTCACCAGCGAAGTGGACCCTTCCTTCAGGGGTTGGGATGTATGGAAACAAGTCCGTTTCCTGACCAGGTTTAAACATGGAGAAAGCGCCGAAGGCATACTGATTCAGTGTCCAGCTATAAGAAGCTCCTGATAAAAAATGGTCGTATACTTGTGTTCCATGGACCACTGCCAAGTTTTTCAATGATTGTTGTATACGATCATTTTCAGGGAGAATATCCCATAAAGTGGCGTCATCTTCCCATGTATAACTTGCTAAGATGAGACCGGATTCACTCTGGTTGCTCGTTTGGCTGGGGTAATAAGAAAATCTAATGGGTAAATCGGTCGTCAATTTACCGCCGAAGATTCCTTCCTTTTCCCAAAACCTATGTGTGAACTGAAGTCCAATTTTTGTGGACGCAGCATAATGGAGTTCCCTTATTGCCTTCCACTTATTATGGGAAAAGGAATTCCGGGGTTCAATATCTATAAATTGCAGCAATTGAAGAGGGATAGTCACGATGGCAAGGTCACCGGTGACCGTTAAGGGTCTTTTGCTTTGAGTATGTTTGGAATGGATGGTTACTTGATTATCATGTTGAACGATCTTTGTCACTTCATATCTGAAGTTTAGATTATCCTTCAATTCCGGTAGAAAAGCATAAGGAAGCCGGTCGTTTCCTCCTTCGATTGCAAAAAACTTTATGTCCGGATTAAAGAGCGGCATAAGCTCCCGAAGAATGGCCGGAAAAGAAAGTTCAGGGAATCCTTCTAAACCCATTAGGACTTTGATGCTTTCAATCGCCCCGGTGGATAGACTCACCCCTACAGGATTGTACTGCAAAAAGAAGCTCATGGAGTATTTATCAAATTCTTTAATGACTATTTCCCAATTTCTACGTGGGTTTTGAATGATGAAGTCAGTCACAGGCTTAATCGCCATGTTGAGTAATTCTTCAGCTGTTTTGCCTCTTTCATGGGGAGCAACAGGGTACCTCAGTATATCCGGGTTCCGTTGATATATAGCAGCGGTCGTCTTGATTCCATTGGCATAAATGGGATCATTAGGAGTCGCATTCACAAAAGTGTTGACTCGTAAACCATACTTCTTGATGTATTCAGCAACTAAGTAATGATAATTCGGGATGCGCATGGCACCGGCTTCAAGGTAGGAACCATTTGAAAATGGCTCCCGAATGGTAAAAACACGCCCACCGACCCTCCCGGATGCTTCCAATATCGTTACATCGTGTCCCGCTTGTTTTAAAAGGGATGCTGCAACCAACCCAGACATGCCGGCACCAATGATAATGATTTTTTTGGGGATTTGGGAAGTTCCAAGGCCATTTCTGATCACAGCGAGCATTTGATCGGGTGATAGCGGATCTTTGATAAAGGACAAAGTGTTTTTCTCCTCTCTTGTTACACTTTTTATATTGTGATTTACGCTATCTTATTCCAATTGGGTCACCATTTATGAAGGATCTTCAATTATTTGTCATGATTGATTATTGCTATCATATTCCACTAGGTTTATCCTTTATGTGGAATACTCAATTTTTAGATAATTTAATAGTGCAGGAGATGAAAAAGCTGCTGATTTGTGGTTAAAAGATGATGCTTTTTTTGGCAGTTAGCTATCTTAAGACTACTATTTATGATGGAGTCGAAATTAATTTAGAAAGTTAGAGAAGAAGTGTTCAGTCTTTTTGAACGATGGGATAAATATAGAGGCGATAGAGGCAACGGAATATAACGTAAGAACGTTAGAAGCTATGGGGAGTGTAGGAGTAAATAGTAATTTATCTGTAAAAATGACCCAACTTGGTTTGGACATTGATCGGAATTTTTGTGTTCAAAATATGTGTCGAATTCTTGAGACAACAAAAAAATACAACAATTTTGCCAGAATCGATATGGAAGATCATGCACATTGCCAAATCACTTTAGATATCTTGAGAGAATTACGCAAACATTTGATAATGTAGGATATAAGAAGCAAGATTTACGTTGTTGATAAATAAGTCGCTTTCATTGTTAATGGTGCAGTTTCAACGGAACTGGAAATCAAAGAAAGCGCTCGGTGAAGAGTATGATCTGAACCCGTCCTCCCTTGAACGGTGGATTCACCAATATGAAAAGTCTGGTTCCTTCCAAGAGAAAGACAACAGTTCACTCGAACAGGAGGAGCATTTAAAGCTACACAAAGAACTTGAGCAACAGCAGATGGTGAATGATATTTTAAATCAAGCTGCGCATTCTCGAACACTAGGCCGTGTAGGCCGATAGTGTTAAAAGGATAAAAAGCTCAAATTTGTATCATAATATTACCATATACTAAAATTTTACATAGGTGATTTCAGGTCCCATGTTTTAGGAGGACGGGTTTATGGAAGCAAAATATTGCAAAGAATCAAGGGTGATAAGAACGAGTCGTATATTTCCAAATGATGTGAACAATCATAATACATTATTTGGCGGCCGATTAATGAGTGACGTCGATCAAGTGGCATCGATTTCTGCAGCACGTCATAGTCGAAGTGAATGTGTAACTGCTTCTACAGATTCAGTTGACTTTTTACATCCCATTCGTACAACGGATTCAGTTTGTTTTATATCTTATGTGGCATGGACAGGCACATCTTCAATGGAGGTATTTGTAAAAATTATTGCTGAAGATTTAAAAAGCAGTGTACGTAGAATTGCAGCGACTGCGCTCTTAACATTTGTTGCACTTGATGAACATAAACGTCCAACACGTGTTCCAAATGTTATTCCGGAGACAGAAGAAGAAAAAAAATTACATGAAACGGCATTAGATAGAGCAAGGATGCGGAAACAGAGAAAACAAAAAAGTAAAGATGTGGCTATGTTTTTAAATGTAGATTATCCTTAACTTTCATATAGAAGATAAAACCTATAACCTACGAGGTGCAAAAAGGTAAGAGGCAATCCTTATCAAAATCGATCAAGCTGAAAAGCCGGACAATAAGCAAAGTGAAGTATTAGATTTACTAAGGTCAACCCTGTCTATTATAAAAAAGTAATTCAAAAGTTAGGATTATTACATCGAAATGTACGAGTTACTGAAAGAACCTCTTCGAATCCTTCCTGTACGAATGTTTGAATGGGTGATGGTTCAGTAAAAGTTTTCACAGGCTATCGTTCTCAACATAATGATGCAGTTGGACGTACAAAAGGGTGGAGTTCGTTTACATCTAGAAGGAACTGCTTTATTCATGTGGATGAGTTTAATGTGGGGTTTTTAATCCTTTGGGTGGAGGAAAATGCGGTGTTGTTTTTGATCCCCCCGAACATGTGGTGGAATCACGGTTCATACTTTTAATGGGTGTAAAACAATCAGGCTATTATTGGACAGAAGAAATGGCACAAAAATTACGAAATAATAGTCAATTCTTTTCAAAAGTTTTCTTCAAAAGCACAAAAAAGTACTATTTATTGAACATATGTTTAAAAAGGCTTACGACCTGGTAGAGTTTTTTTATTATAGAAGTCTATCATTATGGGGCAATATCTACTCGCTAGAAACATTGAGCGACTTTTGCAAAAAAACTGATTTTTTTGTATTGTATTGTTCTTTTTATGTCGAAGATTTTTCTATGGATTGAAAATAAATATATATAGGCTAGTACCCGTGCTTTTAATCTGATATATAGGAAAATCATTCCTGAAATTGGGCAAAAGTCAATGCCGGCCGCAATACACACATAGACTACTATATTGTAGGGTATGTGTGTATTTTTTATGTGCAGAAAATTATAAAAATAAATGTTATTTAGAGGGTTGTGAATAATTCGTGGCAATCTTTGATTCCACTCTTAGTGTTGTCAATGGTGATGGTTTATTCACAGATGGATATTTCGGAATTAGAGAAAAAGATTAATAAATTGTTGAAGACGGAAAGAAAGCCATTGCAGTTGTGGTAACGGTTGGAACAACTTTAACGGGTAGTATTGACCCAATCTTATCCATTGTAGAACAGCAAAGAATTATGGTGGTTGCATGTAGATGCTGCTAATGGAGGGTATTTCAGAGAAGTATCGTCAACTACTTTCTGGTATTGAAAGGCCGGATTCTATAACTTTTAACCCTCAAAAATGCATGGATGTTGCAAAATTATTTAGGCCCAGTACCAACAAACCACAGTGGAACAAGATTCAAGAACTCATCAACAAAGGTATTGAGGAAGATGTGAAAGTTATCGCTGGTGGTTCTGGCAAGCCAGAAGGTTTGGACGGGGGCTACTATGTGAAATCTACTCTCTTTGTTGTGATGTGACGAACGAAAGGGCGATTATTTGCACAGTTTTAATAAAATTGAGGTCCGTACATGCAATCTAAGCGAAGTTAAGAAGCGATCAACCGATATAAATATATCCCAAAAATAACCTCGATAGAATATTCGATAAACAATCAACCAAAAGCATCATTAAGTTAAAATACTGTCATTCAATACCACCTATGAAAACTTAGTTTGTGGAATATTATTAAATATTTTCCTTTACAGAGGAGATACTACCAAGAGACAAAGGTTAGAAAGGAAGACAGTATGGATCATATACAAATGGCCCGCGCGATGTTTGGGACGAATATGGCTGTACATATCATATTTGCAACGATTGGGGTCGGGTTGCCGATGATGATGTTGGCCGCGGAATTGATGTATCAAAGGACAAAGGATTTACAGTATGTTGTCATGGCTAAACGCTGGACCAAAACATTAGGGGTTTTACTTGGGGTCGGGATTCCGACTGGTACGATTGCCGGTGTGCAGCTGTCACTATTATGGCCTGGTTTCATGGAAGTGATTGGACGTGTCATGGCGCTTCCATTCCAGATAGAGATTTATGCATTCATGGTTGAAGCGCTGTTCATGTCAATCTATGTGTATGCTGCTGAAAAAATCAAGCCATGGGCCCGAATCGTGAGTTTATTCTTTGTTGCATTCGGAGCAATGGCTTCTGCTGTTTTGATTTCGAATGTCCATGCTTTTGAGGGGACACCGGCTGGGTTCCGGTTTGAAAATGGGGAAATCGTCGATGTCGATCCTTGGGCGGCATTTTTCAACCCAAGTTTCTTGGTGACGGCAGGACATACGGCCCTGACTGCTTATACTACAGGCGCTTTTGTCGTAGCGGCCGTTGCTGCCTATAAGATGCTGAAAAATAAATATGGCACAGCTGAATTTAATTTTCACCAAAAAGCACTGAGGCTCAGTATTGTATTGGGATTGGTTTTTTCTTTTTTGACGGCATTGAACGGTCATGCGACTACACAGCATTTATATAAGGAACAGCCGGAAAAATTGGCGGCGGCAGAAGGGTTGTTTGAAACAAAGGACCATGCCGGACTCACCTTGTTCGGTTATACCGATAGGGAAGCCCAGGAAGTGAAATATGGAATTGAATTCCCATGGTTATTAAGCTTTCTATCTGGAAATAGCTTCGATACGGTCGTGACCGGTTTAAACGATTTTCCGGAAGAGTATTGGCCGCCGCTTTATGTCCATATCCTATTCAACGCCATGGTCGTCATTGGTTCAGGGTTAATCGCGTTAGCACTGTTTGCATTGGTATGGAATAAATGGCTGAAAAAGGAGACTTATCCAAAATGGATTCTCTGGCTGTTTGTTGCTGCTGGACCGCTTTCGGTGATTTCGATTGAATGCGGCTGGATTTTTGCCTGTACAGGCAGACAGCCATGGACGATATACAGGATGCTGACTACGGAGGATTCAGTAACTTCTTACGAAAACCTTGGATTTTTATTCACGATGTTCATTATTGTTTATATCATTTTATGCGTTTCAGTCGTGTTTACACTTCTGTATTATTTCAAACGTCATTCCGTGATGGATGATATTTATAAGGCCGAACAGAAAGATGTAAGGCTTTTCGATTCGAATTCATAAAAGGGGGGAAGGCGTATGAGTGATGCTCTTCTTGCAATAACACTGGTCTGGGGTTTTATTTTTCTTTATGCCATCATGGCCTCTATGGATTTTGGCGCTGGCTTCTGGGCAATGACTTACATTAAAAAGGAAGAAACGAATGCTACGAAGATAGCAAATAGCTATTTATCACCAACTTGGGAAGTGACTAATACTTTTGTGGTTGGTCTTGTTATTGCGATTTACAGTTTATTTCCAGGTGCAGTTTTCCCAATTGGGGTAGCCTTGATCGTTCCCGCGAGTCTGATATTGGTCCTATTATGTATTAGGAGTGCTTTCTTGGTGTTCTCGCATAGCGTAGACAAATATGAGAATGCATTAACGTATATCTCAGGATTGACGGGATTGATCATACCCGGGCTATTAATCAGTGTATTGCCAATCACCCACCTTGGATTTGTCGAAGGCGTGAGAGGAAATGAAGAATTGAATCTATCTAAACTTTTCACGAGTCCGAATGAGTATGCATTTGTGGGGTTTGGAATTATGAGCACGCTTTTTTTATCATCTTTGCTCCTGTCTGATTACTCAAAACAGGCTGATGAAATGAAAGCATACAAAATATATCGCAGGGATGCGATGATAACGGGACCGCTTATGTTAGTCATGGCCCTGTTGGTTATGCTCACGTTAAAAAACGAAGCGAATTGGATCTACGAAGGAATGATGAAAAACTCTGCATTGTTATTCGTCTCGCTCGTTTTTTTCATCATTAGCGGGATAGCACTGTACTTACCCTATTTTTCTAAGCAGGAGGTTAAAGGGATGCCTCGCCTCGCTGTAATAGCGATTATCATACAGTATTTAATCGGCAGTTATGTTTATGGTATCGCACATTTACCTTATATCATATATCCAAATGTCACGATTCTTTCAGGATTTACCGACCCGACCTCATTCCGGGCCGTATTTGCCACATATATCGTGGGTTTTGCGATATTAGTGCCAGGGTTCTATTATTTCTGGTCCATCTTCATGAAAGATCAGCGTCGAAAGTTCAAACGGCGACAAATGTCAAATTAGTTCATCTTGGAAAAGAGAGGTTATCACTATGAAAAAGTTAGATCTGCTAAAATATGCGGTTTTAGTCATCTCACTATTTTTGAGCTACCAAGCGGTTGAAGCGCATGATAAAAATTTTCAGGTAGATGGCACATATATATCAACAAAAAGAGATGTAACGGGTGACCAGAAAATAGACATCATCCAGGTTCAGGGACTGCCATATGAGGAAGGAAGCAAGTTTCTGAAGAAAATTGAGTTGAATGTGGAAAGCAATCGCCGTACAATCAGCGTCCCGCTCGGAGCTGGGTATACTCCAGATCTCAAGGTTGCCGATTTGAATAATGATGGAGTCCAGGATGTATTGGTCACGGTTTTGATGGAAGGTAGAGAGCGGTTGATAACCAGTTACGCCTATACGTTCAAGGATGGAAAAGTGAAGGAACTGGAAGTCCCTCCATCCGTTCCAGTAATGGCGCAATTTCTTGACGGATACAAAGCGGAAATCATTATTGAAGGTCAAAAGCCTGTGGTGATAGATGTCAGTTCCAGAAAACAAGCATATGATGAATTGGGCATTTATCGAAATGGAAAACTAAATGAACCGACAGAGCTTTTGGTTGATCCATACTCTTCACTGGACCTCAAAACCGTTTTTGGTAAAGGAAAAGCGCTTATGGGAGTCCAAAATGTAAAAGGGCCCGATGAACGTGATTCGATATTGGAGATCAAATCAGTATGGAAGTATAACAATGGATGGCAGCTTGTAAAAGCCCAGGTTAAACCGGCCAAGGGAAGAAATAAATAGTGATGACAATATGGTACAGCATCGAATATATCATAGTTCAGGCATAACTTAGTTAAATAAACTAGGTTGACAGCTCTTGGTTTTGAGGGCTGTTTTTTTGTTTATAATTAAAAATTGACAATTTTTAAATATTTGGTAAAATTTAAATAAATCCAGTTAACTACATAACCACACTCTTTATGTTGTTAAATGTAAGCGGATACAAAGGGGGGTGCAGTCTTACGGAGTTAAAAGAAAAAATAATTGAAACATCGTTGACGCTCTTCGATCAGCATGGTTTTCATGGTGTCTCCGTTAACGAAATCGTTAAGGCATGCGGAACTAGTAAGGGTGGTTTTTATCACCATTTCTCTTCCAAAGATGAACTCTTATTTGTCATCCATGATTACTTTATTTCATATGTATTAATAAAAGCACAGGAAGCCATTTCAGAAAGTACCCATCCAACAGAAAAAATGCAAAAGATCATTCAATCATTCGTTAAAGTTTTTGACCTCTATAAACCACACATCTCAGTTTTCTATCAAGAAAGCATTTACTTAAAACCACCTTATGTTGAAGCAATCAAAAAAAAGCGTCAAATGTATAAAGAAATCATTTTTTCCGTCATCAAAGAAGGCGTTGACAAGGGAGTATTCCGCAGCGAATTGCCGGTGGAAATTACCGGAATGTCAATTCTGGGGATGGTGAACTGGTCCTATAAATGGTACAAAAGGGACGGTGGAAAAACAATCGATGAAATCGGCGATATTTACGTGGATTTAATTCTGAATGCCCTATTGACAGATAGACAAAAAGAAGCGGAAATCACCCAGCCATTTTTACTGAAGAACCAATTTCTTGTGGATTAAACAATAAACTTGATTTGCACAGACCAACTAGTCGGTCTCAATAGAAAGGGGAATGAACATATGGATTTTTCACTTACAAAAGAGCAGCAGATGATTAAGGAAATGGTTAGGGAATTTGCCGAAAAGGAAATTAAACCCATTGCAATAGAGTTGGATGCAAAGTCCATGTTTGCGGAGGATGTATTCAAAAAAATGGGGAAACTCGGGTTACTTGGAATTCCGTTTCCTGAAGAATATGGCGGTTCAGGCGGAGATACGATTTCGTATGCCATTGCAGTTGAAGAGGTTGGCAAGGCGTGCGGGGGAACCGGCTTAAGTTATGCAGCTGCCGTTTCGCTCGGAGCAAGTCCAATTTACTATTTTGGAACCGAAGAACAGAAGCAAAAATATCTGGTCCCTATCACGACCGGTGAAACTCTGGCAGCTTTCGGGTTAACAGAGCCTAATGCGGGTTCCGATGCTGGCGGTACGAGAACCACTGCCGTGTTGGAAGGTGATGAATATGTGATTAATGGCGAGAAAACATGGATAACAAATGCCAGCTATTCAAGAACCGTTACCGTCACTGCTGTATCGGGCAAAGATTCCAAGGGCAAGAATATCATCTCGGCATTCATCATGCCAACCGATACCCAAGGGCTTACGATCAATAGCAATTATGAAAAAATGGGAGTTCGGGCTTCCAATACTTGTGAAATCATTCTGGATAATGTTCGGGTACCAAAGAAAAATTTATTGGGAGATCCAGACAAAGGCTTCAAACAATTCTTATTCACGCTGGATGGAGGAAGGATTTCAATTGCAGCTTTGGCTGTAGGTATCGCTCAGGCTGCCTTTGATAGAGCTTTAGCTTTTTCAAAAGAGCGCATTCAATTCGGTAAATCCATATCAAATTTCCAGGCAATTCAATTCAAGCTTGCAGACATGGCGATGGAAATTGAATTGGCGAGGAATATGGTATATAAGGCTGCATGGTTAAAGGACAATAAAAAACCTTTTGCAAAAGAAGCGGCATACGCCAAGCTTTTTGCAAGTGAGACCGCGTTCCGGGCCAGCAATCAAGCGATTCAAATACACGGCGGATCTGGTTACATGCGTGAATATGAAGTGGAACGCTATTTAAGAGATGCTAAGTTATTGGAGATTGGTGAAGGCACATCCGAAATTCAAAGAATCGTTATTGCCAGACAATTAGGCTGTTAATCTTTCTGAACGTAAAATGAACAATGATGCTTGGGTTCATTTTGGTGAAAAGCAGATGTTATCTATACAGCAAAAAGCGTTCATTCTTACTTTTATTTGATAGGAGGAGTTTGATGTCTGATTTGCTAGATGTTACTATCGGAAAACTGCTTGAAAGGACAGCTGAACAATATGGTGATAATGAAGCGGTGGTGTACCATGAACTGGGCCTGCGCCATTCCTACCGCGAATTTGAAAAGATTTGCCGAAAGGCGGCCAGGGGGTTCATGTTACTAGATATTAAAAAAGGGGAGCATATCGCCATTTGGGCGTCCAATAAACCGGAATGGCTTATATCCCAATTTTCCACCGCGAAAATGGGCGGGGTGCTAGTTACGGTCAATACTAATTACCGCACAAGTGAACTGGAATACCTCCTCAAGCAATCGGATTCGACGACGATCATCCTGATGGAACAATATAAGGATCATTCATATATAGATACGCTGTACGAAATCGTACCTGAATTGAAAAATTCAGAACCAGGAAAATTACAATCTGAGAAACTGCCAAAATTGAAAAATATCATCGTTTTAGGTGAAGCGCGTTATCCCGGAACGTTTTCGTGGGATGATGTCATTAGCGGAAGCGAATCCATTTCGGAGGAGTCACTGGACATGAGGATGGAGGAATTGGCTCCCGATGATGTGATTAATATGCAATATACATCAGGGACGACAGGATTTCCAAAAGGAGTGATGTTGACGCATTCAAACTTGGTCAACAACGGATTGAATGTCGCGGAATGCATGATGCTTACCGAAGTTGACCGGCTTTGCATCCCGGTTCCGTTTTTTCATTGTTTCGGCTGTTCACTTGGGACGATGGCCTCTGTTTCTGTAGGGGCAACAATGGTGCCCATCGTGGAATTTAATCCACGCGTTGTCCTTCAGACCGTTGAAGCCGAAAAATGTACGGGACTTCATGGGGTACCGACGATGTTCATAGCTGAACTTAATCTCGATGACTTTGACCAGTATGATTTACGTTCGTTGCGGACTGGTATCATGGCAGGCTCCACATGTCCGATTGAAGTCATGAAAAGCGTGGTGAATAAGATGGGAATCTCGGAAATTACGATTACTTATGGTCAAACGGAATCTTCTCCAGGAATTACAATGACAAAAACGGACGATCCGATCGAACTTCGTGTTTCTTCAGTGGGAAGGGCTTTGCCGAAAGTGGAAGTGAAAATTGTCGATCCAGCTACCGGAGAAGAAGTCCAGCGGGGCAAACAAGGGGAACTCTGTTCAAGGGGATACCATGTAATGAAGGGATATTATAATAACCCGGAAGCCACTGAGCAGGCGATTGACCGGGAAGGCTGGCTTCATACGGGCGATTTGGCGGTCATGGATGAAAGGGGTTATTGCAAGATTACAGGCCGGCTGAAAGATATGATCATCCGCGGAGGGGAAAATATTTATCCCCGTGAGATTGAAGAATTCCTCTATCAACATCCTGCAATTGTCGATGTCCAGGTACTCGGCGTTCCAGATCAGAAGTACGGGGAAGAAGTCGTGGCATGGATCATTTTGAAAGCAGGTGAAAACCTTACGGAGAAAGAATTGATAGAGTATTGCAAAGGGGAAATATCTTTTCATAAAATTCCCCGTTACATTCAATTTACCGATGCTTATCCAATGACAGCATCCGGAAAAATCCAAAAGTATAAGCTTCGGCAACAAACTCTTGACCTACTATCGGAACGCACTAAATAAGGAGGATATCGAATGATTCGAAAAATTCTTATCGCAAACAGGGGAGAAATAGCATCACGCATTATTCGTACATGCAGGAAGTTGG
The DNA here is from genome assembly GCF_002243645.1 of Peribacillus simplex NBRC 15720 = DSM 1321. Taxonomy (NCBI): domain Bacteria; kingdom Bacillati; phylum Bacillota; class Bacilli; order Caryophanales; family Bacillaceae; genus Peribacillus; species Peribacillus simplex. The sequence goes on along the minus strand of NZ_CP017704.1, from coordinate 5,601,393 downwards.
GAATACTTACTGTCGCCGTCCATTCGGAAGCAGATTCGGATTCGCCATTTGTGGGGTTGGCGGATGAGGCATATTTATTGGGTGGCCCGAGAGTACAGGAAAGCTATTTAAACGTCAATAAGATTTTGGAAATAGCTAAGAAAACCGGAGTGGAGGCCATTCATCCTGGATACGGATTTCTTAGTGAAAATGCAGATTTCGCACGTTCATGCGAAGAAGCCGGCTTGATATTCATTGGTCCGAAACCAGATATCATCCAGCAGATGGGCAATAAAGTCGAGGCACGGAAAAAAATGGAGCAAGCGGGACTTCCATTGGTGCCTGGATTTTCACGTCCGTTAATTGATAGTGCAGAAGCGGCAGCGGTTGCCGAGAAGATTGGCTATCCAGTCATGTTAAAAGCAGCAGCAGGCGGCGGGGGAATAGGCATGCAGGCCGTTGCTAATGAAGATGAACTTACCAAGGCCTTCGAAGGGAATCAAAAACGTGCCCAATTGTTCTTTGGCAATGGAGATATGTTCATAGAAAAATTGATTGAAAAGCCTCGTCATATCGAAATTCAGGTATTGGCGGATTCTTTTGGGAATGCTGTTTACTTATGGGAAAGGGAATGCTCCGTTCAAAGGCGCCACCAGAAGGTCGTGGAAGAGGCTCCCTCTTCTTTCCTTGACGAAGAAACAAGAAACAGGATGGGAATGGCTGCAGTGAAAGCGGTAAAATCCATCGGTTATAGCAATGCGGGCACACTCGAATTTTTAGTTGATGCGGATAAAAACTTTTATTTCCTGGAAATGAATACACGCCTTCAGGTAGAGCACCCTGTCACCGAAGAAATTACGGGACTGGATTTAGTCGAACAGCAAATTAATATTGCATCGGGCAACAAATTGGAATTCACTCAAAGTGAGATTAAACAGGATGGACACTCCATTGAAGTGCGCATATATGCTGAAGATCCGAAAACCTTTTATCCAGCACCGGGGAGAATCACCAGCATGGAACTTCCGGAAGGTGAGGGGATCCGTCATGAATTGGCGGTTCATGGAACTTCCGTCGTATCCCACTTTTATGATCCGATGATCGCAAAATTGGTAGTGAGCGGCGATTCGAGGGATAAAGCGATCGAGAGATTAAGAGAAGCGCTGGCAAGCTATAAAATAGAAGGAATTAAAACAAACCTTCCTTTGCTGATGGAAATAATTTCTCATGAAGCTTTTTCCCAAGGAGATACGACTACGGATTTCATTGCGAAATATATTAAAAAATTGACTGTATAACGTGTATTTTAAAACATAATGATCAGGAGGAATATAAGATGGCAGAATTAAAGGCAAGCATGGCAGGAAGCGTTTGGAAAATCGTAGCGAACGAGGGGCAAAGTGTAATCGACGGACAGGATATCATTATCTTGGAATCGATGAAAATGGAAATCCCCATTGCAGCAGAGGAGGCTGGCACAATTAAAGAACTTAAAGTGAATGAGGGGGATTTCGTAAATGAGGGTGACGTTTTGGCCGTCATTGAATAAAGGGACGGAGGGGTAAGATGAATTGGCCTGAAAAAGTGACAATTAAGGAAGTGGGTCCGCGCGACGGGCTGCAAAATGAAAAGGTCATGATACCTGCACAAAGCAAAATGGATTGGATCGATCAGCTCTCTGATACAGGATTATCATATATAGAGGTGACTTCTTTCGTACATCCAAAGTGGATTCCCCAATTGAGTGATGCCGCCCTTGTGGCTAAGGGAATAAAGCGTAATCCTGGGATCACTTATGCGGCCCTTGTACCCAATCAAAGGGGACTGGAATCAGCCCTTGAAGCCAATATCGATGAAATTTCCGTGTTCATGTCATCCAGTGAAACGCATAATCTTAAAAATATCAATAAATCAATTTCCGATACCTTTCCAATAATGAAGGATGTCATCGAGACAGCAGCAAAAAGCGGGAAAACGGTTAGAGGCTATATTTCTACCGTTTTCGGCTGCCCTTATGAAGGGGAGGTTTCGTCCGAACAGGTTTTCCGTGTTTGTGATCAACTTTTTGAATATGGAATCGATGAGGTCTCATTGGGTGATACCATTGGGGTCGCATCTCCAAGACAGGTTGCCTTGTTCCTTGAACAGGCTGTAAAAAGATATGATATAAGCCGCGTTGCCCTCCATTTTCATGATACAAGGGGAATGGCGCTCGCAAATGTTCTTGAATCACTGAATTATGGTGTGGACACTTTCGACTCTTCGCTCGGAGGTTTAGGAGGATGCCCATATGCACCAGGTGCGAGCGGAAATGTGGCTACGGATGACCTGATTCATATGCTACATAAAATGGGAATTCACACGGGAATCAATCCAGAAAAACTAATGAAGGCTGCGGCCTTGATGCAAAGCTTTTTGGAAAAACCATTGCCTAGCCATCAGATGGCTGTTTATAACGCACAATAAGTGAAATCGAGGTGAATTTATGACATCATTAGTTGAAATAAGTACTGAGGAAAAGGGAATTGCCCTCGTGACTTTGAATCGGCCGGATGCTGCTAATGCTTTATCCACAGAATTGCTTCATTGTTTAGCCGAAGGGCTGGATGAATTGAAAAGAGATTCCAATTTACGAACAGTCATTATTACGGGAGCAGGTGAAAAGGCGTTTTGTGCAGGTGCGGATCTTAAGGAACGAGCAGGTATGAATGATGATAAAGTCAAGGAGACAGTCAAGTTGATTGGAGACACGATTACGGCTGTAGAAAACCTTCCAGTTCCAGTCATCGCCGCGATTAACGGTTCGGCTTTTGGCGGAGGGCTGGAGTTGGCACTCGCTTGTGACATACGAATCGCATCGGAAACGGCGAAGGTGGGACTGACAGAAACTTCATTAGGCATCATCCCAGGCGCCGGCGGTACTCAGCGCCTGCCGCGAATAGTCGGGATGCCCACAGCGAAAGAACTGATTTATACGGCAAGGAGATTGGATGCAAAAACAGCACATGCTTTGAAAATCATCAGTCATGTATATTCACCTCAACATTTACTTGAGGAAGCGAAAAAATTGGCTGGGGAAATTGCGGTCAATGCCCCATTGGCACTCAGGGCTGCAAAAGCGGCGATCAATCATGGGGCTGAGACTAACTTGAAAACAGGGTTGAAAATTGAAAAAGACTGCTATCAGACAACTTTAAAAACCCTTGACCGACTAGAGGGTCTGTCAGCATTCAAGGAAAAACGCAAACCGGTATTTAAGGGCCAATGATTTCAATTGAAGGAGGAACAGGGATGGTAACGACGGATAAACTAACCGAAACGGTTGAGACGATTAAAAAAGGCGGTTTAGAAAAATATCATCAAAAAAACGCTGAAAAAGGAAAGCTTTTCGTACGTGAACGGCTCGAACTGCTTTTCGATGAAGGGGTTGAAATAGAGGACGCTTTCTTTGCTAATTGTGCCAGTGATGGTCTACCCGCTGATGGTGTGGTTACAGGCATCGGGAAAATCAATGGTCAAAGGGTCTGTGTCATGGCCAATGATTCGACTGTAAAAGCTGGTTCCTGGGGAGCAAGAACCGTCGAAAAAATCATTCGCATTCAGGAAACAGCTGAGAAGTTACAGCTGCCCCTTCTTTATTTAGTCGATTCTGCCGGGGCACGAATTACAGATCAAGTTGAAATGTTTCCAGGACGCCGCGGAGCAGGACGCATCTTTTACAACCAAGTAAAGTTATCAGGAAAAGTCCCGCAAATTTGTCTATTGTTCGGTCCGTCTGCCGCCGGCGGGGCATATATCCCAGCTTTTTGTGATATCGTCGTAATGGTTGATGGCAATGCATCCATGTATTTAGGTTCACCGAGAATGGCAGAAATGGTCATTGGCGAAAAGGTGAGTGAAGAGGAAATGGGCGGGGCGAAAATGCATTGTTCCGTTTCAGGATGCGGGGATGTGCTTGTCAAGTCAGAAGAAGAATCGATCGCGTTCGCGCGCAGGTACTTAAGCTATTTTCCAGGAAATTATCAAGAAAGGCCTAAAAGCGTAAAACCTGAACTGCCTGCGGATTTTGAAAAAACGTTGGAAGAACTGATTCCTAAAAATCAGAATGCAGCCTTCAATATGTATGACCTGATCGATAGGATTATAGACAGGCAATCGTTTTGTGAAATCAAGAAGCTATTTGCCCCTGAATTAATCACTGGGCTTGCAAGGCTAAATGGACAAACGATAGGGATCATAGCCAATCAGCCGCGTGTCAAGGGCGGCGTCCTGTTCCATGATTCAGCTGATAAGGCAGCCAAGTTCATCAATTTATGTGATGCTTTCCATATACCGTTGTTGTTCCTTGTGGATATTCCAGGATTCATGATTGGGACGAAGGTCGAACGGGCAGGGATCATTCGCCATGGTGCGAAAATGATTTCAGCCATGAGTGAAGCCACGGTTCCCAAGATTTCTGTCATTGTCCGTAAGGCTTATGGTGCTGGACTATACGCGATGGCTGGTCCAGCTTTTGAACCGGACTGCGTTCTAGCTTTACCGACGGCATTGATAGCGGTCATGGGGGCAGAAGCTGCGGTCAATGCAGTCTATGCCAATAAAATCAATGCAATGGAACCGGAAGAGCGCCCTGCATTCATCGAACAGAAGCGCAATGAGTACAATGAAGACATCGATATCTACCGCTTAGCCTCCGAGATGATTGTTGATGGCATCATCCAGCCAAATGACCTGCGTGATGAATTGAGTGCCCGGTTTGAAGCATATAGCAGTAAGAAATTGACATTTACCGATCGTAAACATGGGGTCTATCCCGTTTAATGAATTCAATAAACAAGCCCGGTCATCATGACCGGGCTATTTATCATGTATTAAAATAAATGATTTTTAAATAATTAGAAAATTTTTCTGATTTAGAGTTGCTAAATCACACAAGGAAGAGTACTATAATTAGTAATTAATGATTTACTAATTACTTAATTCCATACTTAGTGAAAGAAAGTGAGAGTTGCCATGGCTCAGCAGGAAAAAAAGAAATATATTACTCCAGATGGATACACAGCAGATATTGCTATTTTTACTATTACTACAAAGAAAACGGCAGAGAAAGCCCCGCCTGAAATGTTTTTGAAGCTATTATTAATCAAACGTGCCACAAAAGATAAGGAAGGAAGCCCGAATGTTGAAGGAGATAAATGGGCTTTACCTGGAGGATTCGTCAATGCTGGCGAGACTGCTTATGAAGCTGCCAAAAGAGAATTGAAAGAAGAAACGGGCGTAGCTGGATTCCATGTCAAGCATTTCGGGGTTTATGACCGGCCAGGGCGCGATCCCAGGGGATGGATCATATCCAATGCTTTTTATGCAATTGTTCAGGAAGAGTTTCTTCATCAAAGAAAAGCGAATGACGATGCAGCCGAGGTTGAATTGTTCACGATCCAGGAAGCCTTACAATTAGATCTTGCATTTGATCATTATACTATTATTTCCGATGCGATGAATTTAATGAAAAAAGAAATGGTGCAAACGACGATAGCCCAAAAATTCCTGCCGGATGAATTTACACTTTCTGAATTGCAACGGGTTTTGCTGACAGCCAGAGATGATGCAAAAATCAGCGCAGACTCACTTTTTTATGCAAAAGCCCCGAAACTCCCTTTTTTGGAGAAAGTCTTGGATGAAAAGGGTATGCAGAAGAAAACGAAACGTAATTCGTATCGGCCTTCTCAGCTTTACCGATTTAATGCAGAGGTGGTCATGGACTCTATTTACTATTGAGGGGGAATTGGTGATATGGGGAAAAAGGCATTGATCAATATAGATTATACGTATGACTTTGTGGCAGACGGGGGTTCATTGACCTGCGGGAAGCCAGGTCAGGATATCGAGAAGGAATTAGTCAATATAACCAGGGATTTTATCAAACACGGCGAATATACGGTATTCGCGATTGATTTACATGAAGAAGGAGACCGCTTACATCCTGAATCGAATTTGTTTCCACCGCATAATATTAGCGGTACAATGGGTAGAGACCTATACGGGGCGTTAAAAGAGGAATATGAAACTAATAAAAATCAAAAGAATGTTCATTATATAGATAAAACACGTTATTCGGCCTTTGCAGGAACGGACCTTGATATACGTCTAAGGGAACGTCACATTACCGATATATATTTAGTCGGGGTTTGTACAGATATCTGTATTTTGCATACGGCAATCGACGCTTATAATCTAGGCTATAAAATCTTTGTATATGAAAATGCAGTGGCCTCGTTCAATGATGCCGGTCACCATTGGGCGCTTGGACATTTTAAAGGATCTCTTGGAGCAACCATTCTATAATATCCATTTAAGCAACAGAATAGAAGGGAAGCGAATGCTTCTCTTTTGGGAGGAACTATCCATGGAAAAAAAGTACAACGACGACAGTTACGCATTACACACTGATCTTTACCAAATCAATATGGCCCAAACTTATTGGCAGGACAAAACACATAACCGAAAGGCAGTTTTTGAGATATTTTTTAGAAAACTTCCATTTAACAGCGGATATGCGATTTTTGCGGGACTTGAAAAAATTGTCCATTACCTTCAAAACTTTTCATTCTCGGAAAGTGATATCGACTATTTAAAAAATGATCTGCACTATGATGAAGAATTTTTGAAATATTTGCAGAACATCCGTTTTACGGGAGCGATCCGCTGCATGAAAGAGGGGGAGCTCGTCTTCGGCAATGAACCGATATTACGCGTGGAGGCACCGCTTGGTGAGGCTCAACTCATAGAAACTGCTTTGCTTAACATTGTGAACTATCACACACTCGTAGCAACAAAAGCTTCGCGCATCAAACAGGTCATCGGTGAAGAATCTGCCCTTGAATTCGGTTCAAGAAGGGCGCAAGAAATGGATGCTGCAATTTGGGGAGCGAGAGCGGCCTATATTGCTGGGTTTGATTCCACTAGTAATGTACGTGCTGGAAAGCTGTTCGGCATTCCGGTTTCAGGGACGCATGCACATTCCATGATCCAAGCTTATAAAGATGAATATACGGCTTTTCATAAATACGCTGTTTCCCATAAAGACTGTGTATTCTTGGTTGATACTTATGATACATTGCGTTCTGGCATCCCGAATGCAATCCGTGTTGCCAAGGAACTGGGCGATAAAATCAATTTCATTGGCGTCCGTCTTGACAGCGGTGATTTAGCTTACTTATCAAAAGAAGCACGGCGTATGCTTGATGCTGCAGGGTTCCATGATGCGAAGATTGTCGCTTCCAATGACTTGGATGAATATACGATCATCAACCTGAAACAACAAGGAGCAAGAATTGACATTTGGGGCATCGGAACCAAATTAATTACGGCTTATGACCAGCCAGCGCTCGGTGCCGTTTATAAAATGGTTTCAATAGAGGGCGAAGATGGGAATATGAGAGATACCATCAAAATTTCTTCTAACCCTGAAAAGGTTACGACACCTGGCTTAAAACGAGTATATCGAATCATCAATAAAGTGAACCATCATGCTGAAGGTGATTATTTGGCGATGGAATATGAGAAGCCGCAGGAACAGGAAAAATTAAAAATGTTTCATCCTGTCCATACCTTCCTAAGTAAATTCGTCACGGATTTCGATGCGGTTGATCTGCATGTGGATATTTTCAAGGATGGAAGTTTGATTTATGAATTGCCGACCATAGATGAAATCAAGGCCTTCACGCAAAAAAATCTCCAAGTATTATGGCCGGAGTACCTTCGTGCACTCAATCCTGAAGAATACCCGGTAGATCTAAGCCAAGATTGTTGGGATAATAAAATGAGGAATATAGATGAAGTTAAAGCCAATGTAGAAAGAATGCTAACGAAATGACCAATCTATTTTATTAGAAAGCGGGGCTATGCCAATGCGTCCATTACAAAAAGAAATCGTAAAAAAATTACTTGTCCAACCAACGATCAATCCTGAAGCCGAATTCAGGAAAAGTGTTGATCTTTTAAAAGGGTATATGAAGAAAAATACGTTTCTGAAAAGTTTTGTACTTGGGATATCCGGAGGTCAAGATTCAACACTGGCGGGGTATATTGCTCAAACCGCTGTTAATGAATTGAATGAAGAAAAAAATGGCAGCGACTATAAGTTTGTTGCTGTAAGCTTGCCATATGGAGTACAGGCTGATGAAGATGACAGGCAGCTGGCTTTAAAATTCATCAAGCCAAGCCAAACGGTTACTGTTAACATCAAGGAAGCGGTGGATGCTTCAGTAAAAGCTGTGGAAGTAGCGGTTTCTGAAAAGCTATCGAATTTCTTAAGGGGAAATGTCAAAGCACGTGAGCGAATGAAGGTACAATATGATTTAGCCGGACTGTATAAAGGCGTTGTGCTTGGTACGGACCATGCAGCTGAAGCGATCACAGGTTTCTTTACGAAACATGGTGATGGTGCAGCGGATATCCTTCCTTTATATCGCTTAAATAAAAGGCAAGGAAAAGAAATCCTGAAATTCGTCGGTGCTCCTGAGCGTCTTTATACGAAAATACCAACTGCCGATTTAGAAGATGACAAACCGTTACTTCCTGATGAAGTGGCTTTAGGCGTTAGCTACGATGAAATCGATGATTATCTTGAAGGCAAGGAAATCAGAACGGAAGCTGCCGAAATCATCGAAGGATGGTATACTAAAACCGAACATAAACGCAATGAAGCCATTAATGTTTATGATACTTGGTGGAAATAAAAGAACGAGTGAAATCTGAAATAAGTTATCCCGCATCACATAAGATGCGGGTTTTTTGGCAAGACCTAATGAGCACCTTGGCCAACACATCGGTTATGAAAATTTTACCGGCAAGGGGGAAAACGAAATGTCGACTCTACATATGGATATATCCAGGATTATTGAGGAAACATGCAAAGAAATTGAATTCTCGGGTGTTATAGGTGTGAAAGCGGGAGATGACCTGATCCATAGCTCAGCACATGGCTATTCCAATCGAGCGGATGAAATCATGAATACGACCGAAACAAGGTTCGGAATTGCTTCCGGTTGTAAACTGTTTACGGCGATAGCCATTTGCCAGTTAATACAAAAAGGAAAAATTAGGCTTGATTCTAAGCTTAAAGACTGTCTTCCTATCGTGTTTCCTGATTTCCATCAAAATGTAACCATTCATCACCTCTTAACACACACTTCGGGCATTCCTGATTACTTTGATGAGAAAGTGATGGATGATTTTGAAGAGCTATGGCAGAAAAATCCGATGTACCATATCAAAAGATTAAAAGATTTCCTCCCAATGTTTCAAGATGATGTGATGATGTTTGAACCCGGGGAAAGATTTCATTACAATAATGCAGGCTATATTTTATTAGGATTGATTGTTGAGGAACTAACCGGACTCCAATTTTCTGAATATATCGACAAGAACATTTTTCTTCCTTGTGAAATGATAAATTCCGGTTATTTTTCCCTGGATCAGCTTCCTAAAAATACTGCAATAGGGTACATTGACGAAGAAAATGGAGCATGGAGAACCAACGTTTATTCCCTTCCCATCAAAGGCGGTGCGGATGGAGGGGCGTATATTACCGCATCAGATATGTTCAGGTTTTGGAATGGGTTATTTTCCAATCAGTTACTGAATCAAGAATATACCAATCTCTTATTGGAAGCCCATATTGCTACTGGAGATGAAGGGGAATACTATGGCTATGGTATATGGATCCGTAAAAAAAATGACGTGATTTTCAAATATCATCTTATGGGGTATGATCCGGGTGTAAGTTTCAATTCTGTGGTATATCCGGCAAATCGATTGAGAACCGTGATTACTTCAAATAAAAGCATGGGTCCATACCATATTACTTGCGCGATCGAGAAAGAATTATAAACAAATGGAACCTTTCCGATAGTGAAGGGTTCCAATTTTGATTGTTTCCAGGACTTCTTGATTTTAAAAGGGAAGAAACATCACCTTTACCTTCATTCAAGAACGCAGCTTTAATGACACGGCGGATCACTTTTCCATTTCTTGTCTTGGGAATCTAGTTAAGGAGGTAGATTTCTTTAGGTTTCAAGGCTTTTCCAAACAAAGAATTTGTATATTTAGATATCTTGAAGTAGAGTATATTTAATATACATTATTTTAACCGGTATTTTCCGATGGAGGTTCTTTTTACTTTATGAAGGCAAGATATGAACTCGCGAACATGAACTTAACAATAAACAATGTGACTTTACGTAATGCTGCGGATAGTTATGTCCTCTTAAAAGCTGCGGATGATCAAAATAATGAAATCACGATAAAGCTTTCCCACGAACAAGCGGAATTTCTGGAAGCGGAATTAAGGGAAGTAAATCGCCGTCGCAGGGAAAATAGTCCTGTTATACCCGGAAATGACCAGGAACGTATTAATGACGACGATTCTTTTAATCTGTTTAGCATTGATTTATTCAATGAAAGTGAACCAAAGTAATTGATAGGATATGCTTATTTACCCCGAATCAAATTTGCTTCTCTGTAACCTTCCTTCCGATTTAAGATGATGCTACAGAGAGTTTATCATTCCCGCCAATACAAAACCCGAATTTCAAGATATTGAAAGGCCATTAGGAATGTTTTAAGCAAGGTGACCTATCGTTACCTTTATTTTGATTGCTTGAAAAAATTCTTCACCAAAAGGAATATGGATGACAGTGCAGCAAAAACCATGAAAAATACGATGAACCCCCAAAGGCCTACCGCCGCATCTTGAAACTCCATATTCCCCCTGCTGGTAAGGGCTTGCTGTATTTCAATAGCAAATACTAAAACAACCATGACTGTAAAGGTATAAAGGAAAGATAGTATCGTTATTCCAAAACGCATCCGGGAAATTAAATTAGATAAAAATAACACGATCAAAAATATGATAATACCGATGATTCCCATTATCCAAAAATGCAGATCTTTGTCCGTTGCATTTGAATTTAATGTGTCACTTACAAAGAATAAGATGAAATCGTGAAGATTATTGACGATTTCAGCTAATATCTGGATGATTTCTTTCATTTCTCACACCTCCAATCCTTAGATTATAGCAGGTTATAAATCTATATAGAAGAGGGAAGGTCCTAGATGTTGCCAACAGACTACCTTCGGTGGAAGTAATGTGAAATCATAAACATGCTGGGAAACGAAAAAAAAACATAAGTCATTGAAGAAGTGAGTACATGCAACGTCAGCTAAATAAGGGTAGATTGAACAAAATAAATAAAGTATAAACATCTTAGCGATCTTAGCCATTATTGTTTTAATCGGTTCCTTTATTATATGCTAGTATAAAATATCTTTACTTAATGATTTCATGGTTGGAGGGAAAAAGAATGAATGATATACATAATCATGTGTTAACAGTAATTGATTTTATGAAAACCGGACACAAAACTTGCTTTGTGAAGGTCATCGGTTTTGATGATGAATCCGGACAGGATTTTGAAGGTGAAGTTAAATTTGTCGGTGATTTGCCTTTTGGCGATTTGATACATCCCGAGCGGTCACATTTATCTTCCTCTTGCAGGGAATTTGTTCGGGATGACTTACTGCGCAGATACAGTCAAGGGCAGTTTGAATGAAGTGTCGGAAATTTTTATAGAGAATCTAATAAGATGACATTCTGCTAACTTGTTTAAAATTGGTAAAATGCCGGGTATAAAGAATATGGTATGTAGGAACTTTTTTATGCCAATCTTCTCTTTTAACTGACAAAATAGCATATTTCTCCCTATTTAACTCTCGGACTATAATCCTTATAATATTAAATAGGAAAATATGACATTTAGTGTAGGATTATACTGTTTCTGAGGTGAGTTTCATGGTATATGCAGACATTTTGAGTAATATACACTCTGCTATCTCCAGTAAAAAAGCTGATTTAAATGTGAAAATTGATCGATTAGAAAATGCGAAAAACGATATTATAAAAGAGCAGAGCATGTGTCTTAACGAGATTAGGAAAATAAAAGACCCTGAGCTTGGTGGCAGCTGGACAGGGAACCGTTCGGATCACTTTCAGGATGCCCGTCATGATGCCTATAATGTGATGTTCAGTATCATTCATGACGATTATGATGATTACCAATGGAAAATCGAGGCGATGATTACAAAGCTGAATGCCGAGAATACACTTCTGAGCATAGCGGGGAATATAGCCCAAGAAGCCGACTCCCTTTTGAACAAAGGCGAAGAGGCATTTGAGCAGCTGGAAAGTAAAATATCCGATTTAAAAAGGCGGTTGTTTTAATGACGACAATCAAACTGAATCATCCTGCCGTAATGAAGCAAGTCGATCAGGTGAAGACGGCACTTGGTACAGTCACGCTTGGAAATTTGCCGGCAGGCGAGCTTGGCAACAATAAATTGGAATTCACTTCGAAATGGATCGACCGGGAAACGAACCTGGAGAAGGTCTTTGAACAATATATCAAAATCGTCCAGAAAAATGTGGAAGATACCCGTGCCAACATTGACTTATTAAAAGAACAGGATGAAGCCATCGCCCATACGTCTTCACATGGGTATCCTACGCGATGAAAATATATGAAGCCGAGACATTGACGGCCGCAACCAAGTCGCGCGCCAAGCAATATGAAGAACTAAAAAAGGAAGTCGCAGCCCTGAAAAAGGAATTTCAGGGCATCGTCGGCTTGGATAACGAGTTTCAGGGAGCCGGTGCTACCGCCATCAAAAGCTTCTATGAAGCGCAAATCGAGGTGGCGGACGCCTGGATGGAACTATTCACGACCCAAATAAGTTTTTTGGAAGGCATTCCAGCCAGTCTTGAAGAGGCTGACCTCTCCGGAAATACGGTTGTCGAGGTTCCCTTTTTAGATGGCGAAGTGTCGAACGGCATCAACCAAGCGCAGTCGCTTGTCGATCAACAAGCGAACGATCTTCAAAGGATCCTGAACAGCATTGACGATATCCTGCCTCTTGATATATTCGACCAAAAGGACTTTAATGAAAAAATCACGCTGGCCGGGCACAGGCTGGATGACACCGTGACAAAGGTCGAGAATGTCGACCGGCAATTGATCGAGGAATATGATGTGTCCGTCGGGCAGGAAAACGTGGCCGTTGGCCTCTTTCGTGCCTTGCTTGATGCCACCAAACAGGACGGCAACGTTTCGCCGATGACATTCAATCAATCGGCATTCAAGAGCAGTGATGTCTATCAAGTGAAGGATGAAGTCGCCGGTCAGATGAAAGACTATCAAACCTTCAAAAAGCAGCAAGCAGAAGCCCGGAAAATCGAACAGGAAATGGAAGAACTCGAAAACCGGCCATGGTACGAAAAAGCCTGGGATACGACAAAAACCTTTACAGGGGAATTCACGGGATATTATGATTCAATCAGGGCCTCAACCGGAGTAGATCCAGTAACGGGCCGCAAGCTGTCCGATGCCGAAAGAATCGCCGCAGGCGCCATGGCAGCCGCTGGGTTCATCCCCGTCGTCGGCTGGGCCGGACGGGCCATCAAAGGTGGCAGCGCCCTATACAAAACGGCCAAAGGACTCAACGCAGCGGACCACGCGCTCGATGCCTATAAAACGACAAAAGGCTTTAGCCTCCTCCAGAAAACCGAATACGGAATATACGGACTCCTCGCAGCCAACGGCCTCGGTGAAGCAGTCAGCGGCAAAGACATGTTCGGCAACCAGTTGACCGAGGAACAGCGCCAGAATGGGCTGTTGATGGCGCTAGGGATCGGCGGTGTGGCTGGTGCGGCCAAAGTCGCTGATAAAGTGGCAAGTGGTACAAAGTTCGTCCCTTACAGCAAGGAATTTGCGCAAAAACAGGTTCAGAAGGTTCAAGCTACAATAACAGATATAGCGAGATCCGGAAAAACCACATTAAAAAATATAGGTGAAGAACTAGGTAAAAAAGAAATTCCTAAACGTATAAGTGTGGAACAAGTTTCCCTCGCAGGAGGGCCAAACCTTCCCCACGTTGTAATGGAAAAGCAGACAATTAAGGAAGCCTATCAGAAATTCACGGTGAAGGATAGCAAAGTAGAGGCTGCTTCAGGGGAGAGTATTCCTAAGGGTACGGGTGAAACAAAGAACCTTAGTAGTACTGGAAATAAGATAGAGGTTGGCAAAGTTGATTTGGATGAATTAAGGAAAAATTGGAATGTTCCTGAGACTAATACAATAGCTGTGGGTAGAACAGATATCAAAGGACTTGAAGATTTAACTTTTAAAGGAGGATCTCCAGAAGTAAGAAAAGAAGCAGGGTTACCTTCATTAGACGAAATCTTACCTAATAGGGATATTAGGGCCCCGTATGATCATTTAAAAAACCCTAAATTAGCACAGTTCACAAGGCATGCTGAAGAAGGAGTTTTAAATGAATTTGATTCTGTAGTCAAAAAAGCAGGAATCGAACCAAGCGATATTACAGGAACTTTAAGAATTCACCAATCTAATCCGAGAGGTGTTTGTAATAAGTGCAGTAAAGGATTGCTGAAACCCTATCCAATTGAAAAAAGTGGTATATTTTATCAAGCTAGCAAGAAGTATCCCAACCTAACAATAGTCGTAACATCGGAGATTAATGACAGTGTTAAAACCAATGGTTTGCTCTCTTTTGTTTTAAAAGATGGGAAAATCGAATAAATATAAGGAGGAACTTATGGAAAATAAATTATTTGATAATATACAAAGTGAAGTAAAAGTGGGCTTTGTTTTAACTGTGGCTGAAAGAGTATTTTCTGTTATCAGTAAAGACGATGAAAGATATCCAGAAGGGAGAGAAGCATTGGATAAATGTTGGTTATGGGTAGAATCCCATGCTGTAACTGGGGATGAACTGTATGAGCTTATTGATAATGCAGACTATACAGGAATCTCAGAATTTGCTGAGGAAGAAGAAGAAATGAATATTGCTAGACTATGGTCACTACTAGTTGATGCTGTTGCTTATACATCTTGGGAAGCTTTTAATTTAGAAAAAGTAAAATATTTACCACAATCACTGGAAGGTATTCATGCAGATAGTATCACAATCTTTTTAAATAGTGCAGTTGAAACCAGTTTTCTCACAGTAGATGAAATTGAGAGAATGGAATCAGTTCTTCATGATTATCTGTGTACAGATAATAAAATCCTAATAAATAGAGAAGAATTTATAAAATTATTTTAAACATGCAATAAACCTATGGATTTGTCTGTGTTACGTACTTCAAGATTTACAATAGAACTTTTAGCATATTAATAATTTCGTTTGTTTATGAAGGTGATAACTGGTAAAACCAGTTATCACCTTCTTTATTCCTACGTATACAGATTATAACTTTTGGTACGGGCTGTTGTTAAAAACTACTAAGAACATTTGAAAATAGAGCAGGGGGATAAAAAATTGAATGAATCAAAACTAAATGATTATTATCAGAATATAGCTCAAACTGTAAATGAGATGATTCCAGAAGAATGGAGTAAAGTAATTTTGTATGGAGAAATTACTGAGGGGACAGGGACTGCGTTCTTTTTCTATCGCTCTAATATTAATGATACACTCATATATAGCCATGATATCCCTGAATTACATAGTATTAGTAGAAGGGAGTATAGAGATACATGGCGGAGGTTAATAAAGGTTTTAAAAGATTTATCAGATGAATTTAAAAATAATAATCAAGAACAATGGACTAATTTAACTTTTACTTTAGAAAGTACAGGGAAATTTAAGGTTGACTATGATTATGATGATCTATCGGATGCAGATGATCACGAAAGAAGGGTTATTTGGGAATATACTCGTTTGGGTATTTTACCTGAATCTGAATATGATAAGAGCATTTTAGAAGAATACCTCAAGAAAGAATAATGGAGGATAAGAAAAGCTGTTTTTTGTATGACCTTAACGGTAAAGTTAAGGTCTTTTCATTGTAGAAATAGAATATGTATCGTTTTAAGTTATATCGGGCTCCTCAGATAAAAGGCCGTTAGGTCTAAAAAAATATATAGATAAGAATATGGATTTACTGACCTCAGACAGGATCGTGATCAAATACAAGTGGTACAAAGTTCGTCCCTTACAGCAAGGAATTTGCGCAAAAGCAGGTTCAGAAGGTTCAAGCTACAATAACAGACATCCCGAGATCAGGAAAAACCACTTTAAAAAATATAGGTGACGAACTAGGTAAAAAAGAAATACCTAAACGAATAAGTGTGGAACTAGTTTCCCGCGCAGGAGGACCAAACCTTCCAAATTGTAATGGAAAAACAGACAATTAAGGAAGCCTATCACAAATTCACGGTGAAGGATAGCAAAGTAGAGGCTGCTTCAGGGAAGAGTATTTCTAAGGGTACGGGTAAAGTATATCCAACAAGACAAATAGATCCGGTAGCAGAAGCACATATAATTGATAGAGTGAAAGAGATAAGAGGTAATTTAACAAGTAAATATAAGAAATCTGGTAATTTTGCAATTGCAGAAGTGAAAATTGCTGAACTTAGTAAAAAAGAATTCTATGCACAAAGTAAAATTGACTCATTAAGTGGAAATTTAGTAGATAAAGTTCCATAAATTTCCTTGCAACCTGATACGCCTATTTTTAAAGCATCTGAAGCTGCTGGTCAAGATGGTAAGGCTTATATGAGAGATTCTGATACAGAATATAAAATTCTAAACGATATTGCTTTTAGATTAGGTGATAATACTCAGGTTTCTGGGGATATAAAATTATTTACTAAATTAGATACTTGTGCTAGTTGCAATAGAGTTATTGCGGAATTTTCAGCTAAATACCCTAATATAAGTTTAAAAGTTATACACAACAATGGGGAAAGAATTAAACCATAAAAATCAATTTTTATAGGAGGGATTTCAGTGGAAGATTGGGAGTACAATGAAATATTCGAGGTAATTAATGAGGACTATAATGACTTTTTATCCCTAAATAGAGGACATGAATATGCAATTGCAAGGACGAAAAATGAGTATGTAAACCTTGGGAAAACAGAAGATTTTATCGTTGATACTGCTGTAGGTGAAATATTGCTATCACAAAACAAGGTTTATATTGGATATATTGAAGGTATTACTAAAAGATTAAGTATGTTTAACCCACAAGAAGCAAAAGCTGACTTAACATTAGAAGAGATACAAGACTTATCGAAACGAATTAATAAAGTAATAGAGGGACTAAGAAATGCAGAGGTTGATTATAATTCCTCAGCAGAATAGCATTTGTGAAAGAAAAATAAATATTAAATAATGTAGTGTTAACATTGAGTTGCTAAAACCATTCAAGGTTTTTTAATAAAATCGTCTATGAACATTTATTTCACCTATTAGCTCAATTTTAATAATGTTAGCTTGAACTCCGGAACCTTATTAAACCTCCAATAGAAAAAAGAAGCTTAGCTTTCTGTCTACAGAACTATAATTCTGAAATCTCCTTATATCGAATAAAATGTTTGTTTTTAAGGATGTAATTATGTTAGATGGATAATTTTGGGGTGCAATTAAATTTCAAAATAGTGTTTCTCGTATTATCTTACGCCATATCTGGCTCCTCAGATAAAAGGCCGTGAGGACTGTCATATAGATTTACTTAAGGCACAGTGACTTAGAAAAAAGTAGCGAGTGGTACAAAGTTCGTCCCTTACAGCAAGGAATTTGCGCAAAAGCAGGTTCAGAAGGTTCAAGCTACAATAACAGACATAGCGAGATCTGGAAAAACCACGTTAAAAATATAGGTGAAGAAATCGGTAATAAAGAAATCCCTAAACGGATAAGTATGGAACAAGTATCCCTCGCAGGAGGACCAACCCTTCCCCAAGTTATGATGGAAAAGGAAGCCTATCAGAAATTCACGGTGAAGGATAGCAAAGAAGAGGGTGTTTCACGGGGAGAGTGTTCCTAAGGGTACGGGTAAAGGTAGGGCTGAAGTAAGTGAAGTTAAAACATTAGTGGACAACAGACTACAGTTTACAAACGGAAGAAAAAATAGGTTAAAGCCTGATATTAGATATAAAACAGGAGAGTATGATTACTTTTATGAAACAGATAATGTAGGTAGGATTGTAAAATTTGAAACAGAAAATTTACAATTAACAACGAGAACAGATAGATTGTCACAAAGCAAAAACACACCTGGTAAAATAAAAGGTCAAGACCATGCAGGGCATTTGGCAGGTGATAGGTTTGGAGGCTCACCTAAAATTGATAATTTGGTTTCGCAATTATCTGATGTTAATTTGAAGCAATATAAGAAACTTGAAGAACTATGGGCTTCAGCTCTAAAAGAAACACCTCCCAAAAAAGTAACAGTTGATGTTGAAATAATTTATTCTGAAAATGATATGCGCCCAAAGGAATTTATAGTTAATTACTCAATTGATGGTAAGTCAGGTTTTAGAATTATTGAAAATTAATCTAAGGAGTGAAAAAGTAGTATGAAAGAATTTGAAGATAGATTTAGTGAATTGCAAGCAGATATGGTCTCTATATGTGTGGAATATGTTGAGGATAGAGCGGATAAAGTGTATGTTTATGCTTCATGTGAAGAAGGAATTATTTCGAGCGGTTTCTTTTATTTGATTAATAATAAGTATGTAGAATGTCATAAGGTGAACGATGCATTGGAGAATGGGGACGAAAGATATGATGTGTCTACAAAACGACAGTCTATGGTATTGCGCATAATATGTGAAGATATCCAAAAAGTAAAATTATTGTGCAAAGAATATGATAGAGACATGCCCACTGAGATGAAATTAATATATGATGTTAAGAGTGGTAACTTCAAAGCGGAATACAAGTATGATTTAGTATATACGAATGATGATATTAAAACGGCGGACCATATTGCTGATGAGTGGTTTGAGGAGGTAAAAAATAATAATCTTTAAATTGTTTACAGTTAAAGATATGCTGGAATTTGAATTAATGGCGCATGAAGGTTATTCCTTCAAGGAGTGTCAATGTTATTTTAATATTTAGGCAATAAGAAAGAGAATAGGGCGAAATGACATTTTTCTAGATAGGACCACTCCAAGATGTCATTGGAACCAAACAAGCGAGAGTGCACAAGCTCATAGGTTTAAGCGTGACACTTGTCAAGATACAAAAAAGATGTCATACAGTCAACATAAAAATATGAAACTTACAAACTTATGAAAACTCAAAGAAATTACTAAACTTAGAACATGTATGAACTTAAAGCACTTGATTGTCTACTATAGGCAACGAGTGCTTTTTAGCGTAAAAATTTAATAGAGCACTATAATTTTATAAGTACTCTAAGTGTTAAATTCTTATTGTCGTGATTATAGACTGTAATGACTGTGAACAGTGTATTACGAGAGTAGAGGAAAAAAGAAACTATCTTTAAAAATGTTTTTAGGGTAAAGTGAAATGGAAGATTAATCCAATAATTGATCTACCATAAGACCAAGTGCGATCTGTACGGCTTAAACGCAACGGTCTAGGCGAAGCAGTTACAGGCAAGGACATAGCTAATTGAGAACAGCGCCAGAACGGACTGTTGATGGCACTCGGAATCGGCGGAGTGGCAGGTGCGGCGAAGGTCGCAGATAAAGTAGCAAGTAGTACAAAGTTCATCCCATACAGCAAGGAATTTGCGCAAAAGCAGGTTCAAAAGGTTCAAAGCCTTCGGCAGGGAAATCGGTAAAGTGAAAGTGCCTCTCCGTATAAGGGTCGAAGAATTAGCGACGGCCTATGGAAATAACTACAAGCATGTTACTTTTGATAATACGACGGTTAAGGATATTGTACAGAAGTTTGCGGTGAAGAGTGATGGTGGTAAGGGTGTAAATGGAACTGGAAGTAAATCGGGTATTAACATTGGAAAAGAGGATTTGGAAACTCTTAGAAAAAAACTAGGTGTTCCTAAAACTCAAACAATTGCTATTGGAAAAACAGATGTAAAAGGTTTAGAAGGTAAAATATTTGAGGGTGGCTCACCTAAAGTTAGAAAAGAAGCAGGTTTACCAAGTTTGGATGAACTTTATCCTGGTCGTGAAATTAAAGCTCCTTATAATAGAGCAATAAGAGGCCATGCACAGTTCATGGATCATGCAGAAGAAGGTATAATAGCTGAATTTGAGGATGCTGTTAAAAAAGCACGTCTTAAACCAGAAGAAATGAAGGGAACACTATATATTCATCAGTCTAATCCAAACGGAATTTGTAATAAATGTACAAAAGGTTTGTTTGATCCTGTTCCAGATGATGAAAGAGGAATATTTAAGCAAATGACTGATATGTATCCTAATTTAAAAATTAAGGTATCGACTGAAATAAATCCTAATTTACCAAATCCAAGAGATACATTGTCCTTTGAGGTAATAAATGGTTTGCCAGAAAATGTGGTTAAAATAAGAAAATAAGTAGGGAATGATAGTTATGGATTTTATCGATAATCTAAACGCAGTGGCTAAGGTTGCAATAGGATTGGTAATAGCTGAAAATATGTATAACATAATTAGTACGGATGAACCCGGATATAAAACTGGTAGAGAAGCTCTAGATTCTTGTTGGAAATGGCTTGAAGGTGAAAAAATCGATGCGGATGATTTGTGTAACTACATAGATAGCGAAGATTATGTAGATGTAGCTGAGTTTGCAAATAAAGAAAAGGATGTACAAAAACAATATGCATGGTATTCAGTTTTAGATGCTGTTTCTTATACAACTTATCAAGCATATAAAAAGGAAAAAAGAGAATTTGTTCCTCAAGTGGTTGAAGTGATTGATGACGAAACGTTAAGAATATTAGGTGAAAATGCGATTGAATCTGGTTATTTTAAGATTGAAAGTCTAATTAATGTAAAAAAATACTTATTGGAAAACTATTCATTAAACGATAATATTGAAACCTATAATTATATAAAAAGGGATAGTTTACCACTGGCCTAAAAACAAAAAAATAGACCTTCTTCCTAAAGGGAGAAGGTTTTTTTATCTGAAAAATTTTATTAGTCTACTAATCACAAAGTAATCTTACTGAGGTTAATCAAAATCAATAACTCATGAAGGTTGTACCATCAAGCGGTTGTATAATGATACTTGGTTTATGAAAATAATAACGATAACTAGGCGAGGTGACACTTTAAACTTCCAAATATGGGTTACAGGGAACAAGCCAAAAACTAAGCTTTTTAGTTTAAAGATAATATTTGTAATAAGTTACTTTATATAGCTAATAATAAATCACCAGTTTGCCTTATAGGCAACAGGTGCTTTTTGTTTTTCTGAGAAGAAATTCAATTATAAAACATATTAAAGAAGGAATTCTTATTTAAAGAATTCCTTCTTTGTATACTATTTGTTAAGAAATGATTTTTCGAAAAATTCCAGTAGATGCTCTAGAGTGATAGGATCACTATAGGTGGATGCTTTACTATTTATTTCAAATATACGATCGTTTTTAACTGCAGGTATATTTTTCCACGTTTCGGTCTCCAAAAATGAATTAACAACATCTGGGTTTTTACTAAAGATAATATAATCTCCAGTATACTCAGGCAGCACTTCAGATGAGAGTACATAAATGCCGGATTTAAGTGCCTTTTCTTTTACTTTTTCAGGCATTTTCAAATCCATTGCTTGATACAATATTTCAGTTCCGCGTGCATAGTTATTTCCAAATACATAAAACTCCTTAGCATCATTTTCAATCACAGAAACGGTTGCATCTTCACCAATTTTTGCACGTATCGCTTTTCCAGCGGATTCTGCACGCGTTTCGAAATCTTTAACCCATTCTTTTGCTTCCTTTTCTTTGTTTAAGAGTTTTCCGATTTCTATTTGCTGTGATAAATAATCTAATTTTCCCCAAGTGAATACTACAGTTGGAGCAATTTCATTTAGTTTATCAATATTTTTCATCTCGGATCCAGCTATAATTAGGTCCGGCTCCAGTTCAATGATTTTCTCCAGGTTATCTTCTGATACGACTTCCACTCCCTTTAGTCTTTCTTTAAAAAGGGGATTCATATTAGTCCATTGATCTATCCCAACGACATTACCTTCTAAAGCCAATACATTAGGTCCATTAGAGAGAGCAATTATTCTTTTAGGGTTTTTAGGAATCTCAATAGGGCCAGTTTCTGATTGATACGTAACAGTTTCTTTTTTAGTCTTGGATGCATTATTTTCGTTCGCTGTCTCTTTGTTCCCACAAGCACTAAGAATAAGTACAAACAAGAGTAGGAATGGTATGAATAGCTTTTTCATTCGGATTTTCTCCTTATTAATTATAGAGTAGGTTAAAAACATATCAAAAAAGTGTCTAATTAATAATGATATTCATTTTCAATAACTACATCAATATTTTAATAGGAATGATAATCATTGTCAATAACATTCGCCAGATTGCTAAACTCCTTGAACTAAACTGTCGGCCCCTGCTTGTAGAAACATGTTTGAGGCTGGTTGGAGCGAAGCTATGACACAACATGGAGGACTAGGGGTACTGGTAAATAAGTAAAGAAGGAAAAAAACGATGAATCGGTAGTTGGTCTAAATGTGGCGAAGGAGGAGAGCCAAGGTAAAGTCAGAGATTTTTAGATAGATCAGAACCATGTTCAATAAAGCATACTAGAGAGGAATTAGGATCAATTTATAGGATTTTGAAAAAGAAGTCGTTGAGAGTTTTAAGTGTTCAGCCTTGAACTACCCGCCACTTATCGACCTTACGGTCTGATTGAAGTGGGGGATTCCTAAGAACATTAGCCTATCGGCCAATTTTTAATTAGGCTACTCCCGTCGTTCCTACGGTTAGAAGCCTTATGGCTTCATTCATTAGATTGATTCCTGCGTTAATATCTCGATCGTGGTGAGAAGAACAAGAAGGACAATCACATACACGAAGATTCAGATGTTTAACGTCTTTATTTTGGTACCCGCAGCCAGAACACAATTGGCTAGAAGCAAACGTTTTAGATACGGTCACGATTTGTTTACCATACCATTTTGCTTTGTATTCCAACATTTTTTTGAATTGGGACCAAGATACTTCACTAATCGCTTTAGCTAGTTTGTGATCTTTCATCATATTGGACACTTGCAAGTCTTCCATTCCAATAACATCGTGGTTTTTGATGATTTCGGTAGAGACTTTATGTAAGTAATCCATTCGGGCATTTGAAATTTTCTCGTGTAGGATGGCCACTTTTCGTTTTTGTTTTTGATAGTTTTTGGCTTCAGCCAATGGGTTATTTCGATTCAAGGCTATTTCTTGTCGCCTTGAAAGAATCCGTTGTGCTTTGGCCAATTTTTTTTCGACCGTCCGGAAGAATTTTGGGTTTTGATAGACCGTACCATCTGAAAGAATCGCAAAGTTCTTCAAACCAACATCTACCCCGCACGAACGATTCGTTTTAGGATGTACTTGTACATGGGTTTCGGCTAAAACCGAAATGAAATATTTACCCGAAGGGTTCCGCCTGATTGTGGCATTGATGATTCGCCCTTCGACTTCGCGGCTTTTAGCAAAACGTACTAGACCGAGTTTGGGCAATTTGATTTGGTTTCCTATTATTCCGATATTTCCATTCGTATGTTTAGTCGTGTAGGACTGGACCGGATTCTTTTTCGATTTGAAGCGTGGTGACTTGTTTTGCTTTTTATAATATCGACTATAGGCATCTGCTAGATTTTCCACCGATTTCTGTAAGGCTATACTGTCTACTTCTTTCAGGAAATAATACTCTTTCTTTAAAGCTGGAAGTTCTTTGATTGTTGCGTATTTATTCAGAAAAGAACCTTTCCATTCATTAGAGGGTAATTGGCCGTTTTGCTTCATTTCTTCACAGATATACCAGTAGGCATCTTTCTCCTTCTGTTTGCCTAAAAAGAAGTTATAGACAAAACGGGAGCAGCCGATCGTTTTATTGATGAGAACTAGTTGTTCCTTCGTTGGATAGATTCGAAATTTATAAGTTTTGTTTACAACCATTGGTTTCACCCCCTTATAGTTATTATCAACTAGGGAACGTATGTTTGTCAAAAGATTACTTTGGCTTATGCCAACCGCCATTCATCTCCCCCTTACCTTTGGGCTCTCGCCCTTCACACGCTTGAAGAGGGAGTCATTTGGCAGGAAATGATAAAAAATGTCTTTAAAGTATAAAAATCAGTCCTCATAAAACAAATACGGTTTCTAAATATTGTCTTATAATTACAAATGTAGGTAAGTAACTATTAGTTAAATTTCCGGCTAATATAAAGCGTTTTCATGTTGTGAGATTCAATCATTAAGTGACAACTTTTATAGTAGTGAAGTTACCGAGTAATTTGAAAACATAATTTTAATGTATTAAAAAGAGTTTTCTAAAAAAACATTGATTAAAATGTATGTCTTGTAATTAAAAATGTAAAAAAGTATTTTCAAAGGAATTTTTAACTAGAAACACAATTTAGTATAATCCAATGCTATTGCTTTATCTCACCCTGGAAGGGGGTTGGTTTCCACCACTTAATGTAAGAAGTGATTTGCTATTCCAAAAAATAAAAAATGATTTGAATTGTATAAAAGTACATTAATTAAATCCTTAGGAGGATACTAGAATGAGATTATCTTATGTAACAGATAGTTTGGGACACTTACCATTTGAGGAAATGCTTGATGTTATTAGTGAAATGGGGGTCGATACGGTTGAAATGACAACTGGTGGATGGTCTCCGGCACCTCATTTGAGATTAGATGAACTATTAGAAAGTCAAAATAAAAGAAATGAATTTTTAACCGCATTAGAAAAACGCAATATTAAACTGTGTGCTTTAAATTGTTCTGGAAATCCCTTAGATCCGGGTGAACTTGGCAAAGAACATCGGGAAGTTACAAATAAAACATTTCAATTAGCGAAATTATTAGGCATAAACAAGATAATTATGATGAGTGGACTGCCGGCTGGAAGCCCAGAAGATAAAATTCCTAACTGGATTACTTACACTGTAAGTTGGCCCCCGGTTCTAAAAGATATTTTAGATTATCAATGGAATGAGGTAGGGATTCCATATTGGAAAGAACTAGTTGTTAAAGCTGAAGAATGTGGTATTGAAAAGATTGCACTTGAAAACTTTAGTTCCCAATTGGTATATAACCCTGAAACATTATTTAGATTACGTGATGCAGTTGGCCCCATTGTAGGCTTAAATTTAGATCCAAGTCATCTAATATGGATGGGAGCGGATCCCATTTTGGCAGCTAGAGAATTAGGAGAAGCTATTCATCATGTTCATGGTAAAGATGTTCGCCTTGAGAGACATTTATCAGGTATTAACGGTGTGCTGGAAACAAAAGAAGTTACGGATGTAGCGAATAGAGCCTGGAATTATGTAGCGGTAGGTTGTGGACAAGATTTGCAATGGTGGAAAGAGTTTTTCTCCGTGGTTAAGATGATGGGATATGATGGGGAAGTTTCTTTGGAAATGGAAGATCTGACTATGTCAGTAGAAGCAGGGGTAAGAACGTCAATTGATGCTTTAAAACAAACACTTAGCTTTTAGTTTAAATAAATGGTTTCAGATTCTATAGTTATAATTTTCGGAATATTGAGAGAAAAATATTTACTTCCGGCTATTTAAAAGCATGAACATTCAAAATAAAAATATTTGAAAGTGAGGAATTTTACTATGTTAAATGGAGAGAAGAAAATTGCAAGACCGTTGCGCTGGGGTATGGTTGGCGGAGGACGACTTGGACAGGTTGGTTATAAACATCGAATCGGTGCACTTAGGGATAACACAGCTTTTCAATTGGTAGCTGGGGCATTTGATATAGATCCTGCTAGAGGAAAAGACTTTGGTGTGAACATTGGTGTTGCTGAAGAACGCTGCTATCCAGATTATAAAACGATGTTTGCAGAGGAAGCAAAGCGTGAAGATTATCTTGAGGTTGTTTCAATTGCAACTCCTAATGGTACACATTACGAAATTTGTAAGGCTGCATTACTAGCTGGTTTACATGTCATTTGTGAAAAACCATTGTTTTTTACCACTGAAGAGGTTCTGGAAATTAAGGCACTAGCTGAGGAAAAAGGCAAAATCGTAGGTGTAACATATGGATTCTCAGGTAACCAGCTGTTACTTCAAATGCGGGCTATGGTTGAAAAGGGAGAAATCGGTGATGTTCGATTAGTCGATTTACAGTATACGCATGGGTTTAATGCCACTGATGATGGAGACAAAATGAATGCTGCACAAAAGTGGCGCGTGGATCCTAAAGTTGCAGGACCAAGCTATGTGTTAGGTGATTTATCTACACACACATACTATATGTCACAGTTAATTCTGCCGAATATGAAAATTAAAAAGTTATTATGTGATCGCCAGAGCTTTATCAGCAGTCGTGCACCGTTAGAGGACAATGCTTACGTATTAATGCACTTTGAAAATGGCGCTGTAGGAAGACTTTGGACATCTTCTGTCGATGCAGGTTGCATGGATGGACATCGCATTCGCATCGTTGGTTCAAAAGCAAGCTTAGAATGGTGGGACAGCAAGCCAAATGAATTACGATATGAAGTGCAAGGGCAACCGATCCAAACGTTGATTCGAGCGATGCCTTACTTAGATGAAAGTTGTAACGAGGATGAGCGTTTAGGTGCTTTACACCAGGAAGGGCTTTCAGAGTCATGGGCAAATATTTATCTGAAATTTGCGATTGCGATTGATGCGAAAATACGTGGGGATCAAGAAACTTTAGATACTCTTGTTTATCCAGATATTAATGCGGGACTTGAAGGCGTTCGCTGGATTGAAAATTGTGTCCGTTCTGCAGATCAGGGAGCAGTTTGGGTTGATTTTGAGAGTAACAAAGAAACTTTGTTAGTGGGAAAAAGTATTTAAAATTAGGCAGCATCAAAATAGATTGAAAAGTATCAGAGTCCTTACCAAACTCGTGGAATTGGCTGTGGAAGTCAATTCCATGGAATCTGAAAAAATATATAAAACTCGTTCGTTGTAAGTAGTAACTCTTTATCAGAATAACAAACATGGTTAAGCTTTATAAGCACCGCTTATGATTTCATGGATCTTTGGATGAATTATTAGAGAGTGTCATTCAAAGAGAAAATAATGTAAGCGCTTCAAAAAACAGAATTTGAAATAGCGGCATTGAATTTACAAAAAGCTTATGGGTGATGTGAGAATTTATTCTATTTATCTTTGTTAATAGGTGATGTTTCCTTTACCAAGGAACTAAACGGTTAAGCACTTTTTTTTAATGCATTCAATTAGCAAAGGGGGAAATTAACGTGGAAAACATCAAGTTGTCTGATGATCATTCAGTTAACACGGAACCTGACCAGAAGAAGGACCCGAAAAAGTTTTTAAAATTAGTCACCATAGTATCAACTTTTGGGGGGCTATTATTCGGATATGATACAGGGGTTATTAATGGTGCACTTCCATTTATGGCTAGATCGGACCAATTAAACTTAAATCCTTTCACTGAAGGGTTAGTAGCAAGTTCTTTAATATTAGGTGCGGCTTTTGGTTCAATATTTAGTGGACGCTTATCGGATAATAAAGGGCGTAGGAAGGTTATTTTGTATCTTGCAATGTTATTTTTCTTTTCTACAGTTGGTTGTGTTGTAGCACCAACTACAACTATGATGATTGTTTTCCGTTTTCTATTGGGGCTTGCTGTCGGAGGTGCTTCTGTAGTAATCCCATCATACCTTGCTGAAATAGCTCCTTCGGACAGGCGTGGAGTTTTGGTTACCCAAAATGAATTGATGATTGTTACTGGACAATTTTTGGCTTATATATGTAATGCAGTAATTGGAAATGTTTTTGGGGATGCAGGACATGCATGGCGTTATATGTTGGTGATTGCTACATTACCAGCTATAGCACTTTGGATTGGAGTACTTATTTTACCTGAAAGTCCTCGATGGTTAGCGTCAAAAGGAAAAATGGCTGAAGCATTTAAAATACTTAAACAGATTCGTAGAGAAAGTATCGCTCAACAAGAGTTGAAGGAAATTAAATCCTATATTTCAAAAGAGAAAAAAATAGAATTAATGAGCTTCAAAGATTTAAGGACACCTTGGATTCGACGTATTGTGATTCTTGGTATTTTTATTGGATCTATATCACAATTAGTAGGTATAAACTCTATTATGTACTATGGAACACAAATTCTTGAAAACTCTGGTTTTGGAACAAAAACAGCTTTAATTGCAAACGTAGCAAATGGATTAATTGCAGTAGTTGCAGTTATTGTTGGTATGTCTCTGCTGAATAAAGTGAACAGAAGGCCAATGATACTAACAGGCTTAACAGGGGTGACGGTTGCACTTATTACGATTGGTATTTCTACTCTAATGCTTAATGGATCTCCAACGTTGCCATATGTGGTATTATCCATGACGGTAGTATATTTAGCCTTTTTCCAAGGAGCTATCGGCCCAATGGTATGGTTAATACTTGCTGAAATATTCCCTGTTCGATTACGTGGTATTGGTATGGGAATGGCTGTGTTTTTTTTATGGATTTCCAATTTTATAGTAGGAGTATTCTTCCCTGTTCTTATGAACGGCATCGGACTTTCAGGAACATTTTTCCTATTCGCAATGTTTGGTGTTGTGGGAATAATATTTGTAGCGAAATTCTTGCCAGAGACTAGAGGACTATCATTAGAACAAATAGAGGCTAACTTTAAAAGAGCAAGCTGATGGATCAGAATTAACTGTTGTTATGATTAATCCGAAATTCAATAATTTGTTTTAATAACTATAGAAAATTCGGAATAAATATGCTTATTTTAACTTATTCCATAGTCTTATCCGTAATGATAAGACTATTTCTTTATGTTCCTTTCTTGAAAGTTTCGAGGGTATATTTGAAAAAATGTCTTTAAAGTATAAAAATAAGTCTTCATAAAACAAATACGCGTACTATATCTTGGCTTACAATTATAAGTGTAAGCAAATAATTATTGGTTAAGTTTCTAACTAATATAAAGCGTTTACATTTAGATTTCATTAATAAGCAACGCCTTTAATAGTAACTAATGGTGAAGATGCTGAGTGAATACATATATTTTAAAAATATAAAAAGGTGACTTGTAAAATAACATTGGTTAAAATCTATTGTCCTGTAATTGTAAATGAGTATTTTCAATAATAACTTTATATAAGAAATAAGAAAACTGTACATGATCCATATATGACTCGCCAGCTGCAAATTCCCTAAAATGGGGAATTTGTTGCAGAACTAGGCTGACAAAATGTATCGAATTAACACCGCGAGAAGACTTCCTCCCGTTTTAATCTTAGAGGAATATTATATTTGGAGTAGAGGACTTTTAAAAGTTCTTTATCTGAATTATTATAAGGGTATTAGCTATTTTTAAAAGCCCAGATTTTCTCATATGAGAATAGAAAGTAAGTTTAGCATATCCTATCACTTATAAAGTGAACTAATGTAAACCAATTGTATATCTTTTGATTTCTGAATTTTAAAACAATTAAAATAATCAGCTTTGCCATTACGAATATAAAGAAAAAATGAAGTAAACGGATGAAAGAAGCCATTTTAGATAGTTATCAATCAATCCAGTAGAAATCTTTTAATTGTAGCCTGGTATATGGTATTCAGAGGAATCCCTACATGTATTACGTTAGTTAGGCAAGGGAAAGAATCTATTAAGGTATTAATCAGGCAGCAAACAATCTTATACATAATAAATCCTTTTTCAACTTAAAACAGGGGGACTTTTTTTGAATCTAAATGAATATACAGCGGGAAAAATGGCTTTGAATCAAATTGTTCATCGTTTAGCGCACAATGGAGCTTCTTTTTATGTTCACTATTGGGGGGTCATGCCAACTCATTATGATAACCTTCTTCATAAACATTCCTTTTTTGAAGTGTGTTTTGTAGTGGATGGAGAAGGGGAGTATATAGATGATGATTGTACCTATCCGTTACAAAAAAACACCATTTTTTTTTCAAAACCAGATGTATTGCACCAAATAAAAAGTGAAAGCGGACTATCGCTCCTCTATGTTGCGTTTGAATTGATCGAATCGGAATCAAGTGACGAATGGATAAAAATCATGGAGGAGACTAAGCAATGTCCTGAAGTGATTATGAATTTAAAAGAAGATAAGGATATGATGGCTGCATTAATTTGGAAATCCCTGCTTATCCAAGCGACAAAAACCGAACAAGCTTTTTTCGAAGAAATGCTAAAAAATTTGGCTTATTCCCTCATTCTTTCGTTAGTGCAAACTTTTGTTTCTCATTCACATAATGATAATCAACATACCTTTCCTAAAACGGCTTCTTCACTCTTTAATATAGCGAAATTGTATATTAAGGATAATCTGGCACAGCCTTTAAAACTTACTGATGCAGCAAGTCATTTGCATATATCCGGTCGACACTTGTCTCGAATATTTGTCTTGGAATCAGGTGTAAGTTACTCGGAGTTTGTTCAAAATGAGAGAATACAGAGAGCTGCGACCTTACTCAAAACAACAGATTTATCCATTAAAGATATTTCGGAAGAAACCGGCTTTAAAAATATTCACTATTTTACTCGTGTTTTTACTTCTGCAATGGGTTCTTCTCCTGGGCGTTTTCGCTCTCTCTATATAGACTTAAAGGCAACTACCTATACAGAAGGGCAGGTGCAAAAGCAATTACTATAATATAGAACCATAATTCTAAAAAAGGAAAATGAACAGGAATGTTTCACCTTGTTAATGGCCAAGAGACAACAGATGATGAAATTGTCTGTGCAATGGGGCCAAAAGATGTAATAAGAGGGTTCCTTTTAAAGGATATACGGGGTCAACACATTAAATAGTAATGCGAAATCCAGTATAGTTCGATTTATCGAGTGGAAATCTAGTTGTGAAAAATTCCTGACTTGGGATTAAAAAGTAACGTATAGAGTAGATGAAAGGTTCTAACTCTAAAGTAATTCTATTTATGCTAGCACCAGCGTAACGTAATCAAATATTAACTTTGGGGGGGATTTATAATGCCATTAATCAGATTTGATTTAATCGAAGGGCGAGATAAGAATTCTTTAAGAAATCTATTGGATGCTGCTCACCGGGCAGTTGTTAAAGCTTTCGATGTACCCGAAAAAGATCGATATCAAATAGTTCATCAGCATCCTGCTCATGAATTAATAATAGAAGATACCGGGTTAGGTTTTGAGAGAAGTAAGAACTTAGTAGTAATAAGTGTAACTAGTAAGCAAAGAAGGGAAGATCAGAAGCAATATTTTTATAAACTTTTGGTTCAAGAGTTGGGAGAAAATTGTGGAATAGAACCAAATGATATTATGGTTTCAATTGTTACCAATGGGGATGCTGATTGGAGCTTTGGACTAGGGGAAGCCCAATTTTTAAATGGTGAATTATAAATGAAATTCTCTTAAATCCTTTGCCTCGGACGAAGAGCATTTAAATATTCCCTAATGAACGGTACAAATAACTGAAGAGAAAGGCACCTTTCAATGTGATAGGTGCCTTCACCATTTTGTACAAGCTGATCTTCGCACTGGAACAAAAGAATTCCGGGGTCATTGATGAAGCTAACATGGAAGCTTGGCCAAATACGATGAAGAATTTAATGTATGTTTATAAAGATGCGAAATCGTTATTCCTGGCCATAAAACTTGGGGAGATTTCAGTTTGCTTCCACATACATTGTAAATTCTAAACTTTTTGCAACTTGTCCACACCATCCATAAGTCCATGCATATACAATAGTAAGGAGGGTGTTAGGATGGAGCAAAATTGTTGTTATGAAGAAAAATGTTTTGAGAACAATGACCCTAGTACAGTATGGTTTCCTGGAAAGCGTTGTAAATGTAAATGCAAATGCAAAAAAAACAAGCGCCGTTTTTGTTAATCACAAAAGAATGAAGCAACTGTAAAAAAGTTGTTCAAAAAAGGCAGTCCTAGTGGCTGCCTTTTTTATTTGGACATTCAGTTGTAGATTAGAGTGGGATATATTAGTGGAAAGTGCGCTGTAAATATATAAAGATGAAAAAACACTCAACCGTGATGGCTGAGTGTTTTTAAGCTAGTCTTTCTTAAGGATCAGCCTGCTTTGCTGAATGATTTCATTATTTTTATTAATCGCTTCGACATTGTTTAACTTAACATTGGCATTGATCAATTCATTGTCTTCCATATACTCAAGTAGCAATTCGATAGATTTATCGAACAATCTTTCCAGTGGGATATCCCTTTCTTCTGCCAAACGAGTAAGCCGCATGTTTAAATGAGAAGCGAGTGAAGAAACGAATGGATCTCTACCTTCGTTCATTTGCATCCCCCTTCCTTTTTAATAATTTTATAATAATATGGAAATGATTGGAAGGTGAATGGAGCAAAGCGAATGAAAATTAATCGAAAGCTGGTTATGGATTGGCGAAGTTTGCTGGGAGCTGGATGATTTTTGGATCGGACGCTGTCAATTTATTATTTATATTACATAATTTTTAATAATTATTTTGCGTAAAAAATTGAAGCTTCCAATAATAAGATAGCTCCTCATTTGTTTTATTTTATTCCAATTACTAAACTGTCTAGTGCTGGAATCCATTAAGGCCCTCTAAAGAGATTTAAAATTTATGATGTAAAGCAAGGGATATAGAATATTAAAATTTTATTGAACTAAAGTTAATCCCTAAATAAAGGGGCTATCTAACATAGTATCTGCTACACGAACTCCCAAGAAATTGAACAGCAACCTGTATCAGTTTATGTAACGGATAGCACAACCCCAAAGTCTTATTTTAGTTTAACTAAAATAAGACTTTGATCATCTTTACGTTGGTCAGTGTCCTCTTCATTTCTAAGCGATTGTATAATTTCCTCTTTAAGTGTAGATAAAGGGGCAGCCGAATAGGTCTTTAACAATGAGCATAAACGGTCTGAACCTAGTGGTTCTTCAACTCCATCCGTATAAAGGCACAGCTTACTGTCCTTATTGTATGTAAGGGTATTTGTTTTAAAGATAATTTCTTCAAACATCCCGAGTGGAGGCCGATTAGAACGCAAGTGATATTGTTTTCCGTTTATATCCTGTAAAAGAACAGAAGGATGGCCTGCATTGATATAATTAATTTCTCTCTTATCAGTATCGATTAAAAGGTAGACGGCTGTGCAGTAATGCGAAGTTTCACTTGTGTTTTTGAATAAAGAATGAAGATGATCATCTAATTCCTTCATCACAGTGTTCACTTCAGAACCTTTTAAAATTAATCTCTGAAATATGGAATGAAGTGACATGGTTATTAGAGCTGAAGAAAGCCCGTGCCCCATCACATCTAGTAGGATAAGGCCATACCGTTGGGCGTCAATTTGGTAAAATCCATATAGATCACCTGATAATTGATTGGAGCCTTTATAATATGCTTGAATTTCAAGATGTTCATTAATAATAGGAACAGTTAAAAGTGTCTCTTGGATTTTTTTAGCAAGATCCATTTCTCTTTCTGTATCTACTTTGTATTTTACGTTTTTTTCGTTTAATTCAATAAGTTTATCCTTTTGCATTTTCATCGTTTCATGAGCATTCTCTAAATCAGAATAAGCCTTATTCCTAGCATTTAGAGCTGTCACAGCCTCATTTTTCGCTATAAGAAGCTCATTTTCTAATTCGTTTCTTTTTCGCATTAGAATTACCACACACTCAATAATAGTTCTTCCATCTCGCACTCTTCGAACAGCGTTTAGTAACACAGGTATTTCTTCATCATCTTCAGACTTTAAGGATATATATATTTCCTCAACGTGATTTTCTAACTTGATCAGAGGAACCAGATAAAGCTGATGAAAGAGTATAGCAGAAGCCGAAAGGATAAAATTAATATGCTGCCCTTTCAATTCATCGAGATTATACCCCAATATTTTAAGTAAGGTTTGGTTAACGGATAAAATAGTATCTTCTTCTGATAAAGTCAAATATCCGCAGGGTGCCTCATTTAATTGTTCATTCACAAAAATTCACACCCATCTCTTTCTGTAAATCGTTTGTCGGAAATTCATCCAAATACTGACGAATTAGGTATATCGTCTCTTCAGGATGACTAATATGTGGACAGTGTCCTGTTGCTTTCATCAATTTCAATGTACTATCAGGAAGATGCTTATGAATATAATCACCTACTGCTGACGGAGCAATAACATCTTTAGAACATTGCAAAATGAGTGATGGTACTTTTACTTTTGGTAAGTCTTTACGGTTGTCTGCAAAAAAGGTAGCCTCCGCAAATTGTCGAGCGATAATAGGATCAGTAGAACAAAAACGATTCTCTAGCTCCCGTTTAAGATCTGGTCGATCTGGATTATTCATTACCGTTCCAGCAAAGGCGGTTGCCCAGCCTATATAATTTTTGTCCATCATATCAATCAATCCTAAAAGTTGTTCTTTCTCGAATCCTCCGTAATAATCATTAGGGAGATTCAGGTAGCAAGGGGAAGGACCAACCAGAACAAGTTTAGAAAAATATTCAGGATGTTTAATTGATGCCAGCATGCCAATCACACATCCAACAGAGTGTCCAACAAATATAGCATCTTTTAGGTCTAATGCGGAACAAACATCAAGTACGTCTTGTGCATACCCTTCAAGAGTACTG
The DNA here is from genome assembly GCF_002243645.1 of Peribacillus simplex NBRC 15720 = DSM 1321. NCBI lineage: Bacteria > Bacillati > Bacillota > Bacilli > Caryophanales > Bacillaceae > Peribacillus > Peribacillus simplex. Next base: position 5,566,775 of record NZ_CP017704.1, on the reverse strand, counting down.
TATCTTTCCACGTTATATGCCTGTATATCTGAATTACCTGACCCAACATAGTCAAATAGGATAATTTGGTATTCATCTTCGAAGTCTTTTGCAACTGATTGCCAGACATTTTGATCACAACCAAAACCTGGGGCAAATATCATTGGTCGTGTACCACTTCCTTTAAACTTTACATTATTACGTAATAAAATATTGGGATTCATAATTAGCTCCTTCATTAGAAGATATACTTACTATATGTTAACACTAACCTTATTCGAATTAAAGAATTCCAATTTAGTACTAAATCGGAGGAACTATCTTTAACTTCACATTATACTCGCTTTTAAATGGATTGGATTATACTAAGAATCATTGAATTTTGAAAAGAATCTATTATGGTTAACTTGTGTTGAATTAAGGGTTTATTTTTCAACATTTTGGGTATAAAATCGAATCGAAGGGATGTTTCCTTCGAATAATCAAAGTGAAATTTCACGTGTGATGGAAGCCATGAAGGGATCCAGTGACCGTCGGACGTTTGAACGTTATCAAACTAATTACCTTTATATAAAGAGCTACAAGCAAAAAGAAATCAGTGACATCACCCTGCGCAGTCTTAAAACCATCTCCTCTTACATCAATGCTTATAAAAAAGGCGGAATTGATGGTTTGAAAATGGGACACTCTCCTGGTTCACCACACAAGCTAACAGACAAACAGAAGCAAGAACTTGTTCAAGTAGTCACTTATCAAACCCACAATGATCTTGGAATTTCTACAACATACGATTGGACCCTTTCCTTAGTGTCGAAGTATATTGAACTGGAATGGGGGGAGAGTATACACTTCGTGGAGTTTCAAGACTTTTGAAAACTCTTAGTCTTACGTATATACGAACCTCTTATACCCGGAAAAGGTCGACAACGTTCCTTGATAATTAGCCTTTGGAAAGCCTAATTATAAAAAGGGATTATGTAAAGGAGATCTACGAGGGATTTTTTGATAGATCGCTAAGAAATATGGCCCATGCTGTTATTCATTCCACTACTCTAGAGTGTAAATTCTTTTTAGAAAACATATTGTAGAGAGCAGAGATAAGTGGGATTTAGAAGAGTATTGACTGATTATGTGTAGTTCTTTAATTCAATTTATCTATTTTATAATCATGTTAGAAACGCAACAAAAAATATATAACCCCTATTTTATGTCTATATTTGAATAGATAAAGTAGGGGTTTTTATAATGGGTAACTTAAACTTCTCCCTGATTCTGACTCAAATCCTTCAATATTGTTTTACCTTATCTTTAAGAAATTTTCTGATGACTAATTGGATCTATTAAAATGTTACTAGCTTTGGGTTTTTTGCGCAAAATAATTAAATAAATAATAAATTGATATGGGACGCCTTCTTTGTTTTTCCTGTATAATAATACTATATTTTACATTTAGGGGGATTATTTATGGACCAAGCCAGCAGTTTAATAGGGCTTTTTGCAATCATACCGATTTTGTTTTATCTGGGACTTATTGTTTTAAGTGTTTATTTCATAATTAAGATAATAAAATTCATCAATGCAAAGACAAGATTAGATCAAGAAAGAAATGAAAAGCTCGATGAATTGATAAGAGTTATTGGTAAAGATAAAGAAAATCAAAATAAGACTTTATAAAATAACAAAAGCACAATCCTATTAAGGGTTGTGCTTTTGTTATTTTACCAGAATTATATGAATGATGAACCCATACTAGGTCAACTTAAAAGGGCGTTTTCTTTGTAACGTCAAGGTAGGTGTACAAGCATTTCCTAATAAGTACCATAACATATTAGGAGGTGATAAAATTGACAGTTAAATTAAAAACTTTATTGGATCGTTCGGAAAAGAATATGGGCAGCGGAATTCATCCAGTCGTAAAAGAATCAGCATTGGAAATGGTTAAACGGGCATACCAAGAAGGCATTTTTGTCCAAATCAGCGCAGGTTATCGGTCTATGGAAGAGCAAGCAAAGTTATATGGTCAAGGTCGCCTAGGTTATATCTACGATGGTAAAAACTATAGTGATTTATCGAAACCGAGAGTGACCAACGCGATGCCAGGTCAATCTTACCATAACTATGGACTAGCCATTGATTATTTCATAGTCAGCGATGATGGAAAGAATGCCGTATGGACAGTTGATGCAAAATGGAAACGGGTAGCGGCTATTGGTAAATCCTTGGGCTTTGCATGGGGAGGGGATTGGTCAAGCTTAAAAGATTATCCGCACTTGGATATGACGGGCGGACTAACTTATTCTCAGTTAAAAGCGGGAACAAAGCCTAGACTGATATCAAAAGTGAATGGAACCACCCCACCAGCAACACAAGTCGAATCGGATGTGATTATAAAAGATACGCCTGCAAAGGACAGCGGCAATCAGACTATCAAGTCCATTCAAAGGACATTAAATAGCCGGTATAATGCAAAAATAGATGTTGATGGTTATTATATTATGTTCCTAATACAAAAAAAGCTTTGATAAAGGGTTTTCAAACCGAACTGAATAAACAATATGGTGCAAAGAATAATGTTGATGGAATATGGGGAACCAAACAAAAGCGGCTTCACCTAATGTTAGGGAAGGGGCGAAAGTGAATATCACCTATATCCTTCAAGCTGCACTTTATTTGGAAGGGCAAAATCCACATGGCATAGATGGCATCTTTGGAAGCGGAACGGAAATAGCGGTGAAGGCCTTTCAAAGGACCAAGTGAATACCTGCAGATGGTATTGCAGGTGAAAATACTTTTGCAAAATTATTTGGATGATATATATATTGGAATAGAACTATAATGCTTAAATGCAATTAGTTTAGCAAAAAAGCCTTAAAAATGAGGGCTTTTTTTTATGAATAAAAATGTTTTTTAAAATAGCATTTTTTTAAAAGTAAATATCCCAATCGTTTAAGAATCGAAGTATAAGAAAAGTAAGAATACATATCGGGACAAGAAATGTAACCGCATTTACGAAATGTAAGTACTTTAATGCTGAATGTTTTATTCCTTTGACTTTTATCACTAAATAGAGGAATGATAAGATTGCGATCAATGGGCATAGCAAGCCAAGATCAGTTAAAACCCTCGAAATTGGGTAATTCATAATACTAAATCCAATGAGGAATGAAGCAAGGCAGATCACATTGATAACCGACAAAATGGTTGGTATTAACAACAAGTTCTTTTTTACTGTCGCCATAAATTTCAACTCCAAAGTGATAATCCCGCCTGATATCTTATAATATCCACTGATTAAGTAGCAAAGCAAGGTAAGGCTTTGTTAAAAGTAAATGTTGATTTACAAAGTACTAAGAGAAAATATCCAAAAATCAGGCCTTTCACAAATGTGAATTGTAATATTTATCGAGTATTTATGCTCATTTTTGTTCACTTAAAATTGACTGAAATATAATAGTATTTTTAATTTTCCAACACATTGAAACAATAAAGTTAAAGTAGGACATAACTTTATTGGAGGAAAAAAATGAAAAAAATATGGAAAATGCCAATTTTGCCTATCGCCTCTATTAGTCTAGCATCTGTGATGATTGTAAATGCCATTCCAGAAACTCCAGTTCAAGCAGAATTGAATGTTCATTCACAAGTACAGATGAAAAATCATGTGCTTCCGCTGGGAACGCCTAATTTGCATGAGAAAAGAACTTCTATGAATCCAGCACCAGGAGTGACGTATACCAAAATCAATCGTGGTGAAATATCTTCTAAAGACTTTTACACAGTGGATGTGGCATTTGTAGAAACACAGAAGCAGGCAAAGAAATTGTTGGGAAATTTAAAGAAGGATGGTTTCAAAAATGCTCGTATCATAAAAGAACCGGATCGGGCCTTGGATGACAGGCAAAAAAGTCCACTTGGATACATTGTTCGCATCGGCCAATATCAGGTGGAAGCGGATGCAACCGAAATGAGAAACAAGTTATCGGAAAAGGGATATTCGGGTCTGCGAACTGTGTACACGGGTGAAGACGGAGAGAAAACAACAGGACCATGGGTAGTAAACGTCCTTGAAGTGGACCAAGATCGATTTCAAGGGCATGTGGTGCCTGAATTAGCAAATGATGCAGTGACAGGGAAAGAAACGTTGACCCAAATGGCAGACAGAAATGATGCCATTGCTGGAGTTAATGCTGGATACTTTGTTGTAGGAGAGAAGGATGGAACACCAGGCGATCTTGCCGGTATATTCGCCAGCAATGGTCACCTTGTCAGTGAAGCGATTAATAGCCGTTCAGCTCTGATTTTATCTTCTGTTGAAGAGAAGGCAAACATTGCTTCTGTTTCCACTTCAATTCAGGCTACTTCAACTGATGGTGCGGTTAGGGAAGTGGATGGATTAAATCGGAAGCCTGGATTAATCCGCAATTGTGGCGGTGTTGGAGGAGATACGACAACAGAACGGCCGAAACATGATTTTACTTGTAAGGATGAAAGTGAGCTTATCCAATATACGTCCGTATTTGGAGAAGAGACAGAATCGGGCGACGGTGTGGAAGTGGTAGTAAATCATGCCGGAAAAGTGGTGGAAATTCGTAACCATCGTGGAGGAGTCATTCCAAGCAGTGGTTTTGTTCTTGCGGGAACTGGGGAAGCAGCAGAGTGGCTTCGTGACCATGCCCAACAAGGGATGAAGATTCAGGTGAAGAGTGAAATCACTGGGGATGGAAAGCTAATAAAATTAGATCAAACCACCAGCATGATTAATGGTGGTCCACGATTATTGGAAAACGGAGAAATTTCCATTAATGCCGTAGAGGAAGGTTTTCACTGGGAAGAAGATCCTGGGTTCTATTATCGTTTTGGGGAACGTCGTAATCCTAGAACGCTTGCAGGAATCAAGGAGAATGGCAATCTATTATTCGTCACGATCGATGGACGCTCACCCGGATGGAGTGTGGGGGCTAATTTTGAAGAAAGTGCGAAAGTCATGAAGTCATTAGGAGCTGTCGATGCCATCAATCTTGACGGCGGAGGATCGACGACCATGACAGTTGGGGATGATCGAGTCACAAGACCATCTGATGCAGCAGGTGAACGCCCGATTGCCGATGGAATATTGTTAGTAGAATAATAGATGGGCGTTAAGGAGGTTAAGGAGTTAGAGTTTAACTTCTTCAGTTATTTTAGAAAATAACTTTAAGAAGGCTGCCCTAAAATTACTGGTACATGATTTGGGGCAGCCTCTTTATTGATTTTTGAAGAAAATGGTCTTTCCTCCGTGTGAACCTCCAGATTTTCATTTGCCATCCGAATGGAGTGGAGAACATGGATTGATCCACGCATTCATTATTGAATACTTCCAATCAAAAACCGAGAGAGGTCATAACAAAGAAATAAAAAAGGTTTCAACATAATGTGATTACCGGGTTCATGCCCTCAAGGTTGCCATATTAAATAAAGTGTCAAACTTCTTGGGTTCACTTCAATGACGAACTCTTTAACTCCATTTTAGCGTCCGATATTGGAAGGTCCATATAAAAATTTATTCAAGATATGCCCTATTAAAAGGTAGACTAGTTACAAAACTCCCTTATAATCTGGTTCCTTATTGCTTCTACCGAAAACCCCTGTTGATAGGTAGAAATCATTAACATGATACCTTGTAGCACAGACGAAAAATATAACGATCGTTTCCTTGGTTCTTTTTCCCCCATGCTTTCAAACAGTTTACATTGAAACTCAAATTGTCTAGCATTTTCTTCAATTATGAGATGACTGTATTTTATCAACTCGTCATCAGCCTCTGGGTGAGTTTGCAGGTGTAGATAGAACCGATGGACTTCCGGTTTTTTGAGGATATTATCAATGGCACCATTGACTATATGTTCAAGCTGTTCACGAGGTGTATTTAAGGTGAACGCTTCTTCCATGACTTCAACCACTTCCTTGATTCTAGCCTCGACCATTTCAGCAAGCAGCTCTTCTTTTCCTTTGTAATAGTTATAGAGTAACCCTTTCGAAATACCCGCCTTCTTGGCTATATCGCTTATAGAAGTAGCGTAATATCCTTGTTTCATAAATAACTCCATAGCTGCAGCGCGAATTTTTTCTTTGGATGCTTGGCGAATACGGTCATTCTCTTCGGGTGTACGTGGCATTTTATTTTCAATCCTCCATAAAAGCAGTGAATTCTTGATATAAATCTTCAGAATGGGTGAGGGGCAGCATATGATCGGCATTCTCTATTTCGATGAAACTGATGTTTGGAACCTTACGAAAACAATCGGCAACTCGAAAATTATCTGCCAAGTCCTTTTTACCGATAAAAAATAAAGTTTCGGGGTTCAATTCTCCTAATCGTTCGATTGCTGGCGGCTGAGGCCATGTCATGCAGAAATCAGCAGGCCACTTAAGCATGCGCACGAAATGATGCCTGAGCATTTGAACAGTGAGATCTTTGTGCGGACTATTAATAACAACTTGATATGTTGGTGAATGAAGGGCACGCTCTAACATCTTATCTATATTGGGGGCGATTTCCAATATTTTATTATGATATTGTTCAAACTCTTTTGAATAGGGAAAACCAGTCAAAGAAGGAGCAATTAATACAAGTTTCGATACTCTTTCAGGGTAATTAAGAGCGAAATCAGTTGCAATCTGCCCGCCCATGGAATGGCCTATAATCGTTGCCTGATTAAGTTCTAGGTAATCCATTAATGCCAGTACATCGTCAACATAGTTTGCATGTTTTATAGGGGATGGTGATTTACCGGCACCACGGCCATCAAAAGCAATAACTTTGTAATTCTTGGATAAAAGAGATGCTAAAAAAGTCCATTGCCTCAAATCAGCCCCACCACCATGAATAAGAACAACAGGATGACCCGTGCCATTAATCTCGAAATGTAAATCCAATGCAACCCCTCCATTTATTTACTGAATTTTCAGTATTATTTTATTGTTGAATGAATGTTTAGTCAATGGAAAACGCAATTTAATTTTAATTACTTTAGATATTTTTTCTATTACGCATATATTCTATTGGACTAATAAACATAGAGAGTATAATTTAAAGGTGTAGCTGAATAAGGGGAGTGGTGGATTAAATGGTAAAAATTCGAAAGGCTTTATTATATGAAGTAGAAATGATTCGTGAACAGAGAGTGAAGGCCTACGAAGAACATGCTCAAAGCATTCCTGAAGGGCATTGGGATGCTCTGAAGAAAGCTATATCTTCAGATGCCGATGAACAGCGAGATGTTGAACTTCTAGTTGCTGAATTAGATGGAGAAGTGGTAGGTAGTGTTGCTTTGTTTCCTGCGAAATCAGATGCCTACAAAGGGCTGGTTGACATGTTAGATTATCCTGAGATAAGAATGCTTGCAGTCACACCACAGGCACGACACAAAGGTGTTGCTGAGGCATTAATCCAAGAATGTATTCGGCGAACAAAAGTAAACGGTTCACAGTACATCGGCTTACATACCGCAGATTTTATGAAAACTGCTATGCGATTGTATGAACGTATGGGCTTTGTACGATTGCCGCAATTCGACTTCCAACCTGCTGATGATGGTATCATCGTGAAGGCGTATCGACTATCTATCGAATGAATAATATCAAAACGAAAAACAAAATAATGACATGCAAAGAGCTAATCATTTAAGATGTGTTTCATAACTTAATGTTTAGTCATAACCGAAAGACAGTAAGCAAAAAATAATCTCAGGTCTTTTTTCCTTTAATATTTTAAGAGTACTTAATTATAAGTGCATAAAATGATGACAATTTTGATTACCCAAACGATATATCCCTTAAATGGCACTGATTTGATGATCACAACTCTGATCACAAATCATCACCATTCCCTCAAACCTTCCTACTAATCTTCTCCACAATCTCCATCAAATCATCCGGCCTGTGAAATTCAATCGGCGAAACGCCTTTATCGAACTCTATCGTATCCGATTCTATCATCAATACATACTTCCCATTAATCTTTCCTAAATGGATGCTGTCGCCGAAATCGGCTAACAGTCCTTTGATTGATGTACTGCCAAGCTTCATTCGCAGCTCGGCTTCAGGTGTATGCTCGACAATCTGGGCTGTGGCTTCGACGACCTGATGGGTTTCAAGACGTTCTTGGATTTCACGCTTTTCACTCGTTTCCCAGATTTCCAGGTCCTGTTCAAATTTGTGCAGTTCGTCACTGTTTTCTTCGAATTGTGCGGATACATGTTCATGGACCATGTGGATGACCTGGTTTTTCATGATTTCCGGCATTGATTCACCATATTCGACGAATTTCAAGAAGTCCTCGAAGTAGCGGGCATGTGAAGCCTGATGGATTTTCAGTTCGCCTTCTTCGACCATACCTTCTTCGGGCATGTATGGATATTGAATGGATTTCATATTTTTAGTGGTGATTGCCATTTCAACGTGCCTGATCAAGGTCCGTTCATCCGAAATGGAAGCAACTTTCGGCTCGAAATCACATTTTAATAAGAAAACGAATGGTTCATCAAGATATTTCGATAATTTAGCCGATGCGATTATGAAGACACCGCCACGGACGGCACTTGTATCAATATAGGACCGCGTGAATTGTTCATTTTCCTCTTGGAATTCTTCTTTCGTTTTAGCATATCGAACACGGTTAAATACATTGTAATTAGGGTTGGAATCAAGTGCATGTCCTTCTTCGACAATAAAAGAACCGATTTTCGTCGGTATTTGTTCAGTTTTTGGATGACGGTCCACTTTTCGTTTGGAAATCTTCATCAATTCCCCATCCAAAAAGTCCTTTAGAGGACTCTCCTCGTATTCTTGGGTATCGAGAGTTTGGAAATGTTTAAAACGCTTATCAGCCTGATCGCCTTTTCCTTCGACTTGGATTAGATAAAAAGACAGATAGGTAATCGTAAAATCCATGAATGTCACCTTCTTCAATTATTAAGCATAATTCCCGTACTTTTTTTAAGACTTAATAAGTATAGTGATGTACATTGATTCCGTCAAACAATTGGTGCATGAATGATCAGAATAATTTTGGTGTATTATTTCATAATAATACATAGAGAAAAATAATAATGAGTTCCTATAGAATTAAAAATATTAGAACTTTACAAGAACAATTTAACGGAACATCACTTTATAATAATAGAATAATGAATTATTAATCATTCATTGTTAATGATGGAGGATTCTGTTGATTAATAAGACTTTTTTTTAAAGAAGATTCAAAAAACAGAATTTTACAATAATAAATCGTTGACGATGAAAAGGTTAATACATATAATTTAAAAGTCAGATAATTCGGGAATTATAGAAATTTGTCGAAATTTCTCCGATATAAATGGTAAGTGAATTTATTTGTCTATAGTTTTCAGAATAGTTTATAAAATTTATGGAGGAGAGGACATGAGTATTTTTAGAAAGAAGTCCATTGAGGACTTGTTGAAAAACGCAGGTTCCGGCGGTAAGGGATTGAAACGGGAACTAGGTGCTTGGGATTTAACGATGTTAGGAATTGGAGCGATTATTGGGACAGGCATTTTTGTATTAACAGGTACTGGTGCAGTGAATGCTGGTCCTGCACTTTCATTATCGTTCGTCATTGCTGGTCTTGCCTGTTTATTCGCTGCACTTTCTTATGCAGAATTTGCAGCTTCCGTGCCGGTATCCGGTTCGACTTATACGTATGCTTATGCTACTCTAGGTGAATTCGCCGCTTGGATAATCGGTTGGGATCTAATCCTTGAGTACTTATTGGCTGTTAGTGCCGTATCGGCCGGGTGGTCGGGCTATTTCCAATCATTTTTAAGTGGATTCGGGATTAACTTTCCGGAGAAATTAACGGCAGCACCGGGTTCGGTCGAAGGTGTCACGACTTATATGAACTTGCCAGCCTTTTTGATAGTCATGGCGATTACCTTTTTGATTTCCATAGGTACGAAACAAACGACTAGAATCAATAATATAATGGTCGTTATTAAAGTGTTGGTTGTCCTGCTGTTCATTGTTTCTTCTATTTATTATGTAAAACCGGAAAACTGGCAGCCATTCATGCCATTTGGAATCGATGGGGTATTTTCAACTGCCGCATTAATGTTCTTTGCCTTCATCGGCTTTGATGCAGTTGCATCTGCTGCTGAAGAAACAAAAAATCCAGGAAAAAATTTACCACGTGGAATCCTCGGTTCACTGGTCGTTTGTGTTGTGCTTTATATGATCGTAAGTTTAATCATGACAGGTGTGGTACCGTATGCACAATTCAGCAAGGCTCTTGACCACCCGATTTCTTTGGTCTTGCAAAGCGCAGGACAAAATTGGGTTGCAGGGATCATCGATCTAGGTGCCTTCCTTGGGATGACAACGGTAATCTTGGTTATGTTGTATGGACAAACCCGAATCATGTTTGCGATGTCACGTGATGGGCTGATGCCAAAATCCTTATCAAAACTTCATAAAAAATATAAAACACCTTATGCGGCTTCATGGATATTTGGTGTGATAGCGGCTTTATTGGGAGCATTCATACCTCTTGGTGAATTGGCTGAGTTGGTCAACATTGGAACATTGACTGCGTTTACGATGATTTCTGTAGCGGTCATTGTTTTACGGAAAACAAGACCGGATATGAAACGTGCTTTTTATTGTCCGGCTGTACCGCTCGTTCCAGGCCTAGCAATCGTTTTCTGTGTATTCTTGATGATTCAGCTAGGGAGTCATACATGGATAAGGTTTTTGATCTGGATGGCTATCGGAGTCGTCATTTACTTCACTTATTCCCGTAAGCATTCCAATCTTAACCAGCAGGAAAAATAATCATTGAAAAAGACGCTCTATTGAAAGTGTTAGTTTGACGACAAAAAGGAGGTTAGGGATGCTCCCACCCAAAGGCATGATTTTAAAAGAAAACTTGGTTATCCTTCATGTTATAAACTTTTAGTGCTGAAAACCTTGCTAGAAGTGCAACACTACTGCCGAATACCTGGATAGCCGAGACCCCACAGGCGCTTGCGGCGAGGAGGCTTGGCAGACAGTCAGAGGCAAAGGGAGCGGATTTCTGAAATCAACTGGGACTTTTTTGAAGAAAAAATTGTAGGCAAACTGGCTCTTCTCCAAATTGTTTACAGTCTGAGACACTCTTCTGGAGTGTCTTTTTTGTTTGGACATAAATAGTTCATAAGTCTTGTGTGAAAGAAGAAAATTTATCAAAGTGAATTAAGATTAACAGACTTTATGTCGAAATAGTATATATGGGTAGAAAAAATTGGAGGGCAATTCAATCATGAAAAGTATATGGAGAAATAAACAAAAGATAGATTCAATAGACTATATGCAATATAAAGAACAAGTCGGTATCAATATAACGGAATATCCGAGCGTATTGAATCAAGTAGACATGATTCATTTGACGATCGAGGATTTGTGCATAATTCGTTCTTTACAGGAACAAGTGAAAGAACATTTGACCCAAATTGTAGGAAATTTCTATAAAAATCTAGAAAATGAACCCTCTTTAATGAAAATCATTTCGGACAATAGTTCTGTTGATAGGTTGAAAAAGACACTGCATCGTCATATGTTCGAAATGTTTAGCGGAACCATTGATGATGCGTATATTAATCAGCGTTATATTATAGCACAAGTACATGTGCGAATTGGACTGCAGCCAAAATGGTATATGAGTGCTTTTCAGGATTTATTGCAATCATTAATCATTCATGTGATTTCCAATATAAAAAATATTGAGCAATATCAAGAAAACATTCTGGCTGTCACTAAAATTTTTAATTTAGAGCAGCAAATAGTTTTAGAGGCATATGAACTTGAAAATGAGAAGATTCGTCAAAAAAACCTAGATGAAAAAGAAACGATTAAACTACAGGTCAATCATAATGCCGAGGAATTGGCAGCAATCAGTCAAGAAACTAGTTCAGCAACTCAATTAATGGCAAATAAGGTAGGCGAAATTCATGATTTCACTCAAAAGGGGTCAGAGATTGCAATAAATGCAGAGGGAAAATCAAATGAGGGAGTGGAGCTGTTACAGGGATTAGAGAAAAGATTGGTAAAAACGCAGGAGCAAATGACGATCATCTCAAAAGATATGGAACAGCTATCCAATACTTCAAAGGAAATTGAACGAATTGTCACGATAATCACTTCAATTGCAGAGCAAACGAATTTGTTGGCGTTGAACGCAGCGATTGAAGCGGCAAGAACTGGTGAAAATGGTAAAGGATTTGCGGTTGTGGCTGGTGAGGTAAGGAAGCTTTCAGAAAATACCAAGGAATCAGTTTCTGAAGTAGTGAAACTGGTTAATGGAATTGCTCATTTTACCAATGTCATGAACACATCAATTTCCATGGTTAGCGGTGAAATTACTAAAGGCACGAAACAAGGAAAAGAAACTGGCATGTTTTTTACTGATATAGCAAAATCCATGCTTTCTGTTAAAGAGCAGAATATTAAGATCACCAAGGAAATGACAGAGCTGAATGATATATTCGATGAAATTAATGAAGCGTTCAATCAAGTGGCCGTTTCCTCGGATCAATTGACTCAATTGACAATGAACTTGTAATGGACTTAATAGGGATCATTCGTATTTTAATAAGCAACTCGATAGAATATTTCTAAAAAGCCCAAAAGCGGTTTATAGAATAAGAACAAACTATAAAAAATAAGGATTAAAATCAATTCCAAGGAATGTCGTTAACAGGCTGCTCAATAAATCACTTGATATAATATAAGTTTAATGTTATATTAATAAAGCGATGAGCTAATTTGTGTAAGTCGAGGAACATGCTTTTAGCTAAACGTCGGGATGTGGCCTGACGGTTCTGCGCCACAAACGCATCAAAGACGCCTGCTGCGTGCAGGCGTCTTTTTCATTTTATTGATTCTTTTCTTGCAGCTTGTACGTCATCTTTGAATTCCTCTTGTATTTCTTCTGTTATTCCCTTCGTTGCATCCTTAAACTCCCTAAGCGAGGTCCCGACTGCCCGTCCGATTTGAGGTAGCTTGTTCGGTCCAAAAACAATTAAAGCTAAAATAAGGATTAAAATTAAACCTGGAAAACCAATGTTTGAAAGCATAACTAGTCACTCCAATCAAATCTGTTAGTTAATATTATAGACTCCTTCCATGTATTTGCAAATGATATTATATTATAGAGTTCAACATCCGATGATCCATGCAAGACAAACACTTTCTATTCCGTCCCACAAATTTATCTTGCACATTCTATCTAAAAATATTTACTTATCCAAGCATGCTATTCCTTAATAAGATATTAATGAAAGTGGGGGAAGGTAAGAGAAATCAGAGTGTCGTCATTAGTTTTGCCGTTTGGGCATGTAACTAATTTGGCTACACCTGCCTAATTTTTAGCATGAAATTTTTTGTTGCTTGGGAATGATTAAACTTGCAAGATTGAAGATATTTCGGTATTATAACTATACAAGCTGCGTTGTTCGTAATGATAATTAAGTTTTAACCTTTAAGCTGTAATAGGGAGTTTTACATCGAGACAGGAATGTTATGCCTCGTCACTGACTTGGACAACAGGAATGTTTCTGCAAACACCCACTTTGAGGAGTGGTGGTTTAAAACTTTCTTACTTGAATACGGCAATTGCGGCTTACTTCTTTAATAATTAGAAACCAGTTCCGACAGGGACTGGTTTTTTGTTGTTTTTACGCATGTTCGGAACGTTATATATAACGATAGCATCAGAAAACATATTAAGATATTTATGAAAATTATATGAAAGTTTTTATTGAAATATCAGATAATTAGCATTTATAATAATAATTAGATAACTAGGTTCACTATTTGTATAAAATTATGGTGAGTCGATGTTTTTTAAAGAATTTCGTAAGCGCTATCATTTTGATGGAAGTACTGCAGTCACCTAGAGAGGAGAAAATTTTATGGCTAAAATTAATACAACTGAGGTAATTAGCAACAGTAAGTTTAATCGCTTTCATTTTGGATTGCTGGCATGGTGTTTTATCATTATCCTTTTTGATGGATATGACCTCGTCGTTTACGGAACGGTAGTCCCGGTATTGACGGAGGAGTGGAACCTTACTTCCGTGGAAGCGGGGGCTATGGGCAGCTATGGACTATTTGGAATGATGTTCGGGGCCATCTTCTTTGGTACTTTAGCAGATCGGATTGGCAGGAAAAATGTAATTGCGATTTCACTGATTTTATTTAGTTTATTTACGCTATTATGTGGATTTGCGAACACACCTACCATGTTTTCGACTTTCCGATTTCTAGCGGGATTAGGGCTAGGGGGAATCATGCCGAACGTTATTGCCTTATTGACGGATTATGCACCGAAAACGATGCGGAGCATGGTCGTTTCAATCGTTTTGTGCGGTTACTCATTCGGAGGGATGCTTGCCCCGATACTGGGTATCTTGCTTATGCCTTCACTAGGCTGGGAATCAATATTTTGGTTTGCAGGAATACCACTGTTATTTTTACCCTTCATGATGAAGCGTTTACCAGAGGCTTCGACGCATTTGATCAGAATTGGCCGAAAAGAAGAATTGATCAGGATATTATCCAAGGTAAGTCCGGAGAGTAAATTTGACATCAAGGATGAAATTGTTGAATTGAAAAAAACAGATACGAATATGCCGATTCTTGGATTGTTTAAGGATTCCCGTGCTCTAAGCACACTGATGTTCTGGATCGCCTTTTTCATGTGCCTTTTGATGGTATATGGATTGAATACATGGCTACCAAAGTTAATGATCGAGGCAGGTTATGCGCTGAATTCAAGCTTAGGTTTCTTGATCGTTCTTCAAGGGGGCGCTATCGTAGGCACGCTTATAATCGCTAAACTTTGTGATCGTTACGGATCCAAGAAAATGCTTGTGCCTATGTATGCGCTTGGGGCAGTAAGTTTGACCCTATTGGGAATGGGAGGAAGCTCTTTTGTGATATACACATTGGTAGCGATTGCTGGAGCCTGCACCATTGGTGCCCAAAACCTTGTACAAGCCTATGTCTCCCAGTACTACCCACCAAATATGAGATCGACGGCATTAGGGGTCGCATCTGGAATCGGAAGGATAGGAGGTATGCTAGGACCCATACTCGGCGGATTCTTATTATCAATCTCGCTTCCAATCCAAATGAATTTCCTTGCCTTCGCCATTCCGGGTCTCATTGCCGCGGTTGCCTTATCATTCGTTCCAGCGAAAATAGCTTATTATAAACATGATCATTCAGAACCAACTGAAGAAATGGTGGTAGAATCTAATAAATTGAACGTCTTGTGAAACTAAATGCATGAAATGCAATGCTTGGATGCCCTCGCTGCCATTTCATGCATCTTTTTTTATTGGCCTTTTTTTTCGTAATTATGGGTCTATATGAAAACTGCAAATTGACAAGAATTAGCGTAAAGCTTCTCCGGGAATTGCTTGACTTGACCTATTCTTGTGAAAAGTTGCTTAAATGTTCATATTTTCGCAATACGAGTCACTATTAATATAAAGAATAAATGTTAAAATGATGGTACGGATAATTAATTCTCCCTTGAAGTGGAGCGAACTAGAAATTAATCACATCTTTTGTGAGGAGTCATTACTTTGAAAATTTTAAAACATGTAATTTTTTGGTTAAGCATTATAGGGACATTATTCTCTATGATTTATTTCTTTGTAGCGGACATTCCGTTATATGTTAAATTGTTAGGCGGAGCCATCATCCTTTATCTTGGTTATGATCTAATAACAGAATCAAGGAAAAGAAAGCGTAAAGAAGCCTTGGACGCTTAATCCTTATACTTATTTAAAGCCCTCTTTGATAAGAGGGTTTTTTTGTTGATTAATTTGGCTAATCGCCTTTGATTATTGACAATATTCTAAAAATTAGGTTAATATATAGTGAACTTAGTTCTATATATATATAATCTATCTATGTGACTACATTATTAGTTGTCATTTTCTAAATGTTAGTTCGGCCCAAAAAATAGAGATATCCTTAAGGTTACGTCAAAAGGAAAAGCAGAAAGAGGGGAAGGAAATGCACACAATCCAAGTGTCTGAAATGATGGACGAACAAAAATTTAACCGCTTTCATTTGCAGATTTTATTATGTTGTATCTTTATCATCATCTGTGACGGGTATGATATGTTCATGCTTGGGGCAATCCTGCCATCTTTGATGGCGGAGTGGAGGATATCTGCTGTAGAGGCAGGGTTATTCAGCAGCTATGCTTTGTTTGGAATGATGATAGGAGCGTTGGTCTTTGGACCGCTGGCCGATAAATTCGGCAGAAAGAAAGTCATTTTGATTTGTACGGTCATTTTTTCCGTATTTACATTTACATCAGGTTTTGCCGATGATCCAACTACTTTTGGAATACAACGTTTTCTTGCAGGACTAGGCTTGGGAGGAGTCATGCCGAATCTAATTGCAATCATTACTGAATATGCCCCTAAAAAACTTAGAAGTACCCTGGTCGCTATCATGTTCAGCGGGCACGCTCTTGGGGGAGTTGTTGCTTCAATGGGAGCGATGTATCTGATTCCGAACTTTGGTTGGCGGGCAGTGGTTTGGCTTGGTGCACTCCCTTTAATCTTCATGCCCATATTATATAAATTGTTGCCCGAGTCAATAAATTATTTCATGACAAAAAACAAGAAAAGCAAATTGGTGAACGTTCTGAATCAAGTGAATGTAGGCGGGCAATTCACCATGAATGATTCTTATGTCCTTCAGGAGCAACTCAAAAGTGAAATGAAAGGGTTTCCAGTTAAACAGTTATTCAAAAATGGGAGGACTCTAAGCGCCCTTATGTTCTGGATTGCATTTTTCATGTGTTTGTTCGTAATGTATGGCCTGAGTACATGGCTTCCAAAAATCATGGGAGGGGCAGGATATGAATTAGGTTCAAGCCTGACATTCTTAGTCGTATTGAACCTTGGAGCAGTTTTTGGAGCGATCGTTGGAGGGAAGCTTGCAGACAGATATGGTTCCAAGAGGATTCTGGTTACTTTCTTGGTCTTTGGATTCATAACCCTTACAATGCTGAGCTTCAAGCCAAGCATGATCATGCTTTATATACTGATTGCCATAGCAGGGGGTACGACAACAGGTACACAAATCGTAACGAATGCATATGTATCCCAGTATTATCCGAATGAAATCCGTTCTACAGGTGTCGGCTGGGCATTAGGTATCGGCAGAATTGGCGGAATACTCGCTCCTGCTTTCTGTGGGGCCCTGCTTGATATGAAGTTATCATTGCAAGTCAATTTTTTAGCTTTTGCCATACCATGCATCATTGCAGCAGCGGCGATTTGGTTCATTCAGGATAATTTCAGCAATATGACCGCAAACAGACAGGAAAAGAAATTGATATAATGTACACCCTACCTGAATCACTGGATGAAAATGTTCAAATGAAGAACGGCCAAACGACAAGTGGCGATTTTTTTACTGTCTAGGACCCCATATAATGACTGAAACCCCGACCAAACAGATTACAGCTCCTATCCAATCATATAAATCAGGGGCTTTCTTATCGATGCCCCATCCCCATAAAACCGATAAAACAATGAAAACCCCGCCATATGCAGCATATACACGTCCAAAGGTAGGGAACGTTTGGAAAGTTGCAATGATGCCGTATAACACCAGCCCAAAACCTCCGGCTAAACCTAGATAAATGGATTTACCTTCTCTTAACCAAAGCCAAATAAGGTAGCCGCCACCAATTTCCGCTAGGCCAGCCATAAGGAATATTACGGTAGTAATTAACATATATGTATACATCACTTCCTCGTTGAAATTTTATCATATTTGAAACTGTAAATGATCATACTTTACAGAGTTGTTACTAACTAAAGTTAACTACAGCATCACCGTTAAGGCATGAAAATGATCCTTCACTAAAAGGATATTGTTATGAGGTTGTTTGTGCGTGATTGTTGAAAAGTTTAGCTTTTTTAAAAAAATATCCCAACGTTATCTTTTAACTCTAACTTGGATTGCAATACAGATGCAAAGGGTACTATACCTAAATAGGAATATAGTAATCTAGTTGAGGAGTTGCAGCCATGAAAACCCGAACATTTGCATACACGTTAGCCATATTTCATTCAAGTATTGTCGGCCTATCTTTCTTATTTACGAAAATGGCGATTGCAGAATCGAATCCGCTTGATACTTTGGCTTTCCGATTCACGGTCTCCTTCGTCATCATTTTATTCCTGGTCGCCGTTAAAGTCATTAAGGTGAACTATTCCTGGGAGTCGGTTAAAAATCTGGTCCCGCTATCCTTGTTGTTCCCAACTCTTTTCTTTGCCTTTCAAACTTTCGGACTTAAGTACTCGCAATCCACCGATGCTGGAATTCTGACTGCTGTCACCCCAATTCTAACATTGATGATAGCTGAATATTTCCTGAAGGAGAAAACATCTTTATATCAAAAGCTTTCGATTGTTTTGTCGGTAGTTGGAGTCATTTTCATTTTTGTGGTGAAAGGGAGCACAATCAATTTTTCCGACATGCTTGGGATGGTGTTGATCTTGCTATCCTGTATTGCAACTGCCTGTTATACAACGATGACACGTTCACTTGCCAAGGACTATACACCAGGTGAAATGTCTTTTTTCATGATGGGAACAGGCTTTGTCATTTTTAACGTGGCCGCGCTCGTTACCCATTTAAAACAAGGAACGATGACGGAATTCTTTACACCATGGTCGAGTATGGAATTCATCAGTTCCATTTTGTATTTGGGAATATTGGCTTCATTGGTCACTTCGTTATTATCCAATACGATTTTATCAAAAATCAAAGCGTCCCAAATGAGTGTGTTTGCAAATCTTTCCACTGTTGTAACGATTGCAGCAGGAGCTCTCATTCTAAATGAAAAGATTACAATCTACGATATACTGGGGTCGATACTAATCATTTTAGGTGTAATAGGCACGAATTATTTTGGAGTGAAGAAAGAGCATTCAATAAAGGTGAATCTTGAATATAATGAAGGGAAAATGTGAAATAAAAATGGTCCATCCCATTAGGAATGGACCATTTTTATTTCCACCATATTGTTTGAGGGAAATCTGTTGAACCAATCACTACTGGTTCGCCTATTTGAGGTGTGCAGACCTGGACGGCAAGATCATTGGCCGCTTTGGTTACCCGTTCTATAGGATCTGTCCAGTCATGAAAAGACAATGTGAAACCAGCCCAATGAATGGGGATCATCAGTTTACCTTGTACGTCGATGTGTGCTTGAACAGTTTCTTCTGGAATCATATGGATGGTTGACCAGCGCTCATCATATTGGCCGCATTCCATTAAAGTTATATCAAAAGGTCCGTATTTTTCGCCGATTTTTTTAAAATGGCTGCCATAGCCGCTATCGCCGCTGAAAAATACCTTTTCTTGTTTGCCTTTAATTACCCAAGAACACCATAGTGTCTTATTGCCATCACGTAAACTTCTTCCAGAAAAATGCCTTGCAGGCGTACAGACAAATTGGAATTCCTTGAATGAAAATTCATCCCACCAATTATGTTCCTGAATCAGTTCTTGTTTTACACCCCATCTTTCAAGATGTCCACCGACTCCGAGTGGGACTATGAACTGACTGACTTTATCCTTTAATTTCTTTATTGAAAAATAATCCAAATGATCGTAGTGATCATGTGAGAGTAGGACGGCATCGATAGGAGGCAGCATATCCAAATCGATAGGCAACTCCCCGCTGAAGCGCTTGTTCCCAAACCAAGGAAAGGGAGTGGGTGCTTTGCCAAACATGGGATCGACTAAAATGGTTTTCCCGTCTAACTCCAACATGAATGCAGAATGACCAAACCAGGTGATTTTATTGGAATTCACAGATACAGGTTCTTTTGTTCCAATTACGATTGGACGGTCGGGCCTCCGTTTTGGATTAGCTTTTATGTAATCACGTAAAATGGAACCAGTATGTTTAAGGCTCATCGCTTGACTGGCAGGAATCTGATTTTGGAATTTTCCCTTGGCAAAATTCTCTTTAGTAGTGAAACTTCTCAGTTTTTCTTTATTTACCCTTCTACCAAATGGAGGATAGAGGTTTAGGAAAAGTAACAATACTATAAAAGAAGAGATGGTGATCTTAATAATTTTCAGCATGATAGGTTCCTCCCATATTAATCAGACCTTTTCTTAAAACATAGCATATCACAGAATATATAAGGTTATTTACTATAATGCCCCACAAGAAAAATGATAAAGATATACCCTTCTGAGAAAAGGGCAATGAAGGGTGAGACATAAGATTCATTAACTGCAAACTCCCTTTAGGAGGAGTGTTTTTTTCATTTGGTGAAAACTTAGGACAAGTGTTTAAGTTTCACCCATCTTAGGCAGGGAATAGATGTATATATAATGAATAATATAGAGAGCGGAATAAGGAATGTAGCAGCCGAAGGGTAGGGTGATAAATCGATTGTTAATGTTTTTCAGAGTCTTTGTATGGGTAGTATTTATTGCTTTATTAGCTTATGTCATTCTTTCTTGGAAATATAAAGACAAGGTAAGTAAAAGGATTGAAGCTATTCGAAAAACCTGGTATATCATTTTTATACTGGGAGCATTGATTTATTGGAATTTCTATCCGATGAGCATTTTTAATGAGTGGAAGAATTTCTTGATTATGGCTATCGTATTCATCCTGATTGATATGTTTGTGTTCTTGAGCATGTATATATCCAAGATTGGCGATAACGAGCTGTCCTATGCAACAAAAGCCGTTGCAGAAAGTGACAAACTTTTAACCGATAATAGGGAAAAGGTCAAGAATATGTTTCATCTCCTAAAAAAAGAAGGAATACCTGAGTATTATCAAACGAATAAGGAATATTTGGCTTATTTGAGCATTCTCCTACAAGCGTATGCAGCAAAGGAAGGGATGAACGTGGAAATCCTTCCTTTCAAAACGGAACAGGACAAGCAATTGGTGATAAATGGGCATCCGAACTTGAATGGCAGTACCATTCGTGCTACATTGGAAAGAGAAGATACGTATTATAATGATGAAGAAAAAATGGCTTTGCAGCCTGTAAGCATTTTGATGGAACCCTATATCCTTGATGTTAAATCAGAAAGCTTCGTTTCAGAAGTCGATTGTTTATTAATAGCATTATTAATCATGATGTTCGATATGGTCATAAAACAAAAACCAGGTGGTGAAGGATAAATGAGCATTTATGATAAAGCCGGCAATGACGTGTCAGTTGCCGTAATCAAACCACAGGTAAACATACCCGATGTAGGTTTAAGTCCCCACACTAAAAAAGTAATGAAACAGAACGAACGCATTATCCTGAAACAAAAAGAAAAAGCTGCACGCTTCAGCCGGTTAAAAAACGTTTTATAAGGAAGGGCAGAGGTTTTTCCTTTCCTTATGATATTTAATGGAAACCCGCATATACTATTCAAAATCAAAGAATAGGAAGGGTCTTTCAGAATATGAACAAAAAACCCGAGAGAGTTAACATCCCGGTCCCCTCCGCTTCACCATCCGAGAAACGGATACATAAGGGAAACGCTGATTTGCTCAAGCTTTTGCAAAAGCTGAAAGCTAAACGTTGGATTTTTTTTAGGTGAAAGAAAGCCAGTCTCTAAGGAGAACTGGTTTTTTTATTATTCATGATAATCACAGTTTGTGGAAGTATTGAATATTCCTACGTCCAGACTCTTTAGCCTTATACATGGAACGGTCCGCTTTTTTCAAAAGTGACTCCATTTCCGTACCATTATGAGGATAAAAGCTTATTCCTATGCTAGCTGATATAAAATGATCATTTCCATTAATGTGAATGGGCATGGTGGATAAATGGTTCAATAATAATTCAGCGTTTAGCTGAGTGCTTTTCATTAAATCCTCACAATGAGATGGATGTAATAATACAATGAATTCATCACCGCCGATTCTAGCCACATGACTACCTTCGGGGACGGATTGCAAAAAACATTCCGCTGCCTTTTTAATAACATCGTCACCACAATTATGACCAAAGGAATCATTGAAAAATTTAAAATAATCAAGATCGATGTAAAGAAGGGCCATTTCATCGTTCGTTTTATCTTTATGATAATCAAAATAATTATAAATGAAGTGCCGATTATAAAGACCTGACAAAGGATCCCTGATAATCCCCTTTTCAAGAACGATTGTATGACTAATCAAAGCTGCCAAAGACTTAATGAGTATCAGATCATAATCTTTAAAAACATGAGGTTTAATGTCGAATGCACATAATGTCCCAATGATTTCACCCTCATTTATTAGCGGAGCTCCCATAAAACACCCATTCCCTATAAACTTCGTTGCGGGGTGGCCACTAGTCAATTCATGTTCCCTCAAATTCGTGATAACGAGTGGTTCCAAGCCATTCTCAACAACTAATTTGCAATAAACCATATTATAAGGAATGATGTCACTTTCACAAATTAACTTTGCATTTCTATTGAAGGATTTGATCATAAAACTCTGTATGGGATTCACTATAGAAAGGAAGAATGTATTGACCTCAATGGTTTGAGCTAAAAGTGCTAATACTTCTTTAGCGATAGAATCGAAATTTTTATAATAGTTGATATCTTGCTGAATCATTCTCAGGCTCCTCTTTTATCTATAGTCTTTTTAGATTTCCGGATGTTATTTCTCATATTGAACAACAAAGACACAAAAGTGGAATCTGAAAACCGTGACAGTTGTGCGGATTTCCACTAAACTCAATTAAGGGGTTGGATTCGTTTTATCGATGAATAATCGAGTAAGTTGAAAAATTGACCTCTACTTTATTTTCGGCTTTTTTTAATATCATTAAATTTTTATTTGCCTGATTACCAAATAGCTAAATCTGAGTATCCATTTCTCGATTTACGGGATGGGCATCACTTCTTAATCCCATAAAGTCTACGTCAATCAGTATTTAACATGCATTATACTGTAAATGAAATGGTAAGAGTACCCTGGATGTACATAGTTGGTATTTTTTTTCATATTTTCCTTGGAGTGTACATAGGTAAAGCAACTTGGCATTTCTGCACCTTCTCATGATAACGGAGCATATGAATTTAAATAGATTAAACGAATGTATCTGGCTCATTTATAAAAAAAATTTGGGGAGGATAAAAGGAAGTAATAAAGTACATATTGGATAATTCAAAAGGGGATCATTATGGGAAAATTAGAAAGTATATATCCTATTGCTATAGAGAATACAAAGGAAAAAATAATCCAGGATATGGATTTTTATTTAGAGAATCAAGAGACAATGCCTTCTTATTCAGCATATATATCAGACAGGACGTCTTTTATTGAGCAAATTTGGATAAATGTTTGGTTAAATAAAGCATCAAACGATGTGCCCAGAAAGGAAAAAAAGGCGTTTTTAAGCGAAAGGGGATTTGTAACGGAAGGTTCAGATCATAAGCTGATCAATAGCATGTTCCGGAATGAATTAAAGAAGTATCGCCCTTTTGATGGCTTAACGTGGATTAAAAAAACCTTTGCTGATAATCAAGAAGATTGGGAGAAGAGATATAAAAATGCAAGGGAAAAATTCTTTAGGCGACAAGAAGAACAGCGGCTTGCCAAGCAGCGTTGGAAGATACGCGTAAGGCTGCAAGAAGAGGCCAATACATTTTTTGAAAAAAACTCACTTCTTTTATATTTACATGTCAGGTATTATATTGTTGGAATTTTGACAAAAGATCTTAAGAATAAGCCTAAATTCCAATACGCCGATCCATACTTGCTTGAAGAACAATTGGTTGAAGAGGGGGGCTTTCAAGCTGCCGAATACCTAATGGTCACTGATTTTTTTGAAGAGCTGACAGGCGATATTCACTCGTTAATCGGTTGGGGAAGGAACCGTTATGAATATGAAAATTACTTCTATAGGTATGAAAGATTAGTTTCGGATTTCATAAGGAAATTAGCCCCTGACAAATACTTGAACCATTTACCTGCTGCACTCCATCATGATTTTTTGGAGTCATATGGGGAAAGGCTGACGGGTGAGGCCCTTCAAGGTATACTAAGCGATGAATTGGCCGATTTGTCTCAGTCCTGTTTTGATGAACTTCAGGAAGAATACCTTTCTGATTTAGTGAACCTTGAAGGAATTCCTTTTAATGAAACATTGCACGAAGAAATATTTGAAAAAGACGTGGAGAACAGAGAAAGAAGAAAAGCTGAAGTATTGGCAGAGCAAGCGAAGAAGCGGGCAGAAGAGCAAAGGATGATCGATGACATTATCGGTAAGGCCTATACTCCATCATTAGGGAAAAAAGTTAGATATGTTTTGCATATCGGAGAAACCAATACTGGGAAGACGCATAAGGCCCTGGAAAAAATGAAAGAAGCGGAAAGCGGTTTGTATCTAGCTCCCCTTAGACTGCTGGCCCTTGAAGTGTTTGATAAATTAAATGCAGACGGTGTACCTTGTTCATTAAAAACAGGTGAAGAAGAAAAGGCAGTTGAGGGTGCTAAACATGTCTCCAGCACCGTTGAAATGTTTCACGAAAAAGACTACCATGAAGTAATCGTCATTGATGAAGCCCAAATGATTGCCGATAAAGATCGAGGCTTTTCATGGTTTAGGGCAATCACGCAAGCTAATGCGAAAGAAGTACACATAATCGGAAGCAAGAATATCAAAATGATGCTTCTGAATCTTTTGAATGAAGCTGATTTAGAACTCCACGAATACAGACGGGAAATTCCGCTCGAGGTTGAACAAAGGGAGTTTGGACTGAAGTATACAAAAAAAGGGGATGCCCTCATTTGTTTTTCGAGAAGGCAGGTACTGGAAACCGCGTCCCGGCTAAAAGAGAGTGGACATAATGTCAGCATGATATACGGCAGTATGCCTCCTGAAAATAGAAAACGGCAAATAGAGCTATTCAATCGCGGTGAAACATCAGTTGTCGTTGCCACCGATGCGATTGGAATGGGATTGAACTTGCCAATACGGCGCATCGTCTTTCTTGAAAATGAAAAATTCGACGGGACACGAAGAAGAAGATTGACTTCTCAAGAAGTCAAACAAATCGCTGGTCGAGCCGGTAGAAAAGGGATTTACGACACTGGCAAGGTAGCATTTACAGCAGACATCAAAATCATGAATAAGTTGCTGGAACAGGTAGATGAGCCAGTTCAAACCTTCACTATCGCCCCAACCTCTGCTGTATTTGAACGTTTTCAAAAATATTACCGGAACCTAGGGACATTTTTCGAAATGTGGGAGAAGTTTGAGCCTCCTAAAGGAACGAAAAAGGCATCGTTATCGGAAGAAAGGGAGCTTTACGAACTGATACGGGATACCGAAATCGAAGCGCGTTTTTCTTTAATGGATTTATATGGTTTCCTGCATATTCCTTTTTCAGCAAAAGAACCAAGTCTGATCAGACAGTGGCTAGAAACGGTCGAGGCGATTGCCGAGAGCAGTGACCTTCCTGAACCGATCATTAAGACTAGAAATCTGGAAGAATTGGAGCTATCTTATAAAGCGATAGGTCTTCATCTATTATTTTTATATCGGATAGGTAAGCGGACGGAAGCTGTTTATTGGGAGCGTATCCGTGAAGAAATCAGTGATGGCGTTCATGATCAGTTAAAAGACGAAATGTTGAATTATCAAAAAAAATGCAAGCGCTGTGGAAAAAGGCTGCCGGATGACTCACGTTTTCATATATGTGATGCTTGTTATCAGAGGGCTTAGGAAGACGCACAGATTCAATTAAATGCATTCTTTTGATAGTAATAACCCGAATAAAGTGCACCTTGGTGTCGTTATTCGGGTTATGAGCGGTTGTATAAATCACTTAGTCGTTTGTTTCGTTTTAGCAATAAGTGCTGCTTGCTGTTTCATTCGTTTATCAGCTTTCTTATCATGCACCACTAAGATTGCATGAATTAAACCAGGGACATAAAAAAATAGTGTGAGGACCAAATTAAGCAAAGCCTGAATGGGTTTACCGGCTAATAATACGGCTAATGGAGGGATAAGAATCGCAATTAAATAAAGAATGGTGAACACTCTCCAATATTATGATTTTTATCTGACTATTTCGGTTTGATTCTCTCTTTTTGTTAATCTTTTTATTCTAATCCAAATGATTGCTTTACTTGAATTGAGAAGCAATTCGGATACTGAAGTTCCATTTTCCTGATGATACCTCTTGCTATCGCCTTGATAAATATATGCTCAAGAGCCGGATTCATACCAACAGAGCATTCTGGGGCCAGGAAGCAGTTTTTTTAGTGGGCTATGGCTAATAATCGTTTTTGCCGGTTGCGGTCAATGTAACGCCGCTTTTTGTGTTAGAATAATCAGAATACTAACTGATGAAAGCGGGAGATTTATGAAAAAAAAGATAGGCTGTTTGCATGCGCACTATACAAATATAGAATACATAGAAACCGCATTCTCGAAATTCGATATTGAATGGCTTCATTTTGTAGATCCGGGATTGATGCATCGGGTGTCAACAGATGAAAATTTTAAGAATTCGGATGCTCAAAAAAGGGTTAAAGAACAAGTCGAATGGATTGCCGAATGTAAAGTGGATGCCATTCTG
The DNA here is from genome assembly GCF_002243645.1 of Peribacillus simplex NBRC 15720 = DSM 1321. Classification (NCBI taxonomy): domain Bacteria; kingdom Bacillati; phylum Bacillota; class Bacilli; order Caryophanales; family Bacillaceae; genus Peribacillus; species Peribacillus simplex. The sequence continues at coordinate 5,540,165 of NZ_CP017704.1, read as the reverse complement.
ATAACCTGTACAAACTACATCGCCTTTTTAAATGAAGAACAACTATCCTTACCCATGCCTATCATTAAAATCGATGAACCATACTTTAAGCAAATTTGCCAATTGCAGCAACCGCAAATGATATTATTCACGAACCCTGCCACCGTTGAAGGAACAGTCAAACGTTTAAATGCCCATGCTGAAAAATATGGGGCTGTGGATTTTGAAGTGATCATCATCGACAATGCCTTTGAATTCATTATGCAGGGATTGGGAGTGAGATATAACCAGGAAATCATGAACTTCCTTTACCAGTTTAAAAACGAAATTAGACCGCTGTCTGTAGCTCAACTATCAATGGTCGAAGCAGCAAAGAGATATGAACTTGAGACAGGAAAGACAGTTATAAACCCATTGGATGCATTAGTTGATTCCATGATCGTTCAACTAGAACTAAGTTCATTGAGTGGTCTTTGAATCAAAGGATTTCTGGTGCCGCATGAACGGAATGATTTTTAAAGTCTTTGTATATAAAAGGAAAGAAAAAATCCCTGCATTCAGGTTAAATCCCAATGCAGGGATTTTTTTATTATTCCTTTGTGCGAATTTGTTCACGAATGTTTTCAAGTTCTTCAAGGGATAGATCAGTCAGGGAATTTTTAATTTCTTCTTCGACCCGTTTTCGATCAAGCTCCCTATATTCGCTCCACCAATCCCGCAGCCCTTCAGTGTTTTCAAGAAGATACTCTATATCAATTTCTTCTTGCTCATCATCTGACAAATAACGCATGACCGCACCTAATAATCGATTGAGTTTGGCTATTTCGCTTTCCTTATCAGGTGAAGCGGAGGTATCTTTCACTTCTAAATCATCTTTTGCCGGAATATTCCGAGGTGTCATAACATCCTCCTGTTTTTAATACTAGTGTGCCTAAAAAGGGCAGTTTTCAATATATGTTAATGGTATTTTTAAAAAATTTCATTATTAAAATATTAAATAATTTCAACATATACCTCGCTAGAATATATCTACTATATCATCATCCTTTAATAGATTTAATAGAAAAATGGGTAGGTAAGGGGGAAGTTTAATCAAAGGAATAGCTTAGTGCTACTCCTTACATCAAGCGGCTAAATTACTGCATACTTCTGCGCATCTCAGGTATGCCTCAGAACATTTTTGACAATGTTCATGATGGTGTTTTTTACATTCGCTTCCTCAGCTTTCATAAATCTTGGCACAAACTTCAGCCAACTTTGAAATAATCGGCGTACCTCTTTCTATCGCCTGTTCTAAATCAGAGCAAATATCCGCACATTTCCGATCCAAGCGAATGCATTCTACCATCATGTTTAAAGGATCTTCTTTTAAGCATGCGTCGTAACAATGATTACACGCGGTCATACAATCATTTAAAGTTTGGATAACAGATGAACAATTCTCCTCCTTAATATGGTCTCTCCCTTCTATTATCCTTTAAACGTCTTTTATGATAAGGTGAATCGTTCTTTAAAAGTGACCGGACAAGGGATGTACTTTAGGGAATGAAGGGAAGGGACAGTGCATAAATTTAAATGAAGGGAGTGGATATATGAAAATGTTTATTAAATTAAGTGTGGCCAGTGTCTCCGGAGCTGTCGTGTATTTGATATATAATGTTAATCAGACGCTGCGTAAAGGAATGGGAACACTTGAAGAAACAAATAAGACACTGGAAGAGGTAAGAAATGCAGTACATGGATTGACGCATGAGTCCAAACAATTGATCCACTCTGCCAATCAAATTACAGCGGATGTGAAAGGGAAGATGGAAAATGTCGATCCTTTGCTAGAATCCGCTCAAGATGTTGGGGAAATGATTCATAATGTAACCAATTCCATGAAAGAAGCCAGTTTGGAAAGCCGCCCTAAAGATTTATCCACTCCGACAGCTCCTTCAACTCGAACTGAAGCTGAGGGGGTTCAAATCAAGTTCAAATAGTATCATTTATCAATAAAAAACAGGCACCCCGGGATCCACTAACATATTTGAAGTAATCGTTTCTACTTTTAAATTTAGAGGGGGAGCTTTATTTTGATTATTGAATATAGTGTGGCTGCAATAGCTTTAGCCTTCATTTGGTTGGTCATATTTTTAATCAGTACACTTCAAAAGGGAATGGCCACGATAGGAGAAGCCAATCAAACATTGGCTGAAGTGAGAAATGCCATCCATGATCTGTCCGGCGAATCGAAACAACTATTGCAAACTGCAAATGAAATCACCGACGATGTAAAATCTAAAATGAAAACGGTTGAACCATTATTGGATTCAGCTCAGGATGTAGGGGAAGCGATACATTCAGTTACAGACTCTGTTAAAAAAGCGACTAACGGCTTCCGGACAGAGTTTTCCCCGAAAAAAATAAATGCTATCAAACCCAAAAGCCAATTTAGATAAAAAGAAAATATTAAAAAAATAAAAGACACTACCGGGATTCGGAGTGTCTTTTTTGATGATATGTAATAAAGCCGTGCTTTTCTTGTTCATATGGATATCGCCCGTGGTTTATTATCTATAAGACCCATTTCTCTCATACAGATCTCTTAACACCCTGTATGAGAATATGGAACAAACATTAATTTTGTAAGGGTTTTAAAACAAGCATTTATTTTTCTGTCTTGTCACCTGCAGCATGACCGGATGTTTTTGAGTCATTGGAATGTTTGACGCCTTTACTTACATATGGTTTGGCGTTTTTTTTCTTATTGGCACTTGTTTTCCAACGATTCCAGCCCTTCTTGCCCGTTCCTGTGCCTGTACCTTTACCCGTTCCGCTCTTAGCCTTAGCTTTACTCATGAAATCACTCCATTACTATTGTATGGTTAGTATAAACCATTTTACTTGATTATTACCCAAGTATGTTGAAATATACAGTAACGAAGGTGATATGTACAGGGAAAGGCTCAATATTTTTAATCTAAATCATTATATACCAATAACAGCAAGGGGTTTTGCTGGATGGAACCTGATTTTTGCCTCACTTTATCGATATCGATCTTGACTTCGTCAGTAAGATGCTTATGCCGATTTTTTTGCAAATGGTCAAGTAGTGCATGAAAGTTAATAATACAGCACCAGTATTCATTCCTAAAATGATTCCTCCCATATTAAGTGAAGCCTGAGACCCTAGGATATACATCATTAAAAAGGCAACAATATGGGACCATACGGTATGGATGAAAGCATCTTTCACTAAACCCAGGCCGATGAGATAGGCTTGCATAGGAATGACAAAAAAATGAAAAAGGAAGTAAGGGCATAATAATTTTAAATAGTATGCGGCAGATGTTGAAGAAAAAAAGAGGGAGGTCAAAGGTTCCGCAAAGAAATAAATGAAAATCACAGCCGGAACTCCATACAATACGGTGAAAGACATCGATTTTTGCAATAATACCCTCAATTTTTCCTTATCCTGCTTTTTGTAAGCATTCGAAACATTCGGAATGAGCATGATCATTAAGGAATGCGCGATAAAGGCTGGAAAGAAGCCGATCGTCATCGCAACTCCAGTAAGCATCCCAAAATGCTCTGTAGCCACTACCGCACCGAATCCTGCCGAGAGAAGGGCAGTATGGATCAAAAAAGGTTGGATGGCATTTGTTATCGCATGAAAGATCCTTAACCCCATGGTAGGCAGCGAAACCGCCAATAACTTTTGCCGTGCATGTTTACCGGTTGTCCGCGAGTTCGTACCGCGCCTCATGATTCGCATTTGAAGAATCAAAAGGTTGATCAAGTATAAAAAAACGAGAAATTCACTGCCAATCAAAACAAAAAAGGCCATCAATAATGACTTTTCCTGGTTAAAATGAAATAAATTAAAGATGAGGAAAAGCAAACCGAATTGAATGATATCTTTTAAAAAGTTGGATAAGGCAATCTTCCCCATTTGCTGGACACCCATGAAATAGCCTCTTGCAATAGATGAAAAGGCAACTATTGGTATCAATGTTATGAGCAGCCATTTAATATAGGGATGATATCTGTCCATTATGGATGAGAAGGAAAGTATGAAAGGCATGACTACACACATAATCAATACGACGACTGCAGCCATTTTAAGTGCATGAATGATAAGATTATAATGCATTGCCTGTTTATTTTCCGCAACGAATTTTGAAATGGAAATATGTAATTCAAGGCTGGCAATCACATATATCAAAAAGAAAATTGGCAATATGGACATATAAAGGCCCATGCCCTCTTCCTGTAATTCCCTGGCTAGGAGCATGTTCACTAAAAATTCGATACATTCACCAAAAAACGCTGCGACAATCAAAATGAGCGTTCCTTTATAAAAAGACTTCATGTTGGCCCACTCCTAACAAGGTGTTTGTATAAAGATATGAGACATGCCATGGAATATTCATGAGGAACTGCATATCCCGGCGATACATAATGCGGTTATGCCTAGGGAAATCCTTATTAATCGTTGTTAAAAGATAAAAAATTAAATCAGGGTAAGGGTGGGAAATTGAATGAAATCGATCGGTTACATTCATTTCTTATGTGGAAATCCATACCCATGCCATCATCATCGAAAGGCTTCAAAGGGTGATATTCCAAACAAGGTAAGTTTTTTTGTCATGTTCCCGTTAGTTGAAAGTGTCAGATGAATCATGAACATAAGAATGGAACTTTAATTTCATTTTGAAATTCATGCTTTATTTTGCTATCCTTTAGGGGAGGGGATGATCAATATGAAATTCACATCTATTAGTCAATCAAATATAGATGAATTGTGCATTGCGTTTGAAAGTTGTCTTACGAAACATGACATTACATTTAAATATGTAGATATGACGGAAGAGAATGGAATTATATCGTTTATTTTTTGTAATGACCCGACAAATGCGAGATCGGTCGACTTGGAAAGTGAACGTTTCATTGGATTAGATACTGATTACATAGCCAAGGAAATTTTAGAGCCAATCCTGCCTAGATTAAAGGAATATGCACAAAATAAAATCATCGATTAAGATGATTTTTTTGTTTTAATACTTGTTTTTATTGCCTAAGTGGAGGGGCTGAAAATTTAACTTCCTATTATATGTTTATTATCATAGACAGGGAGATAATATTTCTTTGATCAGAAAGTGTATAGTTAGGAGATCTAAAAAAGCTGGAAGGGGAAAGGAAGAATTTATAAAGCGGTTTACCATTGGATAGCTATGCAGGAAATGGTGATTAAATAGAAGAAAAACCCTGGGTGTGAAAACATCCAGGGTTTTTCTTCTTTGAAAAGCAATCTTTATGGATTGTAAAGATCGCTTTTCACCACTTACTCTATTCCGCAGCGTTCAGGATCAAATGACCATTTTTTTACCGGCAGTTAATTCAACTTCCTGCATTGGAGATTCCACTTTCTTGTTTTTCTTCACTCTAAAGTGATAAACCGCATAACATCCAAGGAAGAATGTCCCCCCGCAATAAAGGGCCATTCGCTGCTCAGGAACAAACGCTAGACTGATCATGACGATGCAGTTTGCTATCAAGGCAAGAATGGGGATGAATGGATATAGCGGTACTTTGAATTTCAAGTTTTCCACCTGTCCACCTTTGCGGATATATGATCTTCTGAAAGCAAGAAGACAAGCCGCGATGGCAATCCAGCCAATTTGTGCTCCTAATCCTGCAAGGGAGAGAAGAAAGACAAATACTGTTTTGGCGGCTACTACACTTGAAAGTAAAGACAAACCAGCTATTGCAAGGGTGATAAGCAAGGCATTAAGCGGAATTCCTCGCTTATTTACCATACCGAGCTTTGGACTTGCCATGCCTTCCTTAGAAAGCGAGTAGAGCATACGTGTTGCCGCATAAAGGCCGGAGTTTGCAACGGACAAAAGCGCTATAAGAATGATGAAGTTCATAATGTCAGCCGCATAAGGAACTCCGATACTATCCAGTACAACAACGAATGGACTTTCAACGATTCCTGCCTGTTCTCTTGGAATCATCGCTGAAAGAACAGAGACAGAAAGAACGAAGAAGAAAAGGGTACGCCAAACGGTTTGTTTGATCGATTTAGGTATGACCTTTTCTGGATTTTCACTTTCTCCCGCGGCAATTCCGATTAGCTCTGTGCCCTGGAAGGAAAAGTTCACTGTAATCATTGTGATAAGCAGGGCCGATATTCCATTCGGGAAGAGGCCTTCACTGAAAAAGTTGGAGAAAAATGGTGCTTCTTGTCCACCTTTCATATCAATAAGACCAAACATGGCAGCACCGCCAACTCCGATAAACAGGATTATGGCCAATACTTTTATACTTGAAAAAACAAACTCAGATTCGCCAAATGCCTTTGCTGATAATGCGTTCAATAAAAATATGAGTAAAGCAAAGATTGCACACCACATCCAAACGGGAGATTCAGGGAACCATCTTTGCATAAGTTGTCCAGCTGCCAAAAACTCCAAGGCAACCGTAACAGCCCAACCTAACCAGTAAAGCCATCCTATGGCAAAGCCGGTTCCAGGACCGATGAATTTAGTCGCATATGTCTGAAACGAACCGGAAACAGGCATGGCAACCGATAGCTCCCCGAGACAAAGCATCGTTAAATACATGATAAAACCGCCGACTATGTAAGAGAGGATAGCCCCGATGGCCCCAGCTTCATGAATGGTGTAGCCTGAACCAATGAAAAAGCCAGTACCAATACATCCCCCTATTGAAATCATAAATAAATGTCTTGCTTTCATGCTCCGTTTTAATTCATTTGGTTGATTTTCTATTGTCTTCATTGAAAAACTCCTTTACCTGATGGGTGCAAACGGTTTCATTTATGTCTGGACGTTATTAGGGAATTTGTGTATTTTACTCACAAATGTAAAAGATTTGATATGAATCTTAGATGTTGTTGAATTCCCTAGAATAAGAGATTATTTCTGCATTTAGAGATATATAGGTTCCAATGCAGAATTAATTTCAGGTAGCGCCGCTTATAAAGAAAAGGAAGCCAAGCGTCAGGAAACTAGGGATGAATGGATTCATGTGGACCATCCTTCAATGGGTAACAAGCACCCTGTTGAAGTAGGGGCTATTTCCACTGGGCCATCTATTTAACGAAATCTCTCATAATTTCTTACAATACCAGTTACTAAAAAGATGTTCAACTATTTAACATCAACCAGTAAATCAGTAGTATTAAATTGGTCTTCCGTTCCATAAAGTAATTTTTCACCAAGCAATGAGCCCATTAATGCGACAGCAACTTCAGCAGTTTTATTATGCTCGTCCAATATTGGGTTTATCTCTACAAACTCAGCAGATGTAATGATATTAGCTTCGGCTAGCATTTCCATGGCAAGATGGCTTTCACGGTAACTAATACCTCCCATTACAGGTGTTCCAACACCAGGTGCGTCATCTGGATCAAGACCATCAAGATCAAGGGATAAATGTACAAGATCCGTACGTTCTTTCAGATAAGCAATTGATTCTTCCATCACTTTTGTCATACCTAATCTATCAATCTCATGCATTGTAAAAACTTTAATCCCTTTTTCCCTGATTAACTCTTTTTCCCCTTGGTCTAAGGAACGGGCACCAATAATGACAATATTCTCTGGTTTGACTTTTGGAGAATATCCGCCAATGTTAATCAATGCAGGGTGGCCAAGGCCCAAACTAACAGCTAAGGACATACCATGAATATTACCAGATGGAGAAGTCTCTGCTGTGTTCAAATCGCCATGTGCATCATACCAAATTACCCCTAAGTTCTTAGAATGCTTCGCTAAACCGGCCAATGTACCGATAGCGATACTGTGATCTCCGCCCAGTACTAAAGGAAAACGATTTGATTGGATGACTTCATCCACTTTTTGACTCAATTTTTCATTGCCTTCTGCTACATCCTGTAGATTCTTTAAATTTGTGTCTAAATCACTTTGAGCTCTCTCTTGTATTTCTACTTTAATATCACCTTCATCACGAACAGTGTATCCTATGCTTTCAAGTCTTTCACTCAATCCTGCATATCTGATTGCGCTAGGACCCATATCGACTCCTCTTCTAGTTTGACCAAGATCCATTGGAACACCAATGATTGAAATTTCCTTCTTCATGTATAATTCTCCCCTTTCAATTTTTCTTCCCTAGTATAAGGGTAAAAGTATAGATGACTCAACTCGACATTTTTTTGAATATTTATACGATTGAGAAAAGGGTAAAAGTCTTGGGTTAATATTCCTATTTTCAATTTTGTGAAAATGCCGAAAGTTTTACCGGATAGGGTATATTGTATGATTGAAAAGTGCGTTAAATACAATAAAAACCCCACTCCTATTGAATTTTCAAATTCAATAGGAGTGGGGGGGGATTCTTCCATCCAACGTTTATCGTTAACGGTATTAAAGAGTTGGTGAATATATTTTACTAGGTACAATTAATCATAAAATGAGGCTGTAACTCGGATGTAAAGATTAATAATTTTCATAATGAATAATAAGGAAGACTAAAAATAGGTGGTTTTACACTTCATTTCACTTTGTTAGCATAATATATTTTCCCGAAATATATATATTATCTGAAATATAATGTACTTTTTACAAAAAGTAAGGATAAAAACAGTGGGAAAAAGGCCTGGAGTCAAAGGATTGAAAGTATTCAATATTTATAGAATCGCTGGTTTAGAAAAAAATGATAAAAATTTTTGCTGTGTATTTTATTTAAAAAAATCTCAAACGTTTAAAAAGATTTGCTCCATTCCTCATCGTCCAAAGGCACACCATTGGTACTGATATATTCTACAATCATATTTCCATGTTTAAGAACGCCATCTTTTTTTAGGGCATTGATAATTTCTGTAAAGCGGTCTTCATCTGCGTCCTGTTTCTTACGTGAAAGGGTAATCCGAATGGTTGGGGAAACTTCGTAATCTTTATAGCTGGCTGGTTTATTCGGATTAATCTTCAATGCTTTACCGATCCCCTCATCAAAGATCAAGAGTAATTGATTATAATCTCCTATTTCTTCTTGAATCTCATCCCAATCTTCACTCTCTGCAAAATTCCCCATTTTCTTGGAAATCAATACGTCACCCAGTTCTTTTTCAACATAAGGCCTGATTTCTTTTTCTGCATCATCTTGCCATTTATCAGATAGGAATGTATCCTCCATTTCCCCTGTTTCAACATTAAAGAAAACTAGAAATTGTGTACCATATTTTTCATGTTTCACTTTAGCTGCATAATCAAAATAGCCCCAGTTACCCATATTATCGTATAGGACATCATATATTTCGGTTGTTTCATCAAAAGTTTTCTCTAAATATCGTTCAGCTTGATCCCGGACCTTCTTTTCTTCATCAGGATCTGCTTTCATACTCTGTGTGAATGAAAACACAAGTATCACCACTCCGGTGAAGATGATTAAAAAAACACCTAGTAAAGTCAGTAATAACTTTTTTGTTTTGCTCAAGGAACACCCTCCTGTTATCTCTGCTACTTCTCAATAATTCCCATATTATTCTAACATTTTTATAGCTCATTTTACTAAGGAAATTGAGCCGATTTTTTCCTGGTGCGAAATCTAAATGACCTCCCTTCCAAAATATCGGGATACTTTGTTACAATAAATAAATGGTTAGTACCCTAAAGGGAGAGATTGACTTGGAAACCTATCAAAGAAAAATGAATCATAATCGGGATGAATACAGAAAGTTGCGGTGGAAACAGCATCGTATACAAGTTACAAGGTTATTCGAGGCTGTTTTTTCGAAAAATGCATTCGTAGATAAAGTGGCTATCTTTGGTGCAGGCAATTGCGATGATTTGGATATAGAGTATCTGGCAACTAAATGCAACTCCATATATTTATTTGATATTGATATAGAAAGTATGGAAAAGGGTACGGCGAATTTGCCTGAAAGGACCCGGAAGAAAATTCAACTTGTTGAAATCGATGTAACAGGCCTCGATAAAGTGGATTTTGATCATCACCTATCTTCCATGCTGAATAGTGGTGAAACGGCAAAGGGAATTATTCAATATTTAAAAGATACCGAGAGTCGGTTAGGTCAGCTTTCTGAAAGTGTTTTTGCTAATTATTATAATGATTTTGATATCGTTGCAACTTCCGCCATTTATACCCAACTATTTTATAATTGGGCCAAGGAACTGCTTTCTGATCATGCAAACCACTATCAAAAAAATGACGCGGATGAGATGAAGAATGGAATTTTAGATCTAAGGGATGAGATCGTACGTACAGTGAATCACTCTATATCTAAATGTACCAAGCAAAATGGATTTTGTATTACATGGACTGATATCTTAAAAATCGAACCTGAGTATATGGATACCATTAATGAAGGGATGAATGCCATCTTTGCATTGGCCTCGAACGTGGGATATGGAGCAGCATTGATAGGGGTAAGAACCTTTATTGAAAAAGTGGATAAAAGAGAATTAACTCTTCGATACTGGACATGGGATTTTAATGCAAACAAACAGTATTTGACCATTGGCATTATCGGAAGAATGAATGGGTTGTAAAAAAATGAAAAGGCGGGATAGGTAAGCATATCAGCAGCTATACCTATCCTTTTTTTATTGGTTATAGACCCCTTAGAAATATTATTAATCTCTTTTGACGTGATAAAAAGGGAACTGGATCAAAAAATCCTAGGAAATAAGACATAATTATATAAAAGGTATAAAAAAACGATGTAATTTTTGACTATTTGTCTAATGATTTCACAATCTGGTGCGGATATAATGAATCTGTTGAAAACAGAATATTCCGATAAGTGAAGATGAGAGAAAGCAAAAGAAGAGGACGTAGTAATGAGGGTGAAACAATAAGGAAGGGGTGTGTTGTTTGACAGCTGATATCGTATTCATAAACGGCGAGGTCATTACCGTAAATCAAAAAAATGAAGTCGCAGAAGCCCTGGCAATTAAAGGTAATCGTATCTCGGCAGTCGGAACAAATCAGGAAATCAAGGTATTTATCGGAGAAGAAACAAATGTGATTGATTTGCAGGGAAAGTCATTACTTCCTGGGTTTATAGATTCTCATATTCATCTTATATTGTACGGTGTCAATCAATTGGCAGTAAGTTGTAAAGCTGAACATATCAAATCTGTAGAAGATTTGTTAATCGATCTGAAGAAGAAAGCTTTGACGGTCCCTAAAGGTGAGTGGATCCGCGCCTGGGGCTTTAATGAGACCGCTGTTAAAGAAAAACGTTATCCAACAATAGCGGAATTGGATGCCATTTCAACAGATCATCCCATTATCGTGACCCGAACATGCAGCCATATAAGCGTGGTGAATAGCAGGGCGTTAGCGATTGCCCGAATTGATGAAAACTCAGATAATCCAACTGGAGGGATCATTGAAAAGGATAGGGCGGGGAGGATTACAGGCAAACTCATTGAAACAGCAAATATGATAATGGCAGACAGAGCAAGTTATTCAGAAAGTGAACTGTTGAAAGCGGTGAAAATAGCGTCGGAGCATTTCATCGCAGCAGGCATAACAAGCATTCATGAAGCTGGTGCTCATGGTCCTGAAAGTTTCCGTTTAATGCAACAGGCCATAAAAAATAAGGATATTCGTGTCCGTATCTATGCGATGGTCGGTTCATTGAATAATTCTCATGAATTTGTAAATAAAATGGTAGATTCGGGAGTCATAACCGGAACTGGGGATGAAAGATTCAAAATCGGACCAGCTAAATTGTTTACGGATGGCAGCAGTACCGGTCCGACAATTGCTACCCGCGAGCCTTATTCGAGTGATCCTGGGAATTTTGGCATTCTTTATTATAAAGAAGAGGAAATCTATCAAGTATTAGGTCAGGCACATAAAAAAGGCTATCAGATCACAGTCCATGCCCAAGGTGACAAAGCGATAGAGATGTATTTAAATTGCGTGGAAAAGGCTTTGAATGAATCGCCAAGGAAAGATCATAGACATAGAATTGAGCATGCTGGAATATCTTCGCCAGATTTACAAATTAGGATGAAAGAACTTGGAATCATCCCGATCCCCAACCCCCCATTTCCTTTTGAATTCGGTGATATATATATTGAACATTACGGCAATAGGGTCAACCACATGTACGCTGCCCGTGATTTTATTGATAATGACATCTTGGCCGCAGGTGGTTCAGATGCTCCCGTAACTGATCACGACCCTTTATTAGGCATACACGTTGCTGTTAATAGAACAAGCAGGTCTGGTACGAAAATAGGTCCGGTTCAATCTATTAGCGTATTGGAAGCCATAAAACTATACACATGGAATGGCGCATTTGCGAGTTTCGATGAAGATGTCAAAGGCAGCCTGGAGGCAGGCAAGCTGGCCGATCTAGTAGTATTGAATAATAGTATATTGAAAGTGGATTCCCAAAATATCAAGGATTTGAAAGTTGAGTCAACGATTTTGAATGGGGAGATTCTTTATCATCGGGGAACATTAGTAGAAATATAAATCTAGCGTAAAATTCTAAAACAACAATACCTTCACTTTCATTTTTGGCTTAAGCGAACGCAAGTAGAATTTAGCAGGTTATCTAAAAGGGGGATATTCGCTATGAAAAAGCAAAAATTATTAATTAATGGTGAGAGGATGAGTCGTACACTCGAGAAATTTGCTGATTTTGGAAGGACAGAAAACAATGGAGTCACACGGCTTTCCCTTTCCGAAGAAGACCGATTAGTCCGGGATTACTTTTGCGCTTGCTGTAAAGAATTGGGTATGACCATTAAGGTTGATGATATGGGGAATATTTACGCTACATTAGCGGGACTTGAAAACAAACCGCCTATTGTGATGGGATCACATATGGATACCGTAAAAAAGGGAGGGCGATTTGATGGTATCTTGGGTGTAGCTGCAGGCTTGGAAGTCGTGCGGACTCTGGTGGAAAATAATATCCAACCTAAAATTCCGGTAATGATCGTCAATTTTACAAACGAAGAGGGAGCCAGATTCGAACCTTCCATGATGTCTTCGGGAGTTCTTTCAGGTAAATTCGAAAAATCCATCATGCTGCAAAAGACGGATAGTGACGGAACGACTTTCGAAAGTGCTTTGAATGCCATTGGATATGCAGGGGATAAAGAGAATCGTTTAAAAGAAGCGACTGCATTTCTAGAATTGCATATTGAACAAGGGCCCATTCTTGAACGTGAATCACTCACGATCGGTGTCGTTGAATGTGTCCTTGGTATGGTGTGCTATGAGATAGAAGTTACAGGCGAATCCGATCATGCAGGAACCACCCCGATGAATATGAGAAAAGATGCTTTCTTCACTGCGAATAGCTTGATTATGGAGGCTCGTCAGAAGCTAGGCATGCTTGATGACGATTTGGTTTTTACGATGGGAAGGGTAAATGTGTTTCCTAATATCCATACGGTGATCCCTAATAAAGTGGTTTTTTCGCTAGAAGCGAGACATAAGGATTCCAAAGTCATCGAAAAGGTGGAGGAAGTCATTAAAAGCCTTATAACTACAGGTTCAGAAGGCGGCTGTGACATCCAAGCGAAAAAATTATGGGACAGGGATACCGTTTGGTTCGACAAATCCATTTGCAATTTGCTTGAGCAATCAACCAATTATCTAGGCCTACCCTATAAAAGAATGGTAAGCGGTGCAGGGCATGATGCACAGTTTATAGCTAGTTATATACCTACTGCCATGGTTTTCGTCCCAAGTATCAACGGTAAAAGTCATTGTGAAGAGGAACTTACTAGTTGGGAAGATTGTGAAAAAGGCGTCAATGTAATACTGGAAACGGTCCTTGCCATCCAGTCCGCTTAAGACGAATATATGGTTGGTTGAAAGCAGGTAATGACAGTAAACAAAGGGTGCTATCAAACCATCAGTACAGTATGAAAGTCAGCTTGACTGATGGTGATGCATCCGTGTAAGGAACCTAATTAGGGGAGGGTATAATTTGGATGCTATTAAGCTATTGCTTTTTGTTCCATTTATAGGGTTTTTAGGTTTATTGCCCTATGCAAATAAAATAGAACCGTACATATTGGGGATGCCTTTTTTGTTATTTTGGGTTGCATTTTGGATGGTGATGGCATCGATTATCTTAATTATTGTCTATAAGTTCGATCCTGATAATAAAGGGAGTGATTCTGAATGAATATCTCATTACTCATCATTGCCATCTTCTTGGTTCTAGCACTTTATTTAGGGATAAAAGCAAGAAAAGGGAAGGATATGGACATGGAGCAATTTGCCGTAGGGGGCAGGGGCTTCGGTACATTTTTCATTTTTCTGCTGATAGCAGGTGAAATTTATACAACTTTTACTTTTCTGGGCGGAAGTGGGTGGGCTTACTCAAAAGGTGCGGCTGCTTATTATGTTCCCGCCTATATTTTCTTAGCCTATGTCCTATCATATTGGCTCGTTCCTAAAATATGGAGATATTCAAAACGCCATTCTATTATCTCTCAGCCAGAGTATTTTGCATCTAAATATAAAAGCAAGTCAATGGGGATGATCGTTGCTGTTCTGGGAAGCTTAGCCCTCGTGCCTTACATAGTCATACAGCTCAAAGGATTAGGTATCATTGTTTCAGAAGCATCTTACGGAGCAATTTCACCAGTTGCTGCAAGTGTGATCGGTGCTGTGGTCGTAACTACCTATGTAATGATTTCAGGCATTCATGGATCAGCGTGGACAGCCATACTAAAAGATTTCATGATTTTGGTGGTCGTTATCTTTTTAGGGATTTACATTCCATTTCATTACTTCGGAGGCATACAGTCAATGTTTGAGACCGTCCAAGCTGCTAAACCGGAAATGTTGGTTTTGGCAGATCAGGGATTGAGTCAGTCCTGGTTTGTGTCCACCGTTTTGCTAAATGCACTAGGATTTTATTTGCTGCCACAAACATTCATGGTCGTTTTATCGTCGAATGGGGAAAGAACCCTCCGGAAAAATGCGATTGCGTTACCCTTATACACATTGTTACTTCTTTTCGTTTTTTTTATTGGATTTACAGCCATCATGGAAATCCCGGGTTTGCAAGGAGCTGATGGAGATCTCTCGCTTTTAAGGCTGGCGATTCAAACATTCGATCCTTGGGTGATAGGGGTTATCGGAGCTGCAGGTTTATTGACGGCACTAGTACCGGCTTCAGTCATGCTAATGGCTGCATCGGTAGGTCTGACAAATAGCTTTTTCAAAGTTCTGGTCCCGGCTGCGACTGAAACACATCAATTGATTGTCTCTAGGATAATTATTATTGGTATCTCAATCATTGCTTTAATTGTAACGGTAACAGGCGGCGAGGCTTTGGCCATCTTGAATATTATGTCATACAGTTTAATTACGCAACTGGCACCCTCCTTGTTTTGCAGTTTACCAAAAACCAATATAATCAATAAGTATGGTGCAATGGCAGGAATATTGGCAGGCGTCCTAATTGTTTTATATGCGACAATTGGAGATGTGAAGGTTGCTACATTCCTGCCGGATATCCCACATGTAATTAATGATATCAGTACAGGCGTCATAGCTTTGTTAATTAATATACTAGTAACATTCATTGTAAGTGCACTTACTAAACATATCTCTATTCAACAGACCGAAATGAATGATCTGGACAAGATATCCTGATTTCTTTTAATTAAGGCTAATGGAATTACCGACTGGAAGAAGTGATAAAACATGATTTGGGAGGGCTTTTGTGAAAATTAAAATAACGGCTTGTCAATTTCGTGTAGAAAAAGTGTCAACTTTCAATGAATTTCAGGAACAAGTAGAAAACTTGATCACCCAAGTTCCAGAAAACTCGGATTATATCATTTTTCCTGAACTGTTAACTATCGGGTTATCAGCGGCCTTTGGAGAACAGGATGCTTCGTCCGTTATCAGGATTGATGAATATACCAATCAATACAAAGATCTTTTCAGGTCACTTTCAAGAAAAAGAAAACAGGTCATCATTGCGGGCACGCATCTGGAACGCCGCGAAAATGAATACTTCAATATTGCATACATTTTTGATAAAGACGGATCAGTCGTTGAGCATAAAAAAACTCATATCTTTCCTGCTGAAGCGAATTGGCATACTTCTGAAGGTGATGATCTGGAAGTTTATTCCGTGGGTCCGGTTAAGATAGGAATAGCGGTATGTTATGAAGCGGAGATACCTGAAATATCAAGGATATTATCAGTGAAAGGGGCCGACATCATTTTTTGCCCATCATACACATTTACAGAGGCTGGTTTTTGGCGCGTTCGCCATTGCGCACATGCACGTGCAATCGAGAATCAGGTATATTTTGTTCATTGCCCCACTGTTGGTGAACCAGGGGCACCCCTGCAGAACGGATACGGCCGTGCCAGTATACTTAGCCCATGTGACAGCGCTTGGCCAGCAAATGGAATAGTAGCCGAGGCGGTAATGAATGAACATACAATCATTACCGGAACGGTTGATATGGACGAACTTTATGAGAATCGAAAAAATGGTGCGGCAACCACTTTCAAGGATCGTAATCGCCGAAAAGATATGTATGCAAAATATGAGCCATACGAAGGGCTGAAATAATCAGTTGTAAAAGGCACTATTAATACAATAGTGTCTTTTACTCAATAACAATAATTTCGAAAGGGTGATTAATTTGAAAAGGTTAACCGTTTTTGTGCTATCTTTATTTGCTCTCGGTATTTTAGTATTCAGTCCCCATGAAGCTAGTTCAAGAGAGAAGCAGAGAGTTGCCTATGTAGATGTAAACGTGGCAACTCTTTGGACTGAGCCAGGATTATTAAGAGAAATCGATGCTCCTTCAGCATCGAACCCTGTTGATTTGAATGCCTGGATCGGCTCGATGAATTATGAAGACAAACTGTGGCTTGTGGGTAACTTGGAAACACAAGCGTTATATGGTTCAAAAGTGACGATTCTAGAAGATCGGGGTGAATGGGTGAAAGTAGCCGTTGCCAATCAACCGACGCCCCGCAATGATATTGGTTATCCAGGATGGATGCCAAAGGCACAATTAAAAGACGGAAATTCTTTTGAGAAGCATTTTAAACGAGGATTTGCCCTTGTAAATGCCCCAAAGACTTGGCTTTATTCGGATTCGAAACTTCGGTCCAAATTTATGGAGGTCAGCTTCGATACCCGCCTCCCGCTATTGCAGGTGAAAAAAGATAAAGTGAAGGTGATGACACCGAGTAATGGAGCAAAATGGATAGAGAAGCAGGACGTGTCAGTCTATCAAAATGAAAATCAAATACCTGCTCCAACCGGAATGGATATCGTTGAATCAGGAAAAGGATTTTTAGGGCTTCCTTACTTATGGGCTGGGATTTCCGGTTTTGGATTTGACTGTTCTGGATTTACCTATACAATGTACCATGCAAATGGAATAACGATCCCAAGAGACTCTTCCATTCAGGCGCAACATGGAAAAAAGGTGGAACAAGAAAATCTTCAACCAGGTGATTTACTATTTTTTGCCTATGATAAAGGGAAAGGAAAGGTCCATCATGTCGGAATATATATTGGTGACGGCAAAATGATCCATTCGCCTAACAGCTCTACACATGTAAGGATAGATGAAATAAAAACATCGGGATACGGAGAGGAATATGCGGGAGCAAGAAGATATATCGATTGATACTTAGTGATATACAAACTCCAGTAAAAATGGTCTCTGGTAGGTTATGAAAATGATGGGAGAATAAAATCGGAAAATTCACTATTGAAGTCTATGAACAAGTGAATGGTTGGTTTAAACACGATGCATCACTAGTGGTCCAAGTGACGGATTAATGACTAAAGGCTCGTGAGCAGCTCAACTGAGATGCAGTAATAATTAAAAAAATTCTAAAAAAATATGTGAATACCGAGAAAAGTCCGAAGCATGAATACTATTTTTATTCTCCACTTAAAAAGCATGAATGTCGTTAAAACGTCATTCGTGCTTTTTTATGGCGATTTTACCTTTGGTAGGGACATGACCCTGTTTCCTGTTAAATTTTAAATGTAAATTAACCGCTTATTCTATTAGGACTTTTTATTGGTATTATAATCTCTGAAATTTTATTTGAAAACCCAGATTATTCTACTGCTGTTATATGTTTTCTAGCAGGTGGTTTAATTGGAGAATGTATGATGATAAAGAAGTGGTTAAAAGAAAAGTAAACTATAAAAAACATCAGTGGGGGAAAATAATGATTCTCCCCCACTGATGTTTTTAAATATAAAGTTTTTCATTAAAATTATTTTACTATAATATTCGAGTGGGAGAATTGTAACTTTATCGCCTTCCTATTTGATGGTTTCAAAAAGACGTTCCAAATCCTTATCCATAATGAAAACTTCAATTCTTTCACCTGTTTTAGTGCTTATATCACTGTGAGATGAAAGAACCTTACAACCTGTATGATCTTCAACTATTTTTTCATATTCCTTAGTATACATTTCACGTAGTAGTGAGCGCATTTTTTTCACAAGTTTTTTGCCGGAATTGTGACTCACAAGGTGCTTTTCCTCTACAGTAAGGACACCCTTAAAACGGGTTATCAACATATCATTGATTATATAAGTTTTAGTTTCCTGAGGTCCTCTTCCTATCAATTCACGCTGGAATTTAATGAATGCTTCGCTTATTTCAGCCTCGATCCTTTTTTTTGTATTTATCATAATGCCTCCAGTTCATCTGACGAATTTATGGGATTTATCATAATGCGACGTCAAGTTCCTGTCAATGAAAGTTTGTAAAACTTTAGAAAAAAGTGAAAAAGTTAGTAAACTTAAGAAATATAGCATTTTTGCTGATTAATTGGGTAAATATCGTCTTAAATAATCAGATATGGAGGTTTTTAAAGGTTTAGATGAGTTTACAAACCTTTAATTAGGAGCGTACAATAATCCTCATGAAAAACAATTAGATACCGGCCAAATCTCAAGTGATTGAGAACGGAGGACCCACTATTTATGGGGTTAATTCTGCATTTGCAGAAGGGATGAGACACTCTTTCGCCATCCTACCCGTCAGCTAACTTCGTCGGCTAAAGCGAAGGAGGTCATAAGACCACCTTGATTCAGGAGGCTTTTTTGTTATGCTATAGCAAAATTGCAACCTGACATTTCCGTAGGTCTTTTTATTATGCCTATAATTGAAAAGGTTTCTTGGAAGACGGATCGTGGAGTAAGCGCTATCGCTTGCTGGGCGTTAAGTAGACCAATGATTACTTTTTCTCCAACAAAATGTTTGTTTTCTGTATATCTTTCTTTTTCTGCTGCGTCGTGGTTCATGACGCTGTAGGACGGAGATTGTATTTGTGCAGCGCTGCAAACTGGGGGAAAAGTAACATTGGTCTATTTTTTTATGCCTTAACGGACGTCTGTCTGAGCAAAAGAAAAGTATTAACAAACGTATCTTTAAGGAGGTGAAGGAGAATATAGGCATTTATTAATGCGGGAGGAGAGAGAAAAATGGATAGTATAGTAATTTCATTAATGGTTACACCGTTTATCCTCTTTTTAGGATTCATTCATTTTTGTAATAAAGTCATTTCAAAGGGAGAGTAGGGAAATGTTCTTAATGATAATCGTCGGAGCGGTAACGTTGTATTTAATACATGCCCTCATATATCCGGAAAAATACTAGGGGTGACTAACGGAGGAGAAGTAAATGGATCTATTGCAAATCGTTGTGGTATTGGCAATTGCGGTTATATTGGCCATACCAATGGCTAAATATTTAACGGATGTTTATTCCCTTGAATTAACGAAACAAGATCGCGTGTTTGGGAGGATGGAAAATTTTATCTTTAAGCTATCCGGGATTAAAACGGAGGATATGAAATGGCAGCAGTACGCCAAGGCACTGCTGATGAGTAATTTAGTGATGTTCATTGTCTCTTATTTAATCATTCGCTTCCAATGGGAGTTACCTGGCAACCCCAGTAAGATAGACAATATGGAGCCATTGTTGGCATTGAATACCGCTGCAAGCTTTCTTACGAATACCAATTTACAGCATTATAGTGGAGAATCGGGACTTTCTTATTTATCTCAAATGGCAGTAATCATATTCTTGATGTTCACGACCCCAGCTACCGGCATTGCTTTATGTATCGCTTTTTTTAGGGGCTTAACAAGCCAGCGGAGTCTAGGAAACTTCTATGTGGATGTAATCCGAACGATTACTCGAGTTTTGCTTCCATTATCGATATTGATTGGTTTAGTCCTAGTATCCCAAGGCGTACCGCAAACATTTAGCCCAACGGCAGTTGCGACAACATTAGAAGGAGCAACCCAAAATATAGCAAGGGGACCTGTAGCGGCACTGGAATCCATTAAGCACATAGGGACAAACGGAGGAGGGTTCTTTGGGGTCAACTCAGCCCATCCATTTGAAAATCCTAATGGTTTCACGAATGTCCTGGAAATATTATCCATGATTCTTATACCTGCTGCCCTCCCGTTGACGTTTGGATATATGGCGAAGAATAAGAAGCAAGGCTGGATCCTATTTTCAGCGAGGGCATTCATGCTATTTCTCTTCTTAAGCATTACTTATTTTAATGAGAAAAATGGCAATCCAGCACTGGAACAAATAGGCCTTTCACAAAAGGATGGAAGTATGGAGGGGAAAGAGGTTCGTTTCGGGGTGGCTCAGAGTGCTTTATTCACTAGCATAACTACAGCTGCAACTACAGGGTCGGTAAATAATATGCATGATACCCTAACACCGCTAGGAAGTATAGCTCCACTTGCAATGATGATGGTGAATTGTGTATTTGGCGGAGATGGTGTGGGGACGGTCAATATTCTCATGTATTCCATATTGGCTGTATTTCTTGCAGGACTTATGGTAGGACGTACACCTGAGTTTTTGGGTAAGAAAATTGAAGGCCGTGAGATGAAGTTAATAGCTATAGCGATTCTTCTCCACCCATTGATCATCTTAGTTCCATCGTCCATTGCTTTAGCGACACAAATGGGTTCAGCAGCTATATCAAACCCGGGATTTCATGGTATTACTCAAGTAATTTATGAGTTTACCTCTTCTGCAGCCAATAATGGTTCCGGTTTTGAAGGTTTAGGCGACAATACACCTTTTTGGAATGTTTCCACTACTTTAGTCATGTTATTCGGACGTTATTTTTCCATGATCGCCATGATCGCCGTCGCAGGATCATTAATGGTAAAGAAACGTGTTCCAGAGACTATCGGAACCTTCAAAACGGATAATAGTACGTTCCTTGTTATTCTTTTAGCTTCAGTTTTAATTATTGGAGCTTTGACTTTCTTTCCAATAATTGCACTTGGACCGGTTGCGGAGTGGCTTACGATTAGATAAATGTTGAAAAGGGGCATTTCAAATGAGCATAGAGCGAATAGCAAATTTAAATAAGAACATTGTTTATGAGGCAGTTAAAGAAGCACTCAAAAAATTGAATCCAAAAGTTATGGCTCGCAATCCAGTAATGTTTGTAGTTGAAGTGGGGTTTGCCATTACGCTTCTTCTGTCTATATTTCCTGCGCTTTTTGGCGGAGTGGCTGATAGGGGGTATAACATTGCAGTATCCATCATTTTATTCGTAACGATCATTTTTTCTAATTTTGCCGAAGCTCTTGCAGAGGGACGCGGAAAGGCACAAGCCAATAGCCTCAAAAAGACAAAGCAGGATACTAAAGCAAGGTTAATCCAGAAAGATGGGTCCGTAATGATAGTCGATGCCTTGCAATTACTTAAAGGCGATATGGTTCTAGTGAAGGCAAACGAATTAATACCGACGGATGGAGAAATCATTGAAGGAGTGGCCGCTATAGATGAATCGGCGATCACGGGTGAATCAGCTTCCGTTATAAAAGAACCTGGTGGGGATTTCAGTTCTGTAACAGGAGGTACAAAAGTCATCAGTGATTTTATCAAAGTTAAAGTCAGTGCAGACCCTGGTGAATCCTTCCTTGATCGGATGATCAATTTGGTCGAAGGAGCTAAAAGGCAAAAAACACCGAATGAAATCGCACTAGGTACACTCCTAGTTAGCTTGACCATCATCTTTTTACTTGTATGTACCACGCTGGTTCCGATTGCGTCATATATTCATGTTACCCTTCCGATTGCTACCCTGGTAGCTTTGCTGGTTTGCCTGATCCCCACAACAATCGGGGGCTTACTCTCAGCGATAGGAATAGCAGGTATTGATAGGGTAACCCAATTTAATGTAATTGCGAAGTCAGGAAAATCTGTGGAAGCCGCAGGTGATATCAATACGATCATCCTAGATAAAACAGGAACCATAACACATGGTAACCGCATGGCCTTTGCCTTAATACCAGTAAGCGGTATAAGTCAGGAAGAGCTTAACCAATATGCCGTATACGCATCTTTACATGATGAAACCCCTGAGGGCCGATCTGTTTTGGAATTCGTAAAAAAAAATGGATTACCTGAAAAATTGCTGAATAAAAACGGTACGGAAGGAATTGAATTTACCGCAGAAACCAGAATGAGCGGAACGGACTTTCCTGATGGGAAAAGGGTCAGAAAGGGTGCGGTTGATACGATAATGAAATATATAGTGCATCAGGGAGGGAATGTGCCTATCGGTTTAAAAGACACTTGTGATGAAGTGGCCAAAAAAGGCGGTACTCCATTGGTTGTCACAGAGGGAAGCCGTATACTTGGCACTATATATTTGAAAGATACAGTGAAACCAGGCATGAAGGAACGTTTTAATGAATTAAGGAAAATGGGTATTAAAACCATAATGTGCACCGGGGATAATCCCCTAACAGCAGAAACAATCGCGAAAGAAGCAGGGGTCGATGATTTTATCGCCGAGGCTAAGCCAGAAGATAAAATCTCAGTCATCAAGAGGGAACAAGCGGATGGCAAGCTTGTTGCCATGACTGGAGATGGTACAAACGATGCGCCAGCATTGGCACAGGCAGATGTCGGATTGGCGATGAATACAGGGACAAATGCGGCGAAGGAAGCCGCCAATATGGTGGATTTAGATTCAGATCCAACAAAAATCATTGAAGTGGTAGCCATTGGCAAACAGTTGCTCATGACCCGGGGGGCATTGACAACCTTTAGCATCGCTAATGATGTAGCTAAATATTTTGCGATAATCCCAGCCATGTTCATGTTGGCGATACCTCAAATGAAAGCCCTGAACATTATGGGATTAGCGACACCCCAAAGCGCCATATTATCAGCTTTAATATTTAACGCCATCATCATTCCATTGCTTATACCCTTGGCAATGAAAGGGGTTAAATATGTTCCTATGAGCGCTACAAGATTATTGTCCAGGAATTTGTTCTTGTATGGATTAGGAGGAGTGTTAGTTCCCTTCTTGGGAATTAAATTAATTGATTTGCTTCTTGTTGCCTTAAAAGTAGCTTGAAAATATAAAGTAAGGGTGGGGGAATCCATGTTAAAAAATATACGTTTGGTTTTGGTGCTTCTAATCATTTGTGGAATGGCATATCCGTTACTTATGACAGGATTAGCACAGTTGATGATGCCCGAAAAAGCAGGGGGCAGTTTAATTAAGAATGATTCGGGTGAAATTATAGGATCCGAAATGATCGGTCAATCCTTTAAAGAACCAAGGTACTTTCAAGGCCGTGTTTCATCTATTGAATATGATGCAGCTGGTTCAGGTACGCCGAACTTTTCTTCCTCAAATGAGGAGTTCATAAATCGCACAAAAAAAGATATTTCTAAATTTTTAAAAGAAAACCCTACTGTCGATAAGGCAGATATACCATCTGACTTAATGACGAATTCGGGTTCAGGGCTTGATCCCAATATTTCACCTAATGGCGCGAAGGTACAGGTTTCCCGTATTGCTCATGAAAGGGGATTATCTGAAAAAAAGTATATCTTCTTGTGGAAAAACATACGAGCAGCCGATCACTTGGAATTTTTGGTGAACCCCGAATTAATGTTTTGGAGTTGAATATGGCATTGGACGAATTAAAATAATGATGTTGTGGAGATATTAGTCAACTCTCCTTTTGATATAGAACAAAAATTGGAGGTGGTAATATGTCGGAACAATTTCGAAGGAAAACAACAAACGAAATTATAGAGTCGATTTCCAATATCAAAAGGGGAAGGATGAAAATCATACTTGGAGCTGTAAGTGGTTCAGGAAAGACTTACCAATTGCTTCTTGAAGGAAATGAAATGAAGAAACGTGGGATTGATGTAGTTGTCGGGGTAGTCAACAAGTCCTGCAGTCCTGGGACACTTAAGCAATTAGGCAGTCTTGAACTTATCCCGACTATAGAATGGGAGCGAAATGGACACGTAGAACAGGATCTTGATTTAGATAAGATTTACAAACGGAATCCGGAGGTTGTTTTAGTTGATCGATTGGCTCATGAAAATCATATAAATTCAAAAAACGCCACCCGAATGGACGACGTTATGGAATTAATTGAGAATGAAATAAGTGTCATTACGACGGTAAATATTTATGAGTTGAAAGGAGTGAAGAAAGTCGCAGAGCAATTACTGAGTCTGCCACTTCACGTAGACGTTACACTTCCAGAAGATACTTTGACAAAGGCTGATGAAGTACGTTTATTGGACGTCACACCAGAAGCCATTTTAAAACGTCTGCAAAAAGGGGAAATCGATAAAAAAGACCAAGGTCCGTTACAGTTTTACAGCAACGGAAATCTAGCCACCCTTAGGGAATTGTCACTTAGGTTTTTAGCGGAAGAAGTGGAAGAAGATCTGAATGAACACAGGGAACTAGAAGGGTTAATGGGGCCTTCAGGGGCCACGGAACGAATATTGGTCTGTGTACCATATCATTGGAATGGCTCCATATTAATAAGAAGAGGAGATCAAATTGCCAAGCGGTTGGGAGGAGAGATTATAATCGCCAGCTTTATCCCACTATCAAAAAAACTATCAAATGAGGAAGAAATCTTTAAAAGCTCCATCCAAAAACTGATCAATAAATTAAATGGGAGTTTTATTGAAATTACAATGAAGGGAAACGAAATAGCCGAAGAAATAGTTGGATTCTCCATGAGGCATCATATAACTCGAATTATCCTGGGCCAATCCAAAAAGCCAGTGTGGGAAGAAATGGTCAACGGTTCCATAGTCAATAAAATATTGAGAAAATCCAAAGGCATTGATGTATATATTGTGGCAGACCGTGAAAAAGCATTTGGTGAAAGGATCATCCCCGCTAACAAGACGGAAAAAAAGAAGGAAAATCCTTATCGCAGACTCTCGGCTGATGAAATGCACGATAAAGTGGAACGGGTGAAAAAAGGGACATTTAAGATTTATCTCGGAGCTGCTCCTGGGGTTGGTAAAACCTACACAATGCTAAGGGAAGCAAATCAATTGAAGGAAAACGAAATTGATGTAGTGATTGGACTATTAGAGACACACGGGCGAAAAGAGACAATTGACCAAGTGGGAAATTTAGAAATCCTGCCTAAAAAAATAATTCCATATAAAAACGTATTATTGAAGGAAATGGATCTAGATACCATTATCATTCGGAATCCTGAAGTGGTCTTAATAGATGAATTAGCACATACGAACGTTCCAGGTAACAAAAATCAAAAAAGATATCAAGATGTTATGACCATTTTGGACGCTGGAATTTCGGTTATTTCCACGATGAATATTCAACATATAGAAAGCTTGAAAGATAGTGTAAAGCAAATTACAGGTGTTTCCGTAAGAGAAACGGTACCTGACAGCATTCTCCAATTGTCGGATGAGCTTGAGTTGATCGATATCTCACCAATTGCACTCAGAAAAAGGATGGAGGAAGGTAATATATATGCCATGGATAAAGTGGAACAGTCCCTTAGCCATTTCTTCAAGACACAGAACCTTATAGCGTTGAGAGAACTTGCGCTCCGTGAACTGGCGGATAATGTGGATGACAGATTAGAATCAATTAAACGGAAGGAAGGAGTAAGGGGTCCATGGAGAAAAGATGAAGTGATTTTTGTCTGTGTCAATCTTAGAGCCGATTCTGAGCGTTTAATTAGAAGGGGGTTCCGCATAGCCTATCGACTTAAAGCGGTTTGGTATGTTATTTTCGTCAAAAATCAAATTGAAATGCAAACTGATGAAAAGTTGATACTTGATAAACTGGTAAGCCTTACACAACGCTTAGGAGGCATTTTTGAATTATATACAACGAGGGATAGGCGATCTGTGGTCAAGGAGATCAAGAAACAATTACAGTCCAAAAAAGCAACACAAGTCATTTTAGGACAATCAGCAAGAACTAGATGGCAAGAAATTATGGGTGCATCTATTGTAGCTCATCTTCTAAGAGAAGTTAGACATCTTGATGTTTTGATCGTAGCTGATTAATTCTTATATCAGGGCAGTCATTTTTTTAGAAATGGCGATTGTGAATTTCTAGAGTTCATTTTATCTGCAGTTACAAGGAAAAATATGGTATAATTAATTACGGATTTTTCTTTATATTAAAAATGTAAGGGGTTGCCAATGATGATCACTTTTCCAAAACCTGATGTTGAGCAATTTTTACGAACTTTTTCCATTGCTGATTTTGCCGTAAGTCCAGATGAAAAACAACTGGTTTTCAGTACCAATTTGAGCGGCAAGTATAATTTATGGGGAATGGATTTGCCAAACTCCTTTCCTTATCCGCTTACATCCATTGATCAAAGCTGCCAAGAGCTGATATATGATAAGAATAGCCGGTTTATAATTGCTGGTTTCGATCAAGACGGTAATGAAAATACCCAGTTTTACGGGGTTCCCTTGAATGGCGGGACAATGAAGGAAATCGTCCATCATGAACATACACGTAATTTCATGCCAAAATTATCGAATGACAGTAAAAAGCTCTATTACACGTCATCCAGAGGAAATCCTTCCTTTCTAAATTCCTATTGTTTAGATTTAGAATCAGGACAGGAAACGCTGGTACTAGAGGGGAAAGATGCAGCGACCTATTTATTTGGTTTCAGCCCTGATGAAGAAACCTTACTTTACTATAAACACTTTGCCAATACATATACCCTTCTCTATGCAAAAAAAGGTAACGAAGATATCCTGCTCACTCCGCCCTCTGAGAAACAATACACAGTGAATGATGGTGTTTTTGTTTCAGATTCGATGATATATTTATTGACTGATTATGATGCGGACTTTACCTATTTGGCTTCATATAACCTTGAAACAAACAAGTTCTGTAAAGTTAAAGAATTGGAGAATGAGAGTTTTACTGCCATTAAATTTAGTAAAGAAAATCAACTATTATATATAACCAGTCAAAAGGGTGTAGAAGATCAATTATATGAATTCAATCTGCAAAATGAAGATTGGAGAAATATCCCCGTTCCATGCAGCGTCATTAATAAACTTGAAGTAGCTACATCAGGAACACTTTACTTATTTGGCATGAGCGCAACCAAGCCTCATAATATCTATAAAAAGTCAGGTGATGAGTGGGTATCATTAACTAAAAATACTGTTCCTGGCGTCGATTCTAATGATCTGGTTGAACCGGATATCATTACATTTCCTTCCTTTGATGGACAGGAGATCGAATCGTTATTTTTTAGGGCAAAAAAGGAAAATGATAATGGTGAAGTCATTTTTTGGCCTCATGGAGGACCTCAAGCGGCAGAACGGAAGTCCTTTAGAGCTTCATTTCAATTTTTCCTGAATCACGGCTACAGTATTTTTGCGCCAAACTTCCGCGGTTCTACTGGTTATGGTTTGGAATTCATGAAAATGGTAGAGGGAGATTGGGGAAATGGACCACGACTTGATAATGTAGCGGGCCTTGATTGGCTGATTGACCAAGGGCATGCACAAAAAGGTAACATTCTATTGATGGGCGGAAGCTTCGGAGGGTATATGGCACTTCTGCTGCACGGACGACACGCGGATTATTTCAAGGCAGTTGTCGATATTTTCGGCCCATCCAATCTATTCTCATTTATCAATTCCGTTCCAGAAGACTGGAAGCCAGTCATGGATCAGTGGGTAGGAAATCCCGAAAAAGATAAAGAAAAACTAATCGAGTATTCGCCTATCACCTATTTGGAATCCATGATAAAGCCAATGCTTGTCATTCAAGGAGCGAATGATCCCCGTGTAGTCAAAGAGGAATCAGATCAAATCGTTCAAGCGTTGAAGGATAAAGGAAGAGATGTCGATTATATGCTTTTAGATGATGAAGGACATGGATTTTCCAAAAAAGAAAATGAAATTGCCGTTTATCGAAAAATACTCTCATTCTTAAATCGATTCACAGCAGTAACGGAGAAGGTATAACCCGCATCAAAATATTTCATTTATTTACAATTGAATTGGAAAACCTGCCACTCACTTTCAAAGTGATGAGCAGGTTTTTTCATGTTAGAAAGCTGGATGTTATTTTGGTATGGACGGTTTGGGGAGTTAGTAAACATGACTTCCTGATATATCGTTTTTATAAACCCTGACATTTCAAATTCAGAATTCCCAGAATAAACTCTAGTCACCTAGTCATAAAGTGCTATATAATATACGGAAAAAGTATTTTTTTGTTAAACGGAGTTGATTCGCATTGCCACGGGAATTATTGTTATACATACTCGTTGTTATAATGGCAGGTGCTTTAAGCTTGTTCCTGTGTTTATTTGCTCAGTTAAAGTTCAAAGATGCACCTGGAGCAAAACCCTATATACTCGTGACATTATTGTCTTCCATTTTTACTTTTTCCTATGCTTTCGAACTTTCCAGTACATCTTTAGAACAAATCATATTCTGGTTAAGGGTCGAGTACTTGGCCTTACCATTCATCCCAGTATTCCTTTTGTTGATGTGTATTGAATATGTAGGGCATAGAATTAAGAAGGTGTGGAAATATGCACTCTTCATCATACCGTTCATCACCATTTTTATGCATTATACTAATGACCTTCATCACTTTTATTACAAATCAATGGGATTGAGAGGCGAGAGTCCTTTTCCAATTATTAAACTGGTGGGCGGCCCTTGGTTTTACGTTCACTCCCTGTTTCTTTTTTTATGTGTCATGATAAGTATAATAATATTGCTAAAGCAGGTGAAAAAATCTTCATTCAGATTCAGGATGCAAATATCAATGATGGTGGCAGGTCTGCTGATTCCTATAATAGCAAATTATTATTATATAAATGGATTAAGTTCATATGGTATCGATCTTGGGCCTGTATCCATGAGTATCACGTTTATCTTTCATGGTGCGGCACTTTTGACTTTTCAAATGTTCAATGTAGCCCCGATCGCTCGGGAGACCGTCTTTGAAAGTATGAAAGAGGGAGTCATCGTTTTAAATCAACAGGGTTTGATTGTCGACTATAACCATGGAATGCGTAAAGTCATACCCATGTTGGATGAACATTCCATAGGTAAATCGATTACAAGTGTGCTAAATGGGAATCATCATCTTAGGGGAATAATCGACCTTAAGCAAGACAGTGATTTTAATTGCAGCATAAATGGTGATATGGTCCATTACCATATTGGGTTTTCACCCGTGTTCAACAAAAGTAACTTGCCTATCGGACAGATCATTACCTTCGCCGACGTAACTGAAAGAGTGCTCATGCTGGAAAAGCTGAAACAACTTGCCAGCTTGGACGGATTAACCCAAATATTGAATAGAACATTTTTCATCAAAAAATCAGAAATGTTTTTTGATGTTCTAAGCATGGAAGGTGGCAGTGTTTCAGTCATCATGTTTGATATCGATCATTTCAAAAATGTAAATGATACTTTTGGACATGAAGCAGGGGATGCGGTCATAACGCTTGTTGCAAATACTGCAAAGGAACACATTCGGGAAGGAGATCTATTGGGGCGTTATGGCGGTGAAGAATTCATCATATGTTTGCCGGATACACCTTTACCCACTGCCTATGAGTTGGCCGATAATATAAGGAAAGAGGTTTCGGAAAGCATTGCAGTGGTTAATGAAGAGAAGATTTCCGTTACCTGCAGTTTCGGGGTGACTCATGCCTTAATTAAAGCTGGTGACCGAAGCCAATCCATCAAAACATTGATGCCACGGGCCGACCAAGCCTTATATGCCGCAAAGAAGAATGGCCGAAATTGTGTAAAGATCATCGCCTAAGATAATAGAACCATCCCTTTAAACCTTGAACTTGTTCTAGGTTTTTTTTATTGTGTTCATAATTAATTCCAGAAATCTCTATACAATTAAAAACGGAAAATCAACGTGCTTTTTAAAGCTAGAGCCAAAGGTTCCATAAAACATAATAAATGCCCTATTTTTTACTATTAATGCAGGCATGGTGTTGAAAGACCAAGTAGAGGAACCGCTCATTAAGGAATCATACACCGGGCTACTCCGAACCGTGTATACATTCGTCCATTTAATGGTGGCGGAAAACATTATACTCAGATCCGAATTCCAAAAAACATTTTAGGTTGCATCAATAAAAAAGCCGATTTTCCTTCATGGGGTAGCGTCAGGAAAATGTAGATTTACAATGTTAAGAAAATCCAAATAAAAAAAGTCCAATATCTCGATGTTGTAAGCGAGATATTGGACTTTAGTTACATCGTAAAAGCACCCGTTATTGGTTACCATTATTAAAAAGAGTTGCCACCAACATTTTTTGAAGTATTGTACGATAAGTTAATTTTGACATTGCATTTTCATTAGTTATGCTGCCTTTTGTTGAACTGAAGGGAGCCTATACAATAATAAGAAATGTCCAGAAATCAAGAGAGCAATTAAAATGAAATTTAAGCTATAACTGTTAGTTAGTTCCATGATTTTACTTGAAGCCGCTGGACCCAATGCCATACCTACAAAATTTAATAAGTTATATAAGCCGAGACCTACTCCAATCTTAGCTGGATTTAAAGTTTGTGGAACTAGTGTATTTAATGACACTTGGATGGAAGAATAACTCATCAATGTTAAAATTAATGCGATTGACAGAATGATTACATTCGGATTTGGAATTAAAGCCAGCATGAAAAAGCCAATAATCATTACGATAGTCGATATATAAATCATTTTAATATTCCCAATTGTCGGAAGTGTTTTTCCTGTTACAAAACTAGATAAAATGCTAAATAAAGATGCAATAAACACTATGATACCGATTGAAAATGGTGATAATCCATTTCTTTTCGCTAACAACACAGGAAGAAGAAATAAATTTGCCATCAATCCCACATTAATTATAAAACCAATCGTAATAACGCGTATAAATGTTGTATTTTTAAATAGCTCGATATCAATGAGAGGATGTTTTGATTTTGTCATCCGAACCTTAAATAAGATCAAGAGCACGATTGAAAGAATAAACAGCATTTTATTTATATTTACTCCTAATAAAGTAGAAGCGATTAATGCAAATAACAATCCAGCACCAATAAAATCAAAATGAAATGAAGACGGATTAATCTCTTCCTTCGGCATAAACTTTAGAAGCAATCCTATCCCGATAATACTAACCACCATAGTTAAGAATAGAAAAGGCCAGCCGATTAAATTGGTAATCGCTCCGCCTACTAATGGACCAATTCCAACAGCCAACGCGATAGACGCACTAATCATGGCTAAAGCTGTCGGGCGTTTAGTTAATTCTACCATTTTTGCGACTGTAACCATGGAAAGTGCAATAAAAGCAGCCCCACCACTTGCTTGTACTAGCCTTGCAAGAATAATAATTGAATAAGTTTGATTACTAAAACCTATGATTGATCCTAAACTTAATAATAAAATGGCTATTATAAACAGCTTTTTAATACTAACATAATCAGCCAATTTCCCATATACCATGGAGCCAATTGCAACAACCATCGAATATCCCACTACAATCCAGCTGACCTGGGACGTACTTATGGATAAATCCATTGAAATGTTTACTAAGGCTACATTGAATAGAATAGCGTTCATAACACCCAATATAACTAAAAAACATAATGTTAAAACTAACACTTTTGTTTGATTACTTTTCTCTGTATTCAAAATTCACACCTCTTTATTTGATAGTTCTAAAACTTTCAAACAACCAATCGAAAATAATGGTTTTTTAGCCCTCTCTTAAAGAGTTGCCAAAAAACCCGGTAGTAATTCGTGAAAAATATCCTCATTTATTGTAATGAATTTATATTGACCATGTCGTTTTACATCAATTAAGCCAGCTTCCCCCAGTATCTTAAGATGGTATGAACGGTTGGACTTATTCATTCCGAGTGATTCTTCAATATCTCCGCAAGTATGTTTATTTTTATCATGATAAAGATAACGAAGGATTTCAATTCGCTTAACTTCCGCCAAGGCTTTAAAAATTTTTACACGTTGTTCATCTGAATTAAATTGTTTGATAGTCATAGAACTATCATAATGGTGGATTATCATTAAGTCAAGCATCAAAAAATTAAAATAATATATGAAGTATTACAACCACTCTAGATACCAGATGGACTTAAAAAAGATGACACCTGTTCAATGCAGAGATCACCTTCTTAAGTCAGCCTAGCCTCTTTTTATTTTCCATTACAAAGGGTACAGTTGTGGAATGAACCCACTTTTTATTTATCCCATAAACAAAGACATGCAGCTTAGTCTCTGTGTTTTCACTCCGGTTATCCGTTAGTAAAACTGTAAAACCTTAAATTAGGTTGGCTTGATTGCTGAAGTTAAAAAGACCGGGCAAGACGGAATCCTAGGTCGTCTATGCAAAAAGTCGGATGGCTGCGCCGACGACATGAAGCTCCACAACCCCTGGCATCCTCAGCCCAGCTACCTCCTCGAAAAATACGGTAGGAGCCGTACACTTGTTCATCATATAAATCCCAGCACCACTCCCAAACATTTCCTAACATATCATGCAGCCCCCATGGATTCGGTTCCTTCTTTCCTACTTCATGGATTATGCCCCCTGAATTTTCGCTATACCAGGCAATCTTATTCAGCTCTCCGTATCTATAACCAGCAGTCCCGGCTTTACATGCATATTGCCATTCTGCTTCTGAAGGAAGTCGAAAACCGTTTGAATCCCAATCACAAACAATGTTTTCACCATTAATAGAATAAGACTCTCCCAGTCCAGCTTTCTGTGAAAGTAGATTACAAAAAGAAATTGCATCATTCCAAGAAATATTCACAACAGGTTTTAGATCTCGATCAAAAGAATTAGTTGATTTATTTGTAATAGCATAGTAGAAATCCGTAGTAACAGGATAACGGGCAAGAAGGAATGGCTTTATTTCAGCTTTCCATTTGCTTTTAATTCTATCGTCCCTTAATTCTATTTCTCCCCCTGGAATTTTCACCATTGGACAGTCAATGTAACTCAATATGTCCTTTGACAATCTACCCCCTCCAAATGATTGTAATTTTACAAATTTTACCACAATAAAAAGCGTTAAATCAATATAAATATAGATTCAAATAAGTACAAAAAACACCGTTTTTGAAGAAGGTATGCGGAGTAGATGTGATTATGTAATGCAATTAAGATTGGAACACATTAATTTTTCTTGGTGCATGAACTATCGTGCGGGGAAGGGAGTAAGCTTAAGCTTCATGACCCCATTTAATTAATATTAATAAGTTTGCAGGTTTTGGAATACAAATCATAAGTATTTTCGATACTTTAAATCATGGGGGGAGAGCGAATGAACGAGCTTTTGGAAAAAACAGCAAGATACGAGCATCGGTTTTGGCTGCAAATCTTAGGAGACCATGGCAGGTTCATTCATGAGTCTTTAGCTCCGGTTGAAGTGGAAAACATTGAAATTGCCTCAGAATTCATTCAAATTTTTGATACTCTCCTTGGTAAAGCCAATTCGGAAGAGATTTCGCAACTTACTGCCATGGCGGAAGAAGAGGCATTAAGATTTCGAGAGTTTAAGCTAAGCCTAATTAAAGAACATCTCGTTGGTAAAATAAAAATACATCTTTCACCCTCATTCATTAATCATATGGTAAACGAATTAGAAGAATATTTAAGATTATTGAAGTACTTCAATTCAGATCAAATGCCGCCTGTTTTTCATGAACTTCATCATCATTTGATTTGGCTGTTAGATGCAGCCGGGCATGCAGGTACAATATCAGTCAATTTGGATGATATCGAAAAAAGGTTAAAAGAGAGATGTGACCAATATAAAAAACATTTTAATGATTTTTATTTAAAAGCTGTTGAAATGGCTGGATTTTCACGAACCAATCTGTCAACATTCCCAGCATTGGAAAAAATGAATCAGGACGTTACATTGGAAATTAAATTATTTCAGCACATTCTGCTTGAAGTGGAGGAGCTTGACCTCAGTGCACAGGCACTTGGAACGCTTTCGCCATTAATGGCCGATCATATGTGGAGGGAAGAATGTTATTATTTAACGAAACTCGCTGAATCGACAGACTCAGAAAAGCCAAACTGCGATCCAGCGAAACCTAGGCTAGTGGATTAAAAATTACACCATAGAGCCCTTTCTATAAAAGGGGCTCTTTATATGTTGAATTTAACTCCAAAATCAATCAGTAGGATATGTATAACTCCTCGAAGAAGCGTTTGGTCATCAAGCCTTTTTAAGCCTTTTCCATATCGGTTAATACGCTTTTCTTAGTTGGTTAGGAATGTGGGTTGAAATTTTTTAAGGAAGTTAATTCCTATCTGTATGTTATACTATTAGAACTAAAATTAATTATAGAAGTATAGGAGTGCTGAAAGATGTTTGGAAATACTTCCAATTTGACAGATGGCATTTATTTTGGAGAATCGTTACCACAACAAATAGCTAAACACATTTTAAAAAAAATCATTGAAGGGGAAATAGAAGCTGGAGAGAAAATCGTCGAAGAAGACATTTCCAAAGAATTGAATACGAGCCGTGCACCAGTACGAGAAGCCCTTTACCTATTGCAGGTTGACGGTATTGTTGAGAGAATACCTAGGCGGGGAACGATCGTCAAACCATTTTCACAAAAGGAAATCATTGAATATAATGATGTTGCGATCGGGCTGATTCAGATGGGCATTGAATTTTCCCAAGGGAAATGGCACGCAGAAAATAAGCAATCATTACGAAAGCATTTGGAAATTGCAACAGATGAGTGTGAAAAAAGTAATGTAATGGAGTATCAAAAAAAAGCTGAACAGATATTTCGATATATTTTTTCAATCGCTAATAACAAAGCATTATCAAGGTTTTTTGAGGAAGCCAGTCATATCCTCATGGTTTTTGCCCAAAGTCAATGGAATACAGAAACGATGGAAAATTTCCATTTCAGATTAAAAATGTCTGTTGAGGCCATTCTCGAAGACGATTTCGTTAAAGCAAAAAATGAAATTCATGAAGCTTTGAATCGTGGAGTGATGTAGAGTCTTTGACTCTAAAACCAATTGTCGACAATCGACAGTTAGAATGATATAATGTAATCGTATTCAAACAAGAATTTCATCACCAAGATCAAAGGGAGAAAGGGAGAATATAATGCAAGCATTTGATTTTACAGAAAAAGTAGCAATTGTTACCGGTGGCGGCGGGGGGATCGGCCGGGCAGCGTCTATAACACTTTCAGAAAATGGAGCCAAAGTGGTTGTTGTAGACCTTTCCGAAGAGGCTGGCATGTTAACGGTAAATGAAATCAAAGAAAAAGGCGGCGAAGCGAAATTCGTTAAAGCCGATGTTACAAAGGAAGACGACATAAAAACTTATGTTCAAAAAACGATAGATTCTTATGGCAAAATCGATATTTTCTTGAATAATGCAGGGTGGGAAGGCAAAATAATGCCGCTTGTCGATTATCCTACTGAGGTTTTCGATCAATTAATGTCAATAAATGTACGCGGCATTTTCTTGGGTTTGAAACATGTATTGCCCCATATGATTGAACAAAAAAGCGGGGCGGTCGTGAATACTGCTTCTGGAGCTGGTTTACTGGCAACGCCAAATATGGTGGCGTATGGCGCAAGTAAACATGCGGTTCTTGGAATCACGAAAACAGCTGGTGTCGAAGTTGCTCCCCATGGTGTCCGGGTGAATGCCGTCTGCCCAGGTGTTGTCAACACGGCTATGATGCGGTCGATTGAAAGCGGATTTGGTCAAGGTGATGCCGCGGCAGCTGAAACGGCTAGAAAACAGTTGGAAGCAACGACTCCGGATGGCCGGTATGCAGAGCCGCAGGAAATTGCAAATCTAATGATGTACTTAGTATCCGATCTTTCCAGCCATATTACGGGTCAAGAACTTGTAATCGACGGGGGAGCCATTTTAATCTGATTAGTAAAAAAATTAAAGGGGGACGAATACATGAGTTTGAAAGGAAAAGTCATAATAATTACAGGTGCAGGCAGCGGAATTGGAAAGGAAACAGCCTATAAATTAGCTGAACAGGGAGCTATTGTCGTAGCGGCTGATTACAATGATATTGCCGCTAAAGAAACGGCTGATTCTATTCAACAAAAGGGAGGCACGGCTTCTTTTGTGAAAGTGGATGTAGCTAAAGCGGAAGAAGTGAAAGCGATGGTTGAAGCTGCAATTGCCAATCATGGCACGATCAATGGCATTTTCAACAACGCTGGAATTGGACTAGTAAAACCATTTTTAGAGATGGATCCTGAGTCTTACCACAGAGTTGTTGATGTTGACCAACACGGCGTTTATTATGGCATGTATTATGCAGCACGGAAGATGGTGGAGCTTGGTGTAACTGGCGCAACGATCGTTAATACAGCCTCAATATATGGGACGATGGTTTCAATTGGCAGCTTTAATTACCATGCTGCAAAAGCTGCAGTCATAGCCATGACTAAATCTGGAGCAATTGAACTTGCGCAATATGGAATTCGTGTTGTCGGTGTGGCACCAGGTTTTATCGAAACACCGATCATTGGTGATGATCAAGAGTTCCTGGACAGTTTGGCACAACTTCATATGAGGAAAAAATTGATTCAGCCAGAAAAAGTTGCTGAAGTTGTAACGTTCTTGTTCTCTGAAAAAGCGGATGCCATTAATGGACAAGTCATTCCTGTTGATGATGGATTCTTAAGCTTTAAGGGGTAATCACTTTAATCAAATAGATTTTCGAGATAACTTAAAAAGGGAGTTTTGACATATGAGCAAACGATTCGATGGCAAAGTTGTAATCATTACTGGGGCAGGATCAGGTTTAGGACAAGCAGCCGCATTGGAATTGGCTAAAGAAGGAGCTAAACTTTCATTAGTTGATTTAAACGATGAATCTTTGGAAGTGACAAAAAAATTGATCTTAGAGATTGCACCAAAATCGGACGTGCTTCTGATCACTGCAGATGTATCGGATGAAGAAGCAGTAAAGAGCTATGTAGACCAAACAGTCAACAAATATGGTAGAGTCGATGGATTCTATAATAATGCGGGTATCGAAGGTAAACAGGCCCCTATGGCTGAATATGATAGCAAAGTTTTCAACAAAGTAACGGACATCAATATCAATGGTGTTTTCTATGGTATGAAATACATTCTGCCAATCATGAAAGAACAAGGATCAGGGGCAGTGGTGAACGTGGCTTCTGTAGGTGGAATTCGTGCTGTTCTTAACCAAAGTGCGTACGTTGCAAGTAAACATGCTGTAGCAGGTTTAACAAAAACAGCTGCCATAGAATATGGTCAATATGGAATCAGCATAAATGCCATTGCACCAGGAGTAATCTTAACAGCAATGGTAGAAGGATCATTCAGGCAAATAGGCGGAGAGAATTGGGAAGAAGCAATGGCGGATTTCGTCAGTGTGAATCCTAAGAAACGCTTCGGTAAACCTGAAGAAGTCGGCCGTTTAGTCGCCTTCCTATTATCTGGGGAATCAGAGTTCATCAATGGTGTAGTCATTCCGATTGATGGCGGACAATCTTCACAATACTAATTAAGCATAGGGAGTGACAGAATTAGGTCACTCCCTTTTTAATGGTATCCTTATTAGTTAGTGACCAAACGTAATCAAATTTGGAAAAAACGACGACTTTCTGGTTTTCGTTTTTTTTTGTTTCATATTCAAAAACCAGTTCATATGAAACAAAATACGAACCTTTAGAGTAGAATCAATAAGCTCATAACAGATGAACTCATAAAAAAAACGCCATATAAGGCGCTTAACAAATAATAAAGAAACCAATGGTTACTTTTCTTTATCGTGAAGCTTATCTTCATATTCAGTTTCCAACATACCATACAGACCATTCATTTCTTGTTCATCAAGATCTGCCCCAAACTCGTTTGTATATTTTTTCTTTTTATCATCAAGGATTTCTTCTTTATCAATCTTCTTATCCATACATATCACCTCCAACCAATAGGGTGTCTCATTGTCCGAATAAATATACACTGAATGACTCTGGTCCTCTTGAAATTTTTGCGGCTAAGATTAGAGTTGAAGATAAAATACTAATTTCAATTACTGGTAATCTCATTTTCTGAACATTTAATTGGGTATTCTAAATAGTTATTACTCTTACTATTTGTTAAGATATAGATATATAACTTAGAGATAACGGAGAGAGAATGTGAAGAAGAAACGTAAGAAATCAAAGAATGTTTTTGTCATTTTTATCCTGATTTTTGCATTTTTGCTGATAAAGGAGATCATGCGAACCCCCTATTCCGAAAATGTTTCCACATCAGTAAATACGCTTGATTCTTTTGCGAACGTGAAAAAGTATAGTTCACTTCTCCGAGACGAGTTGGCTAAATACGGACTTGAGGAGCATACTTCGACATTGATTGCATTGATGCAGCAGGAAAGCCGAGGACGGGGCGGTGACCCAATGCAGGCATCTGAGTCAGCGGGTCTTGATCCAAATACAATCACAGATCCAACGGAAAGCATTAAGTATGGAGTGAAACATTTTAAGAGGATTAATGAATATGGCAATGAAAAGGGCGTGGATTTTGCCACGATCATTCAAGCATATAACATGGGAATTGGTTATATTGATTTCGTTGCGAATGAAGGGGGCAAGCATAATGAAGAGCTTGCGAAGAAGTTCTCCATGCTTCAGGTCGAAAAAAACCCCACGCTCTATGATTGTGGCGGAGACAAAGATAATTTTCGATACCCATATTGCTACGGTGACTACTCATACAGTGCGAAGGTATCTAAGAACATTGAGGAGCTTGCCATATCGGCTCAAGCTGATGGTGAGTGAAGGAGAACTACTAGCCTACTGAATGAAGTAGGCTTTTTGTCCATGGTAATAGTTTCAAAGAATCAATTGTTGTTCAACCATGGAAGGAGGTCTTTATGTTTATAAAGTTTCTCGGATTCTGAAATGATTTGGGATAGAAGAATATCAAAGGAATCAAGTAAGGAGTTTAGGGCTTGTTTAACAGAACCACTCTCAAATTGCTCTAATGGCACAGGTAACTCTTCCTCGTCTAAAATAAAGTAGTCCCCGTCCGGAAGTAACAAAATATCAATAATCAAATCCTCAAAGGATACCAACGTATCCGCCATATATGTATTTCTTACAATATTAAAATAGGACCCTAAATATTTCCCTTCGTTATCTCTCCAAATGTATAAATTATAAGGACGGTCTTTCCAATAATAAGCAATCGTATAACTGCCTATAGGAATGGTTAATTTTATAGAACCTGCTTTCATCGTGAACGAATCCATGATTTCATGAAAAAGCACGACATTTTGATGTTGTGCTTTTAACAGCAAACAGTTATGTTCTACAACTAAGGAGTCATAGCGGATTTTTCTTTCTATTATTTTATCGCCACGTTGAAGTGCTTGCTTAAATATATTTTCCATCGTTTCTATTTCTCCCTTAAAAACTATATAGATCATTTATGCCATTTTACTTAACAGGAAAATGCGGTTTAACAATTTTAAGGAAATTCAAATATCGAAACCTAATTTCACACCTACAATACCGAGAAACTAGGCTTTAGTTACTTCAAATTACCTTTTTCTTGGATCCTATCCTTTATACGCCTGTTCTAAAGTTTTTATGTCAATTTTTTTCATTTGGAGCAGCGCTTTCATAACTCTTTCCGATTTTTCAGGATTGGAGTCGTTTACCATCTCGGATAGGCTCGCAGGGACAATTTGCCATGACACACCAAATCGATCTTTCAGCCAACCGCACACTTGCGCCTTTTCGTCTCCGCCTTCGGAGAGTTTTTCCCAATAATAGTCCACATCTTCTTGCTCCTCGCAATGGATGATAAATGATATTGCCTCTGTGAATTTGTATTGAGGACCGCCATTTAATGCTACGAATGCTTGTCCTTCCAATTCAAACTCAACGGTCATCACTGATCCCTCTGGCATCCCGTGGATATGATTTCCTTCATTTCCATAGCGAGTAATTCTTCCGATCTTAGAATTTTCAAAGATTGAAGTGTAGAACTTCGCCGCCTCTTCAGCTTGTGTATCAAACCACAAGTTAGTTGTGATTTTTTGAATTTTGTTTTTCATAATTTCTCCTTTTCGGTTTACATATTTAGCAAGTTTTTGATAACAAAATCCTTTTGTTATTGGGGGTATCAGGAAAATGTGGATTTTTCGATAAGATTAAATATCTTGAAGGTACCCTATTACTATACACCATTTATCAGGAACCAAGAAAATTATGTAAGGGTTAGGGTGAAGTCATAAACCGTTTTGTGTATTGATTTTTTACTAACCCATCATTTAACTAATTCCCTTAATTTAAATGGCCTTTATATAGCAGCCCCATCTCTAAGGGTTAACGAAAAATTATTACCTTATGCTAG
The DNA here is from genome assembly GCF_002243645.1 of Peribacillus simplex NBRC 15720 = DSM 1321. NCBI lineage: Bacteria > Bacillati > Bacillota > Bacilli > Caryophanales > Bacillaceae > Peribacillus > Peribacillus simplex. Next base: position 5,499,423 of record NZ_CP017704.1, on the reverse strand, counting down.
TTACAGTATCTTTACTCCCTGGTGATGGAAATACAAAAAGGATATAGAAACTTTTCACCAGTGAAAAGTCCTATATCCAAATTGAAGGTGAATCAATAATGGGTCATGTTCATTTCTCAGCTCTCGAAGTTAAATTGCCATTGGATTCCGAATTTATCGGTTAACTGACCGTAAATTTTACTCCAGAATGTTTCTTGGAGCTCTAGACCAACCGTGCCGCCTTCACTTAGTTTGTTAAAGGTCGATTTAATTTCATCCAAATCATTACTGACATATGCCAGGCTGATATTGTTTCCTTCAACAAAAGGCATACCAGGAAAAGTATCTGAAAACATGATATTGCTTCCATTAATATTTAGCCTTGAATGCATGACTAAATTTTTCGCTTCTTCTGGAAGGGTAAATTCCGGATTAGGCGGTGTTTCTCCAAAAGTCATGATATTAGGTTGTTCCGTTCCAAAAACCTCTGCGTAGAACTCTACTGCTTCTCGACAATTCCCATTAAAATTAAGATATGCATCAACTGACATTTATCTCACTCCTATTTTTTTATTTCGTTGCTACAAGTTTAATGGCATAATGTTTCATAATTACCTGACGAAAAATTCCGGTGGTTCAATTCCGAGCGTTCTAAGATAGATATAACCCTGTCCCCTATGATGGATCTCATTTTCCAAGGCATATTGAAGTCTATCAAAGTGGCTTTGTGAGGGACCGAAAAAGGGATCCTTTTCCACCACTCCAAGTGTTTCCTCTTTCATTTCCTCCCACAGTTTCCTAGTATCATCCCTTACTGCTTCGCATGCTGAAACTAGTTCCTCTTTGGTAGAAATTCCAGCAAACGAATCTGGATACTCCCAAACACTAAGTGCAATCCCACGCATATATCCAGTCTCAATGTTCATGATTTCTTTAACCATCTCTGCGAAAGGGCGAAGCTTCCCGGCCGGTGTATAGTGAAATAATTCCTCTTCAGGAAAGGCTTCAACCACCAGTATCGTCAATCTCCTGTTGCCTTCTAATATATTTAATAAACCTTCTTTCGATAGAACCATCATTTCACTCTCCTTTGAGAAATACTCTGTATAGAAGTTCTGGGAAAAATCGAAAAGTCCTGCAAATTTCTGTATATAAAGATTGCACAGCTTTTTTAAATCTAAACACTGCCATTAGATAATTTATATTGGGGAATTGTCATATGTTCGGTCCCTTAAATGGAACAAAATTAATAAAAAATGATTTAAATGGCGGCTTTGCTTACACAATTGCTTAAGAAAAGTAGATAACTTGATTATGCTCCAATTTTCCAATCTGTTACTAATGTATCAAGATGGGTCAAAAGGTTTAAAAACCCTCCCTAAAGCGGAGAAAGGGAACTTTGGTAAATATTGATTAAATCTTGCATTTATTATACGATTCAATTAGTTATATATTTCCAACCAACAATATGCTTATACGTAAAGGATAATCATTAATAACGGAACCAACAGAAAGGGAGAGAAGCAAATGATAAATAAAGTCGGTCAAATTATGTTATATGTAAATAACCAAGACGAGTCATTGAAATTTTGGACGGAAAAATTCGGTTTTAGCGTAATTTCTGAAGAAGATAACGGCCAAGGGCTAAGATGGATTGAAATAGCCCCAACAAAGGAAGCACAAACGAGTATCATCCTGCATAATAAGGAATTCATTGCTAAAATGCAGCCTGAATTAAATCTTAATACACCTTCGTTAATGTTTTACTCTGATAATCTTGATGAATTATATAAAGACTTTTCAGAGAAGAATATCAAAGTAGGAGAACTTGTAAATATGCCATCTGGAAGAGTCTTCAATTTTGCTGATAATGAAGATAATTACTTTGCGGTCATGGAAAAGAAGTAACTCTTTTAGCTAAAGATTAAAACATCAAAACGACTAGAAAAACTATTTTTAGTCGTTTTGATGTTTTTTGTTTAAACTACGACACTTATGAAACTATTTAGTCAGCAGGTCTTGGCCCAGCAGGAATTCCAGAGTTTTCTACAGTCTTGATCGGCCGAATGGTTATGTCTCCATTCACGTAAATTTGACAAGATAAACGCAAATGATCTTCCATTCCTTTTTCCTCATACATCTTTTTTTCTTTATGTGTGACCTCCAAAAAATCACCTGCCAATATTTCGACTCTGCAAGTTGTACATTTAGCCTTCCCGCCGCATCGGTGGAGAATATTTATACCGTTATCTTCCAATGCTAATACTAACTTTTTTCCCATTTCAACTTCAAACGTTCCTTGGTCAAATACTGTTACATAAGGCATCTAATACCACCTCTTATTATAGGATATCTTTCAACAGGTCATTAACATATCTATTCTCTTACCTTGTCCATATGACATAAAAAAATGTGAAGTCATTACTGATTGATAGTAAAGATGAATAATTAATTATCGTGAAGACAAACTTTAAGTACATTCATAATTATAAATTTAACAAGGCTTAAATAGAGCTAGGGACAATAAGCATGGCCAATTAAGATTTATTTTAAAAAAGAGAGTGTAATAATATAAGGGAGGTGCATGCCTGTGAATAATGGCAATTGTGATTTTTCACCAATGAAACAAATGTTAAAAGAGGATATACGCCAAGTAATATCGGCATTACAGGATAACTTAGAAGCAATGGGTGATGAAAATTATTGTCTCCTTGGAAATTTCGAAAAAATAAAGGATAAATTCGTATACATCGATATGAAAGCAGCAACATTTTATTTAAACTGTTATTTGTCACCGTTTACGGACAAATATCCCGAATTATCAATTTGCGTACAAAATTTATCGAATTTGAGACATGGCGGGTTGATTGTGATTCAAAGGGGAGATCCTCTTGATTCATTGATTCAACCCGGTATTTCAATAGGAGCGGAGTTAACTCATTCTTTATTGGAATCAATTTTTTTCCCTGGAAATCCACTACATGATGGCGCCGTTTTGGTTAGTCAAAATCAGATTGTTTCCGCAGCAAATGTCCTTCCGCTTTCAGACAGATCAACAGGGGGAAAAAAACTTGGAACACGCCACCGCTCTGCATTAGGTTTATCTGAACGAAGTGATGCCCTTGTATTGGTAGTATCAGAGGAAACAGGAAGAGTTTCATTTGCATTTAATGGGAATCTGTACCCAATTAATGCTCATGGGCCTATATAGAATTTTTGAGACAATTAAGTCCCATGGTGATTATAATTTTCTAGGTAATTCACAACCGGAAATTCAATTGTGTAAAAAACGAAAACGTTGGCTTCCATTTTTATCACTTTTGTAATTCAAAATCTTTTTTTCTTAGAATTACAGGTACATAAAAGGTCATGAATTACTTAACCCGGTGATTTTTACCGGGTTTTTGGTTGCTTTTTATATAAAAAAAGGCATATGATAAATAAGGAGTCTCAATCAGAAAAGTTATAAAACGAAAGAGGATTTTAAATGATAACCATTAAAAGTGAACGAGAAATAAATTTGATGCATGAAGCGGGCAAACTTCTTGCTGCGACGCATAGAGAAATCGCAAAAATGATAAAACCGGGCATCACGACTTGGGAAATTGAAGAATTTGTCGATAAGTACTTGGCAGAGCATGGTGCTACACCTGAACAAAAGGGCTATAACGGCTATAAATATGCAACGTGTGCATCAGTAAATGATGTTATTTGTCACGGCTTTCCGCAAAAGAAAGCCCTAATAGAGGGTGACATCGTTACGATTGATATGGTGGTGAACCTTAACGGCGGTTTGGCGGATTCAGCTTGGACATATGCAGTCGGTGAAGTTTCCGATGAAGCTCAGCGTTTAATGGATGTAACCAAGAATGCTTTATATAGAGGCATCGAAGTTGCACGGGCAGGAAATCGTCTCGGGGACATCGGGCATGCAATCCAGTCATATGCAGAAGGTGAAAAGTTTTCTGTTGTTCGCGATTTTACAGGACACGGAATCGGTAAAACCATGCACGAGGACCCAACCGTCCTACATTATGGTAAGCCAGGTAAAGGTGCCCGTCTAAAAGAAGGTATGGTCATCACGATCGAGCCAATGTTGAATGCAGGAACATGGCATATGAAAATGGACCAAGACGGCTGGACGGCGAGAACGGCAGATGGAAAGCTTTCCGCCCAATATGAACATACCCTCGTTATTACAAAAGAAGATCCGATCATTTTAACAGAACAGTAAACAAAAAGAAGAAACGGCCTTATCATGGGCTGTTTCTTCTTTTGTTTTAAGCTATTTCACAATAAACCTCGACAGAATATTCTAAATTAATCCATCCCACAATAGATCGAATTCGAAAAATTAGTACTAGGTAGTTAGGCATTAAAAACTTTACTATTATGTGGCAGCACAGGATAATAAGGGGAAGGAAGAAAAATTTAATTATGTGTTTTATAAACAGTATATAAAGGGGGTTTTGACAGTGAAGAAAGGGGAGAAACTGTCTGCAACGGTTGAAACGGTTGGCTTGAGCCAGCGGGAATTTTTAACGATTTTTTTACTTCACTCTTTGAGAATAAAAGCGAATTATCCAAGGGCGATTCATCAAGACCTAAAAAATACGTTCACTGGAAAAGTGCATAGCTATGACTATTTATGTAAAATATCCAATACGCTAGTCGAATCCAACCATCTATCATTATATACGAATAAGGGAAGAAATTATTATCAAATTACTGAAAAAGGCAAAGAGCTTTACATATGGTACCAAGAAAATTTCCTGGAACGGTTTTCCGAAGTGAAAAAGGTCATTGATCGCTTCATGTTCGATTTAAGGGGTTCTGGTGAAAACCCACCGGTTCTTAATGAGCTTCCTGAAGAATACAGGTCGTATTTCTCGAAAATAATATCGGTGAAGGACCTTGTCCGTTATATAACTTTAAAAGCCGCTTTCACTAAGAAGCCCATTTACATGGGGGAAATTGGCGATCTGCTTAAAAATCAGTTCGGTTGGATCGCTTCAAACGGCTATTTATACGATTTATCTCATGAAATGGAAGAGAACGGCCTTCTTGTCGGCAGGTGGGAAAGTGAAAAACGAACTAAACGGTATTTACGTATCACCGATGAAGGAACGCATCATTACAAACAGATTGCGGATTCTGCCGCCTTTCAAGTCCAGGAAATCCAAAAATACATGGCCAGTGTCGTTATGTTCTTAAAAGAAAAGAGTTAAATGAATATAAGAAATGAAGCCCCTTAATTTTGCAAGGAGAATGAAGTTACATGCTTAAATTAAATTGTTCAAGGGTAAATGTTACTTAAAACACTTCTTAACAAGGGGGAATGAGTGATGGTGGAAAAACACGATGAAATGGGAAGTATATTCAGTTTCATTAAAGGCCAGGTAGATAAGCTGCCCATTTCACAAGCGAAAAAGAACAAAATGCTCGACCAGCTCTTAAAGCTTAAAACGATGACAGTTGATGCAAGGGAACCGCGAATTGCTCTTGTCGGAAGGCGAGGGTCCGGAAAATCCTCACTGATCAATGCGATGTTTGGTCAGGAACGGCAATATGTCAGTTCCGTTAAATCTGGCACGGGTAAGGGGAAATGGCTCTGGTACCCGAGTGATGCCGAGCCCAAAATTCGTTTGCTGGATTCACGCGGGCTGGGTGAGAGTGAAGCTCCTACTGAAGAATTCGAAGCAGAAACACCAATGGATGAATTGAAAAAAGCGGTAACCGAAGAACAGCCTGATGTGTTTCTTTTCTTGATTAAAGCAAAAGAAACAGATTCAAGGATTGAAGAAGATTTACAGGAATTGAATAAACTGCGCAAAATCGTTAAAGAGAATCACCATTATGATGTACCCGTTATCTGTGTGGTCACCCAAGTGGATGAATTAGATCCACCACATTATAAACAAGCACCTTTTGATGCCAATCCTAAGAAAAAGCAGAATATTGATGAAGCCATCGCTTTGATGTCAAAACGATTTAAAGAGAGTGAAATACCACTTTTGAACATCATTCCTATTTGTTCGTATATTGATTTTGATGAAAGCGGAAAGATTGAATATGATATGCGTTGGAACATTGATTTGCTTTCTGATTACTTAATCGAGGCCTTACCCAGTGAAGCAAAGCTGAAGACTGCTAAAGCGATCCAGAGCCAATTCGTTAAGAAGAAATTCGCGCGGACGATAGTGGGAACGTTTACGGCAATCGCCGGTTTAATCGGTGCAGAACCAATACCTTTTGCCGATTTTCCCATTTTGACCGGCATTCAAGGTTTGATGATTGTGGTGATTGGTTTTATCGCGGATAAAGAAATAAATACAAAAACGGCAAGTGAATTTATTGCGGCATTAGGGATCAATGTTGGAATCGGTCTCCTTGTCAGGGAAGGTGTCAGGGCTGCAGTCCGTTTCATCCCAGGAGCTGGTCTAGTCGTTTCCGGTGCAGTAGCGGGCGCAGTCACATATGGAATCGGGCAAGCAGCGATAGCTTACTTTCTCGAAAACAAAGATATCGATCAGGCAAAGGAAGCTTACAAGAACGCGAACAAAGAATATAAAAATGAAGACATTGACTCTTAATGGGCAGATTCAAACCATAAACTACACTAAGGTGATATGATAAAGTGGAGTTCGCAGTTCTGTTTCTGCTGCTGGATGGTTCAGCATTTTGTTTACTACAGGAGGGATGATCTTCATGTCGTTTTTTCAATCACAGAAGCAAAAAGAATATATACAAAAATTGGAGGAATCGATTCAGTCCTTTTCCGGCCGATCTGAAGCACTTGATGATTCAAGGGGTTTTCCTTTTGAAAACATTCAGGAGTTAAAGGAATTCGGCTATCCCCAATTAACGTTAGCAAAAGAAGATGGCGGATATGGCGGTTCCTTATATGATTTTCTCCTATGCCAAGAAAAAATAGCTCAATATTGTGGCCCAACAGCCTTAGGGATAGGCTGGCATGTCGGAACGGTCCTATCCTTAACGGAGAAGAGACCATGGGAAAAAGGAGTCATGAATGAATTGTTTGATGAAGTGTCGAAAGGCGCCCTCATCAACACGGCAGCTTCTGAAGCTGGAACAGGTAGCCCGACGCGCGGAGGCCGTCCGGAAACGATCGCTATCAAAAAGGGTCAACAATGGATTTTGAATGGCAGAAAGACTTTTACTACACTCTCTCCCGTCCTTGATATTTTTCTTGTAACGGCATGGGTAACCGAGGATGAGCAGCTAGGCACATTTTTAGTTCATCGTGATGTAATGGGGGTAAGTATAGAAGAAACTTGGGATATGATTTCCATGCAGGGGACAGGAAGTCATGATTTGGTGTTAAATGATGTCATCCTGCCTGAAAAGTATTATGTCATGAAAAGCAATCCTGGTAAAAAAAGAAAACCCGAAGCGTGGCTATTACATATACCTGCTTGCTACTTGGGGATTGCAGTGGCTGCCAGAAATTACGCAGTCGAATTTGCAAAAACCTATTCTCCCAATAGCTTACCAGGACCAATCAGGGACCTTCCGAATGTTCAACGGACAATTGGGGAGATGGAACTGGAATTGGGCGAAGCACACCATTTCCTCTACTCTGTCGCAGAAAAATGGGTGCGGCACCCTGAAGATCATGATGAATTATCGAAGCAATTGGGTGCGGTTAAGTTATCAGTCGTCAACAAATCGATTTCCATCGTCGATAAAGCGATGAGAGTCGTCGGAGCCAAAAGTTTACAACGAAATAATCCCCTGCAACGCTACTATAGGGATGTACGCGCAGGACTTCATAATCCTCCTATGGATGATGCGACAATTACCATGCTCGCAAAGTCAGCTCTTTATTAAGTACGTACTGGGATATTTTTTGATGGCACTGAAATGACTTCGTCATTTCAGTGTTTTTTCCTGTTCTTTTTATAGCCATGAATCTTTTGCTTTATTTGTTGGTCCCTCCATGCTTTAGCTTCCTCTTTTTTTGCCCCGCATATTAATTTTACTAGCTTATCATACTCTATCTTGTTATGATTTATATACCTGTCTAAATCTTCGAAAAATATCGAAAGTTCGGTGTAAAAATGAATCTCATGACCAAAGATTTACTGATTAACTTTTTAATTATCCTTTTTCCGATCTTTTTATTGCAAATGAGCTATCTTGTGAAATACGTATATCGTTTAGATGCATTAAAAGGTTCCTTCCTATCAATTTTCCCTATTCTTTCACTTGTTCTATGCATGCTGTTTCCTGTGGTTATAGAAGAGGATTTTGTTTGGGATCTTAGATGGATCCCTTTTCTTTTAGGCGGTTTATATGGAGGCTACCGGTTAGGAATCATATTAATAGTCATCACTCTTCTAATTCGCTATTTATCAGGGGGGGAAAATGGATTTTACATTTCATGCATCACCTTTCCACTAATTGGAGTTTCCCTGTTTTTTATATCTAAATACTACCTGAAAATGTCTGTCATTAAAAAAATTCTCATCGGTATATCATTAATCTTCATTGTACAAATTCTCACACAGTTTATTTCAATAGAAGTATTTGAACTTACTATCGGAATAAGTCTATGGAAACAATACTTCACGATCCAAGTCATAGGAATTGTTGTTGTAATCTTACTATGGGAGGTCATCCTCACTAATTTTCAGGTTCTCGAAAAATTAGTGAAAGCGGAAAAATTGCAAATCGTTAGTCATCTGGCTGCAAGCATATCCCATGAAGTCAGAAATCCCCTTACTGTTACCAGGGGCTATATTCAAATGTTAAGCGAAGACGTGTCTCCCCATACAAAGGTCGAATATGCAAATATTGCACTGAAGGAATTAGATCGGGCCACGGAAGTCATTAATGATTATTTGACGTTTGCTGCCATAAGCCCTGAAAACACAGAGCGATTAAGGGTATCCGAGGAAATTCAGCATGTCGTGAACAGCATAAAACCCTTGGCAAACAATAATGGAACAGAATTGAAGTTATCCCTATTCGAAGATGGAGCTTATTATATCATGGGGGAAAGGAAGAAATTCCAGCAGTGCTTGTTCAATATCTTAAAGAATGGGATAGAATCGATGCACCATGATGGAGAAATATACATACATTTAATTCGTGCTGCCTCCACCATCCAAATTAAGATCCAAGATCAAGGAATTGGAATGACACAGGAACAAATATACCGTTTAGGTGAGCCTTACTTCACTACAAAAAATAAAGGGACGGGATTAGGCATGATGGTTTCATATAGCGTTATCAAAAGCATGGATGGAACGGTACATGTTTCAAGTGTACAAGGGAAAGGGACATGTTTCTCTATTAACCTGCCCATACATGGAAACGATCATATTTGAGTTTAGTGTAAATTGACGGTTTTAAACTCATAGATTACAATTTAAGTAAACTACCAATTATTATGAAATGATTCAATGACGCACTTGATACCTAAGGGAGATGATTGAATGAAACCGCTTACAGATGGACAAATCATTTGGGAACCGACAAAGGAACAAATCGAGCAAACGGTATTGACTCAATATGTTAAATGGTTAAAAGAAAAGAAAGGTTTAACATTTCATGATTATCATGAATTATGGAAATGGTCGGTAGATGAACTGGAGGAATTTTGGGCTTCAATTTGGGATTATTGTGATGTAAAAGCCGGCAGGAAATATGACAGGGTTTTAGCGGAGCAATCAATGCCAGGTGCGAAATGGTTCGAGGGGGCGAGGCTAAATTATGCTGAAAATGCATTATTGAATGATCAAGAAGAGAAAACGGCGATTTTTTTTCGTTCCGAACATATCAGGCAGCAAGAGGTTAGCTGGAAAGAGCTGAAAGAAAAAGTAGCTTCTGTCGCCCATTCATTAAGGGAACTTGGTGTTAAATCCGGTGACCGTGTTGTTGCCTATATGCCAAATATACCTGAAGCGGTGATAGCTTTCTTGGCAACAGTAAGCATAGGTGCCATCTGGTCCAGTTGTTCACCTGACTTTGGCGCAAGAAGTGTCATAGATCGTTTCAAACAGATTGAACCGGTTGTATTACTAGCGGTTGATGGGTATCAGTACAATGGAAATGTATATGATAAGACACCAGTCGTCTCACAACTTAAACAGGAATTGGTCACTGTCAAGCATACCGTGTTGATTCCTTACATAGAAAAAAAGATTTTGGAAGAGAATCTGGAAGATACGATTCCTTGGGATGACCTTTTAAAAGAAAAGGCAGAATTATCTTTTGAAAGTGTTCCGTTCGATCATCCGCTTTGGATTCTCTATTCATCAGGTACAACCGGGATGCCAAAACCAATTGTACAAGGGCATGGCGGTATATTATTGGAGCATTTTAAATCAACAAGAATCCATCAAGGCATGACTTCCGAGGATACGGTATTCTGGTTTACAACGACAGGCTGGATGATGTGGAATCTCCTTATGGGTGGTTTGCTTAATGAAGGGACCATCATCCTTTATGACGGCAGTCCTTCTTTTCCCAATATGGATGCCCTTTGGGAATTGGCTGAGGATACAGGCATGACTTTCTTTGGAACAAGTGCACCATTCCTTACGAATTCCATGAAGTTAGGAAACAAGCCCATGGGAAAATATGATTTATCGAAATTGAAGGCTCTTTTTTCCACTGGAGCGCCATTGTCTGGCGACGGTTATAAATGGGTGTATGAGAATGTCAAGAAGGATATCTGGCTCAGTTCATCCAGTGGCGGTACCGATGTATGTGCCGGATTTGTAGGTGGAGTTCCAACATTGCCCGTGAGAATCGGAGAGATACAAGGAAGGGCATTGGGTGTTTGTGCGGAAGCCTTTGATGAGCATGGTCAAACATTGATTAATGAAGTCGGTGAATTGGTCATTACCAAACCGATGCCGTCCATGCCGCTATACTTCTGGAATGATCAAGACGGGACAAGATACTACGAGAGTTATTTCGATAAGTATCCGGGCATATGGAAACATGGTGATTGGATAAAGATCGACGACAAGGGCAGCTGTATCATTTATGGACGTTCCGACTCGACCATCAACCGTTCTGGTGTACGGATGGGAACCAGCGATATCTACCGGGTCGTCGAAGCGATAGACGAGGTGATGGAAAGCCTTGTCATTGATAGGGAAGTGCTTGGCCGCGGTTCCTCACTGCTGCTGTTCGTTGTTCTTAAGCCCGGTAAAATACTGGATGAAGCATTGACGGCAAAAATCAAGGAACAAATCAGAGGGCATGTGTCCCCTCGCTTTATCCCTGACCAAATCCATGTCGTTGAACAAATTCCTAAAACGTTGAACGGAAAGAAAATGGAAGTCCCGATACGTAAAGTGTTATTAGGTTTCGAGTTTGATAAAGTAGTGAATGCAGACTCCATGGGAAATCCAGAATCGCTACAGTTTTTTAAAGAATTAGCTCTCGAGTTGAATGAGAAAAAAGTATTCTAGAATTCAGGCGGAGCAAAAAAGCTCCGTCTTTTTTATTATTCTCTTGAATGAACTTGGTAATAATTCTCCAACGAGCAACTTCTCCATTTCTGGATACTGGTCTGGATTTTCGAAGGATGAGACAATTAGTTTCCCGTTATAATTGGCCATCTATGACATGAAAGGGAACTCTTATGTTTGTGTAGGTAACTTTCGTATAAAAGCTAGAAAATTGCTAACTGACAAAGCGATAAATGGTTGCACCTTTTCCCGTTATGTCATCTTAGGGGAATTACTAGTTGTAGACGTTCGGGTAAATCCAACATTATCACTATTTACAGACTTTGAAAACTTCAAGACATTTAAACCAGCTGATTTACACCTTGGTAATATCCATGCAATGTTAGATCAAACGATTGCATGGAGCGATGCATTATAAAAATTACGATAAGTTGGAGTAAGTACTACCTGGGCATTCCACCCTAATTATTTAACAAAAATTCATGTTAGTAAGTACTGACACCTAAAATGGTGCATTAAGAGCTTATTCCTTAAACAGGCTGCTTCCACATTCGAACCATCTTTTCACTTCAGTGATACGTGAATTGGGTAGTATATTTTTAAAAAACGAGACAAAACGAGACAACAATCTCATTTTGTCTCGTTTTGTTTCGACTGAAAATAGATAAAGTCTCAATTTTACCGTCCCACATTTTGGCACGGCAATTGCAATATATTAAATTGACTCATTATTAATGATTGGGGGCTGAAAAATGGAAACGGTTCAATTGAATGAAATAAAGTTATCACAGGACAAGGCTTATTGGATGTACAAAAAAATGCTGGAGATCAGAAAATTCGAAGACCAAGTTCATGAATCTTTTGCTAAGGGGATTTTACCAGGGTTTGTCCATTTGTATGCTGGGGAAGAAGCGGTAGCTGTAGGAGTTTGTGCTCACTTATCCGAAAAGGACAGCATTACAAGCACTCACAGGGGTCATGGCCACTGTATTGCCAAAGAATGCGACCTAAACGGAATGATGGCTGAAATCTATGGGAAAGTGACTGGGCTTTGCAAAGGAAAAGGCGGTTCCATGCATATTGCCGATTTGGATAAAGGGATGTTAGGCGCGAACGGGATAGTCGGTGGTGGCTTTCCGCTCGCATGCGGTGCAGCATTAACTGCCAAATATAAAAAGACCGATCATGTTAGTGTTTGTTTTTTTGGTGATGGTGCCAACAATCATGGAACGTTCCATGAAGGGATAAATCTGGCGGCAATCTGGAAGCTGCCCGTTATATTCATCGCTGAAAATAATGGGTATGGGGAAGCCACGCCTTTCAACTATGCTTCAAGCTGTAAAACGATAGCCGATCGGGCGATAAGCTACAATATCCCGGGTGTCCGGGTGGATGGGAAAGATGTATTGGCTGTGTATAAGGCTGCTGAAGAAGCCGTTCAGAGAGCTCGCAGGGGAGAAGGCCCATCATTGATCGAATGCGTTACTTATCGTAATTATGGACACTTCGAGGGAGATGCACAGAAATATAAAAAAGAACAAGACAAAAAGGAGCATAAACAAGAGAAAGATGCGATTGCCCTATTTAGGAATTACTTACTGAATCAAAATCTGCTGGCGGAAAAAGAACTGATTTCTCTTGAGAGTGCCGTTGAGGAATCTATTAAACAGGCAGTTAAATTCAGTGAAGATAGCCCGTATCCAGAGGCATCCGATTTATTAAACGATGTTTATGTATCCTATTAAACTATAAAAGGAGGAATTGAGATGAGTAGAAAAATCAGTATGTCACAAGCAATAAATGAAGCAATGGCCATGGCAATGAGAAAAGATGAAAATGTCATCCTTATGGGAGAAGATGTAGCCGGAGGTGCAGAAGTCGATCATTTACAGGATGACGAAGCCTGGGGTGGTGTATTAGGTGTCACAAAAGGATTGGTTCAAGAGTTTGGCCGGGATAGAATTCTTGATACACCCATTGCGGAGGCAGGATATATGGGAGCGGCCATGGCAGCCGCTTCGACAGGCTTACGACCGATTGCCGAGCTAATGTTCAACGATTTCATTGGCAGCTGTTTGGATGAAGTATTGAATCAAGGTGCGAAGTTCCGCTATATGTTTGGGGGAAAAGCACAGGTTCCCGTGACGATCCGTACGATGCATGGTGCAGGGTTCAGGGCTGCAGCACAGCATTCACAAAGCCTTTATGCCTTGTTCACTAGCATTCCTGGATTGAAGGTCGTCGTTCCTTCATCCCCCTATGATGCAAAAGGGCTCTTACTTTCAGCCATTGAAGATAATGATCCTGTCATCTTTTTTGAAGATAAAACACTATACAACATGGTAGGAGAGGTTCCGGAAGGCTACTATACAATCCCAATCGGCAAAGCTGAAATTAAAAGGAAAGGCTCGGATTTGACGATCGTTGCCATCGGTAAACAAGTTCACACCGCGATGGAGGCTGCTGAAAAACTTACATCTAAAGGCATTGAAGTTGAGATTGTCGACCCGCGGAGTTTGTCACCACTGGATGAAGAATCGATTCTCTCCTCTGTAGCAAAAACAAATCGTTTAATCGTGATCGATGAAGCGAACCCAAGATGCAGCGTCGCAACGGATATTGCAGCATTGGTGGCGGATAAGGGATTTGACACGCTCGATGCGCCAATTAAGAGGATCACGGCACCACATACACCTGTACCTTTTTCTCCACCGTTAGAAGATATTTATCTTCCAACATCAGAAAAAGTGATACAAGTCGTTTCAGAATTATTAGGGGAGCCTTCCATTCTTGGGGTGTAATTAAATCAATATGATGCATGCTCCAGCTTTTTCGCATAGAACTGCAAAAGTTGGAGCAACAAAACCAATAATGGACACAGAAACCAATCTGAAGGGAGAAAAAAGATATGGCGGTCGAAGTGGTAATGCCGAAATTGGGCATGGCAATGAAAGAAGGCACTGTTTCGTTATGGAGTAAGGCTGTTGGGGATCCAGTCGAAAAAGGTGAAGCAATAGCCAGCATCAATTCAGAGAAAATAGAAATGGATATTGAATCTCCAGCTGAAGGTACCATTCTGAATATAGCTGTTCAAGAAGGACAAGGAGTACCTCCAGGAACCGTTATCTGTCATATCGGAAAGCCGAATGAAAAAATAATGATCAATGATCATGTTGCTGAAAAAACTAAGTCAAAAATTGATGAAAAAGAAAAGCCGAAAACAAAAGAGTCACCCATTTTGCCAATGGGCGATCGATTGATGATCACCCCGGTTGCGCGAAAAATGGCACAGGCAGCGAATCTTGACATTGAGAAAATTCAAGGCACAGGACCAGGCGGAAGAATCACTAAAGAAGATGTACAGAAAGTAATTGAGAAAAGGGATTTCATGTCGGTTAATACAGAAGAAAGAAAAGTGAACCCCCAACCTACTTTAGAGAGTTCGCAGCAGATTCCTGTGACTGGAATGAGGAACATCATTGCTACACGTATGAAAGAAAGCTTGCAAAGCAGTGCCCAATTAACTCTAACGATGAAAGTTGATGTCACTGATCTAGTCATTTTGCAAAAACAGGCTACTGAAACGCTACAAAAACATGAATCAACTAAATTGACTATAACGGACTTTGTTGCCAAAGCTGTCGTGCTTTCACTTAAAGAGCATCCTAAAATGAATAGTGCCTATATTGAAGATAACATCATTTTGTATGATCATATCCACCTTGGATTAGCAGTGGCCTTGGAAAATGGACTCGTTGTTCCCGTCATAAGAAATGCCGAAAGTTGTACCCTAAAGCAGTTATCGAATAAGGGCAAGGAATTGGCCCGGTGTGCACGTGATGGTCAATTGCCTATTGAAGACATGCAAGGGTCCACTTTTACAATCAGTAATCTGGGGGCATATGGCGTTGAGCATTTTACACCGATTCTCAATACACCGGAAACGGGGATACTTGGAGTTGGCTCTGCTTACGATACCCCGCGTTATATTGGCAAAGAACTGGAGAGGAGAACAATCTTGCCACTCAGTTTAACTTTTGATCATCGTGTACTCGACGGGGCACCAGCTGCTGCCTTTTTACAAACACTAAAACGGTATTTAGAAGAGCCGATCACCGTGATCTTATAGAAAAGGAGGGAAAGCCTTGAATCGTATAGCTATTATCGGCGGAGGTCCTGCAGGGTATGTAGCGGCAATCACTGCTGCCCAGCAGGATAAGGAGGTCATATTAGTAGTCGATGGCCCATTGGGTGGCACCTGTTTAAACGAAGGCTGCATGCCAACGAAATCATTATTGAAAAGTGCCGATACGTATGACTTGGTGAAAAATGCCGGGCAAATGGGAATTCGCCTGCCCATCAATTCGATTGAAGTCGATTGGGAAACCGTACAGGAACGAAAGAGAGATGTCATTTCTAAACTAGTGAACGGCATTCGATATTTAATGAGTAAGAATCAAATAAAAGTCATTCAGGGAAGAGCGTCTATCCTGACGAGCAATCGACTGCGGATCGAGAACGGAAATAAAAATGAAGAGATTGAAGCAAGTAAGATCATCATTTCAACGGGGTCCGAACCGATTCCACTACCTTTTGCGCCGTTTGATGGTGAATGGATCATCCACAGTGGCCATGCCATGTCACTTCCTGCCATTCCCGATTCGCTGCTGATTGTCGGAGGCGGCGTCATCGGATGTGAATTTGCCAGTATTTATAGCAGGATGGGCACCAAGGTTACCGTTATCGAAATGGGGGAAAAGCTGCTTCCCGGGGAAGATGATGATATTACGAGCATCTTGCATGGAGAATTGAAAAACCAAGGCGTTACGGTCCATACCTCCACATCTGTCAAAAACATCAATGCAACCAGTAAGACGGTATTTTTGGAGAAAAGCGATGGCGAATTGGAAGAACATTATGCTGATTACGTACTCGTATCAATAGGGAGAAAACCAAGAGTGAATGAAATGGGCTTAGAGGGAAACGATATTGAATTTTCCCGACTTGGCATCTCGGTGGATGATCGAATGCAAACAAGCAATCCATCGATTTATGCCTGTGGTGATGTGATAGGGGGCATACAACTTGCCCATGTTGCTTTTCATGAAGGGCGAGTGGCGGCTCTGAATGCTTGTGGTCAATTTGCACAAGTGAATTACCGGGCAATTCCTCGCTGCATTTATACCTCCCCGGAGATTGCTAGTGTAGGCTTGACTGAAAAAGAAGCGCGAAAAAAATATGGCGAGATTAAAGTTGGTGAATTTGCTTTTTCGGCAAATGGGAAAGCAATCCTTTCCAATAAACCGGTAGGAAAGGTCAAAGTTCTAGTGAACCCACAATATAATGAAATTTTAGGTTTTTCCATTGTTGGTCAACATGCAACAGAATTGATTGGTCAAGGAACGGTCATGCTGCATGCAGAAATAACGGCAGATATGATGGAAGATTTAGTAGCGGCGCATCCAACCTTGTCGGAATCCATACATGAAGCTCTTTTAAACGTTGTAGGCCAAGCAGTGCATTCATAAAAAATTATAAATAAGCAAGGGGGATTTTTGTATGGCTAGCGGTCAACGGACGGCGGTAGTCACTGGTGCAGGACGCGGTATCGGACGTGCAATTGCATTAAGATTAGCACAAGATGGATTGAATGTGGTCATTAACGACGTCGATCTGGATACAGCTGAATCGGTCGTAAATGAGGTTAGGGAGCTTGGACGTGAAAGCTTTGCCGTTATAGCGGATGTAAGCAATAGACGGGAAGTGTTCGAAATGGTGAATGAAGTTGTGGAACGTTTTGGACAACTGGATGTTATGGTTTCAAATGCAGGAATTGCTCAAATAAAGCCTCTTTTGGAAGTAACTCAAGAGGATCTTGAACAGATTTTCAATATAAATGTAAATGGTGTCCTCTTTTGCCTGCAAGCCGCTGCTGAACAAATGAAAAAGCAAGAAGGCGGGAAAATTATAAGTGCTGCCAGCATCGCCAGTTATAAAGGTTTTAGCTTACTAGGTACATACTCGGCCACAAAATTTGCCGTAAGAGGCATTACACAAGCGGCAGCACAGGAATTGGCCCAGTTTGGCATTACGGTGAATGCATACTGTCCAGGAATTGTCGGGACGCAAATGTGGGATTTAATCGATGAAAAAATGGGTCAATATATGAATCTGGCTAAAGGTGAAACATTTAAAAAGTTTACAGATTCCATAACCTTAGGACGCTCCGAAACCCCAGAAGATGTTGCGAAATTCGTATCTTACCTTGCTTCACCGGATTCGGATTATATGACAGGGCAATCCATCATGATTGATGGAGGGGTTATTTTTTCATAAACCAACGGATTATATTGTTCGATGTAGAAGCATCATGTGATAATCACATGATGCTTTTTTTGTAAACTCAATCTATATATTGTAAGCGAATACATAATCTACTATAATTAAATGGACCTCGATTAACATCCTATTTTATACTCCATGGTATTTTCCCTCTAGATTGACTGGTCAAATGAAGGTTTAAACCAAATGATTAGAGGAGGATTATATGCTATCCACTAGTTGTTATCTACGTACATGGGAACGCTTTGTCAGTGAAGGGGTTCTCGATTCAAGTCGTCTGAACAAGCGAATAATGGAATCATGGCATCGCTGCAAAAAAGATCAAGTCAACCCATACCTTAATAAAGGCAAACACATTTTGACGAATGAATTATTGGACATTCAAAGAGAAAAAAACTCCTTCCTATTAGAAGTGGCATCACCTCAATTATCTAGGATGAATCAATCGATAAAAGAATCTGGAATGATGGCTTTATTGGTCGATCCGGATGGATATGTCCTTTCACTTTCCGGAAACGAGAAAATCCTCGATGAGGCAGGCAAAATAAATTTTGTGGAGGGCGTATGCTGGACGGAGGGTGAGGTCGGAACGAACGCAATTGGAACAGCTTTGAAAACGGGTGAAGCCGTAATGATCCAAGGTACCGAGCACTATTCAATTGCCTCACACAAATGGAGTTGCTCTGCCATGCCCATTTTAAATGAAGACGGTAAGATATTGGGAGTTTTGGATATATCATGTCCAGTAGAATATTTCCATCCCTCCATGCTAGGTATGGTAGCCAATTTGGCGTATACGATCGAACAGGAAATGGGAGTGCGTTCCTATAAAAAGGAGCTGGCACTGACCCAACACTCGATAGAACTTGCAGAGACCTATCCAGATCTGCCTTTGATCGTCTGTAATCAAAAAGAAATGATAATCTCCGCCAGTAAACAGGTTCGCAAAAAAATTCCTCAATCCATTGGTATGGCCTTGGCCGATCTATTAAATCATGGATATCAAATCGTTAAGGAAAATCCGCTTATATCCAAAGAAGATAATAGGATTTCCGGCAAGTGTTTATTCTTATCAGAAAATTTTGGTCATGAAACCAATAGGCTTTTTTCTGCTTCAATACCTTCAGAAAGGTTTGCCTTCAAAGGGGAAAGAGGGATTAGTGATTCCTTTCATAACACATTACATAAAGTGAAGCTTGTTGCACCGACAGAAGCAAATGTGTATATATCAGGTGAAACAGGGGTCGGGAAAGAGCTTATTGCCAAGGCTATTCATGAAAATGGCTTTCGTAAAAAAGGACCGTTCGTCACGATAAATTGCGGAGCCATACCTAAGGATTTAATGGAGAGTGAATTATTCGGGTATGTTGATGGCGCTTTTACAGGGGCTAAACGGCAAGGGTACAAAGGGAAGTTCGAGCAGGCAAATGGAGGGACCATTTTTCTCGATGAAATCGGTGAAATCCCTTCAGCGATGCAAGTTGCCTTACTGCGTGTACTTCAGGAAAGAAAAATCGTTCCAATAGGTGGCACAAAAAGCATTTCATTGGATATTCGCATTATCACTGCAACACACCGGAATCTTGAAGAGCTTGTCAACGAAGGATCATTTCGTAAAGATTTATACTATCGGTTGAACGTTTACCCCATTCATGTACCTCCCTTAAGGGAAAGGATTGAAGACATTCCTTATCTAGTCAATTACTTGTGTTCGAATAATAATTGGAATATTCCCTTAACGGAAGAATTATTAAATCGTTTAAAGGATTACAATTGGCCAGGCAATATTAGAGAACTGCAGAATGTACTTCAGCGATTGACCATCTTACTTGCAGAAGGACCTCTGGATTATGTTAAAATATTGAATTCCATGCATTCACAGCCCGTTACCCGGCATGATGATTTCCCTTCATGGGAGGAAGCTGGTAAAAAAGGCATCAAAGGAAATGAACTAACGATCCGTGAAAAAATTCAACGGGATCTAATGATAGAGGCATTACAAAAATCAAGAGGAAACGTCACTGCTGCAGCAAAGTTGATGGATATACCAAGAAGTACATTTTACAAGCGGCTCCATAAGTATGGTATATAGACTTGGCTTGTGTACATTATGTAAGAAAAGTAGATATATAGAAATCCATGAAAATTGAAAGGGGTATGGCAAATGAAAACGAGAATTACTGAATTATTGGGGATTGAATATCCGATTATTTGCGGCGGGATGTTTCAAGTTGGCCGAGCCCCGCTCGCAGCCGCTGTTTCAGAAGCGGGAGGACTTGGCATCATCACTTCGAAAACACAGGTGACACCAGAAGGTCTTCGTGATGAAATACGTAAAGTGAAAACTTTGACCAAGAAGCCCTTTGCTGTCAACCTAAACCTGTTTCCTAGTCAAACGGCAACCCCGAATGATGAGTTCATCGATATTTTAATTGACGAAGATGTGAAAATTGTTGAAACGAGTGGCCGAAGCCCAGAGAGTTTAATGCCCAAACTTAAAGAGCACGGCTTTACCGTGATACATAAGGTAGCGAACGTCAAAAACGCAGTGTCGGCAGAGAAATTAGGAGTCGATGCCATTATCATTGTAGGGAATGAAACAGGCGGACATCCTGGCATGGGGGATGTAGGAACGCTTGTCATGCTGCCTAGAGTCGTTGACTCTGTTACTATACCAGTAATAGCAGGCGGGGGATTTTCGGATGGCAGGGGCCTTATTAGTGCCTTGTCACTCGGTGCTGAAGGTATCGTCATGGGGACTCGCTTTATGGCAACGCAAGAAGCGCCGATTCATGATAACGTGAAGCAGTGGATGGTATCGGCCAATGAAATGGATACGGTTGTCATCCAACGGAATATAGGCAGTCCATCGCGTGTAGCATTAAATGCCGTCAGTAAAGAAGTGGACAAACTTGAAAATGAAGGTGCCACTATAGAGGAATTGATTCCGCTAATTACAGGACAAAGAAGCAAGAAAGTATACTTTGAAGGAAATTTAGACGGAGGCATTTGGTCATGCGGTCAATCCGTAGGACTGATAAAAGAAATATTGAGCGTCAATGAACTAATAAAACAAATCGTCCAAGAAGCAAAAACCTCGTTCGAATTCATCCAAAGCCGTATCGAATCTATTCGAACTTAAATAACCTATCTTACAAAAAGGAACAAGAGATCAAGTGCGATTTCTTGTTCCTTTTTTATCTATTAGACAGAAGGTTCCATAAGTGGTCAAGTATGCTTTTTAAAAATATTTCTCTTAAAAAGGGAGCATTACTGTTATTTATAACAGAAGGTTGAAGGAAAGACTGGTTTACTCACTATAACGCGAAAAGCCAATTCAAGAAAAAAGGCACATTACTCCTCAATTACTTGTTAATCAACTTTCGGCAACTTCTTAATAAAGGACTGTTCCATGCAAATGAAATAAAGAAATAGGTGATCAAAATTTCGCAATTATGTTTACATAACATTATTATTCCGCTTAATCAGACAATACCCCTGAGCTTTAAATAATTCTAATGTCTTATGGCATTTCCCTTTATGCTGCTTTGATTCCTGAAACTTTTTAAATACTTTTTTATAAAATGTTAAAATCGACTTTTACGAATTACATATAAATGAATTGCACTCATGATACCGAAGAACTGATTGCTGAAAGTAGGCAGTATTACTAAACAAATTCGATTTAAAGTTTTATCTTATAACCCTTGGCAGCTTACTAGTGATTCACTGCATGTTGTTGCACTTATGGAAACAGTTCCTTAAAATCGCAACTTTCCCTTAAAAATTTAAAAACAGAGCGGGTTGTTCTTCATAAGGTTTTAATCTTTTATTATAGGTTATTCATGCTATAGGCAGTTAAGTTAAATGAAGAAGGCTTATAGGAGATTATTTGGCTAAATAGGTATCATCATTTTTAGGAAGAAAGCGGAACTTTCAAGATAAAATACCTTTGAATTGTCATTGATATAAATTATATTTATATAATTTTTCAGAAGTGTTAACCCGTGATTTTTCTCATTTTGCCATTTATTTTATATATCAGAATAACAAAAATGATAAATCATGTCAGTTTAAACAGGATTAATTGAGATTACTACAGAATTATTAGATAACGATTCTTTGAATAGGTCTTTAGGAAAGGATAAGCAAAATGAAGAAAAAGAATAGTGGGGCACTAACCATAGCTGCTTTATTAATATAGGAGGGGCAATCATTTATTACTTCATTTCTTCTTCATACACAACTACAGAAGATTTATACGAATTCCCAGTGCCTAGATATGCTGAATTGATTAAGACAAATGAGCAAGGGAAAAGATATGCATGGTCAAGGATTTCTGAAGAAAACGGTATACCATATGGATATGTATTAGCCCTTAAAACGAATGGCTGGAAAAAGGAGGAAAGGGAAGGCACTTCCGTTTTTTACACGAAGGGAAATAATAAAATAGATTTGATTACTACAACAAACCAATTAGAGATTCTTAGAGTGAATGACTAAGTATGATAAATAATAAGTGAACTAAAGTTTAATAATCGATTGAACGCGTTTTATTAATAAAATGGCCCAAAAAATATGTTAACAATTAAGATAAATTAAAATTCAGAATAAAAATCAGGTAATTAAATGACATTTGTCGTAACAGATTATGAAATCAGTTAAATCTAAGCAAAACTTACTGCCAATGTTTAATCCTAAAATAAATTAATGAGATCAATCATTTTTTAAAATAATCGTATCAATATTTACTTAAAGTTTTAAAGTATTAATTAACCAATGAGAAATTAGATAAATATAATTGTAGAGGTTAAATTTTAAAAATCGAATTTCGTCTCACTAAGTTAAGTATTCTTAAGATATGAGACAAAATTAGCTTTAAAAATACAACTTCCTATAATATATATTATGTAAACTAGAATAAAATGTAATCATCCGAGTAACAGCTTCATATTCCCCTAAGCTTCATTATTGTCCCCCTAATTTGGCTCAAGTTGACTATAATATTTATTGCCGTTCCGATAACTCTCAGGGCTCTTCCTATAAGTCGGTTAGTTCTCATAATAAATGGTTTCGAACATAATTCCTTCAGTTGGAACGAATAATTCTAATTATGAATTACGTTCAAGCTTCGGATGATTATCTCATGTACTTAGAAGTTGAGAAAAATTACTCCTTGAACACATTAACTAGTTACGCATTCGATTTATAGCTCTACGGTGAGTTTTTAACTGCTAACAACCGATCATTAAACTTAGATGAACTCACATCGTCCAGTGTCCGTCGTTTTGTGCAAGATCAGGTCATCAATCATGGTATTAAGCCAAGAACGCTACAACGCCGCATTTCGTGTTTAAAATCATTTAGTAAATATTGTTTAAAAGAAAACTATATGAAGTCTGACTTCATAGCAGGTATTCAAGCACCAAAAGCCGATAAGAATTTACCTAAATATATGACCTTACAGGAGCTTCAAAAATTATTTTCCTATTTAGAACATGATCCGCGTCCCCAAAGAATTAGAAATGAACTAATGTTTAAACTACTCGCAACACCAGGAATGAGACGTCAAGAATTAGTGGATTTAACATGGGAGCAAGTTAAATTTAGAAAATCAAACGATTTTAGTTCGAGGAAAAGGGAGAAAAGAACGCCTCCTTCCCCTTCATCCCATTGTCTTTCCGTTATTTCAAGACTATAAAGAAACTCTTTTAGAGCAGCAAAACATTATAGTGAACCAATCTTTTATAATCAAAAAATAAGCCTTTAAATCCTCGTGGATTGCACAAAATATTTAAAGAGATTTTAGAACGAGCTGGTTTACCCGCTCACCGATTCTCTCTGCACCATTTAAGGCATACGTTTGCTACCTTACTATTGCAAGAAAACAAAGATAAAGTGGATTTAAGAACGTTACAGGAATTATTAGGCCATGAAAGTCTTGCTACTACGAGTATGTACACCCATATAGATTTTGAACAGAAGAAAAAAGCCATAAACAGTTTTTTAATTAGTTAATTAAAAGTTACCGCTGAGATTAGTCAAAAAAAACGGCAAAATAGATGCCGTTTTTTTTATTATGTTTGTTAAGTAGTATTGTTTTTTTTAGGTATAAAATATGGGAACGTCCGATTTGGACGTTCCCGTTCTTATTCCATTAAAGCCCCCTATAATGGAATAACTGTAAAGCTAATGAAGCTTTTTAAAAGCTTCGTTTCCCTGGCCAAGCTCCTTGCATTTTACTAAGGAATACAATTTGCCCAATATGATATGCGTCGTGCATTGCTAAACTCTTCAGTTCAAGCACTAATGAATTATCTTCTCCTGGGATCTGTCTATACAAATCTTCATGTTCTGATTTTGCTAGTATTTTTCCAAGTTCACGATGAACATAAAAGTATTCTTGTTTTGTTTCCTTCCAATTTTCTAACGTCTCAATTGGTAATCGAAATGTAGAATCATTATTTTCTGCCTGTGGTTCATTCGCTGTTTCACCAAGAAATCGCATCAGAAATCTCTTTTCATAGAAAAGTAAATGACAAACTAATTCCCAAATGGAATTCATTGCCCCATCAGCTGGTTTCCAAATTGCCTGTTCAAAAGTAATATCCTCTAGCACTTTTTCAAGTGGTGGAAACCAGTCTTCTTCATCTAAGCAGCTTGCCCATTGTTGTAACAAAAGTGTCTTTACATCCATTTTCTATTCCCTCCAATTTAATCCCTTTAATAGATAATCCCTTTGGTCAAAATTCATTTGCGGCGTGTTGTAGATAGCTCACTAATTAAGGTGTCATGCCAATTCCTTGTTCAATTAAACTGACCCTTTAACGGAACAAGGAACGTTCCGTTATTTGGAAAATTCTGATAACCTTAGTTTATCATAAGTTGTGTTAACTGAGAAAGAACAACTGTCTAAAACCATTTTGGTTATCGTAAAGTTATCTTTTATATGTTTGATGGTGTCTAAGAATTGGAACCAGCTCAAATAATGGTCTAGATATTTAGTCGCTACACCATTAAAACGCTCCATCCAGCTCTTTAAACGGCTGTGATAACTATTTACATTCTGGATGTGATAAATCCCTTTAACACGCTCCCTACCATTTGCTTTAAAGCGATAATGCTCAATTCCTATTTCTTTGGCATAAGTCATAAACGCCCGCCAAGCATCCGTACATAGAACATTTTGTATTGATAGCTTGGAACTTAACGCTTCGTCCAAACTCTTTTTTATAATACGCCCTTTTCCTATTGTTTTGGAAAACGTTCTCTTTTGGCGGTCTCTGGCTACAAGAACGCATACTTGGTCCTTACTTATTCCTCTAAACTCCGAACTACCACCGCGTAACCTTGGTTTTCGACCTTGGATATTCCGTTTTCCTTTCTCGGAATAGAGGAAATAGGTTTCATCCATTTCTACTATGCCTTCGAAAAGTTCAAAATCCATCTGTTTCAATGCAGTTAGAATTTTATGCCTCCAATAAAAAAGCGTCACATAATGAGCACCAATGAGTTTAGCTGATTTCCGAAGGGAATACCCTTCAATCATACATTCGATGAACTGAAGCCATTTACTAGGCATATGAGTTCTGTGAAGAGGAGTATTCGTCATATCTGTGAATGTTTTACCGCACTCTTTGCAGCGGTATCTTTGACGTTCAATGGTATTGATTGTAGTTTTTACCTGATATTTACCGAAGCGAATGACATTAGTGGATTGACAATGGGTGCAGGTGTAGCCGTCTTTGTTTTTCTGTTCTGATACATCAGTGAATACAGACTCTGTTTCTCCCGCACTCCCTAATGAGTTTGTGAAGAACTCCTTCAATCGCTGCTGGTCTCTTTGGCTAAGATTTCTGATTTGATTAATTATGTCCGCTAACGCCATTAAAACTCACTCGCTCTCGGTAATTTTAGTTCATTATAGAACAACCGCCGTTCGATCAAATCAAATAACAACATTATTCTTTAACAAAGCCTATTATGTTAACAACTTTAACTTTACATCTTTCCACTTTAACAACTGTTCTATGATTTGTTGTTGAACAAGACTATCCGCGTCCGAGGAAATATAAAATGGACCAGCCTGCTACCAGAGCATATGAAAATGCTTCGGAACTACTTTCACAAGGAATATTACGACGTCCCCGATCCAGTGTTGGATGAACAGCAATTGGAAGAAATAAATAGTTAATTTGAAGAATGCATGGTATATCCTTCCCGCTTTCCTTTACGGTATACAATAATGGCTCGGTGTAAACCATCTTCTGAGTGTCATCGATGATTATAGATGCTTTCAACAAATAAAAAAGTCAAAATGACTTATTAGGAGCATTGACTCTTAATTAGGATTATGTTTTATTTGTTTTTCTTTTTTCAATTTCTTTTTTCACCAAAGGGATTACCTTTTCTTTTACTGTTTTTTGTACTTTTGGATCATTTATTAATTTTTTAAATTTGTTTAACACATTCATACCTCCGATTTATTAAATTTGGGATTTAACTGATATGGAGTTGTGTACTAAAAGGAATAAACGATTCTTCTACTTGTCAAACATTTCACAAATGTTAAAAGTGGCAGGCAATTCTTAAAGTAAATTACCCGCAAGCATATAAAAAATCTAAAGAATTCCACAATGCATAAATATATAATCCTCTTCTATGAGCTGTTTGTAATCGTTGTTTCTACCTTCGTTTAACAACCTTTTTATATACCATATATGCAATTACAATTAGAATTAGAATAAAAATTACTTTCATCGAAACCCACTCCCCATTTACTTTTTCTATCCTCTCTTATATACCCGTAATCTGTATTAAGAAACAATGAGATAAAGGAGAGATTAAAAAACCATAACTGATTTGGTAGAAAATAAAACATTGGTTTCATAATAAATGTCTTGTTTGTAATAACCCAGGTAGAAAATGTATACGACGCTGAAAAGTATTGCGTTTAGCACCTTTCTATACTCTTTGGTCTTCGAGCAGCAATAATGAGATATCAATTTGCAATTTGTAATCAGGTAGTTCCCACATTTCCTATCGTCAATAGGCAAGATTACAGGAATTTCTTCTGTAAGAGCCAATTTAAATCGAACATTGGCATACATATGACTATCCGCAAGGTGATGCACTACTCCCCCTCCCTTAAGTCTCTTACAGTATCTCGTAATTGGATTCAGAAAGAGAAAAATAAATATTGCTTTGGTGTACATAATATAAGGAGTAACCAATGACAGTAAAAGTGTTATGAAAAGGGTGAACAAATGGAAAGAAATAACGCGATTGACTTTATTAAATTTTTTGCAATATTTTCTGTTGTAGTCATTCATGTATTCCCAAGGGATAGCCAGATTGGTCTATTTATTCTCGATAACGTCTCAAGGTTTGCGGTGCCATTCTTCTTTACTGCATCTGGTTATTTGTTCGGTAAAAAGATGATACATACAAGGGATTCCATTGATTATTTTAAAAGGTATATTATAAAAATCTTAAAACTGTATTTATGCTGGCTCTTCTTTTATATGATGTATGATGTTCTTATTCTTTATAAAGTTGCTACCGATGCACCAAAGGAATTTGAGCAATACATTAATCAATTTTCATTTCTTGACCTTATTTATTATGGAACTGGGACTAGCGGATACCAATTGTGGTTTTTAACCGCATTAATTTGGAGTGTTATCATTCTATTCGTTTTTTTAAAGTTAAAAAAAGTGAAGCTCCTTTTAATTATCAGCCTAATTTTAAACTTGTTAGGTCTTTTCGGACAATCGTATTCGATGTTCTATGATTTTCCTCTAAGTACACGGGATGCTTTATTCATTGGTCTTTTTTATACAACTTTGGGCTTCTTCTTTGCGTATAATAAATTCTATGAAAAGTCAAAATCAATAACAAACAAAACCTACCTATTATTAATTTTTATCTTCTTTACTGTCCAAGTGGTAGAAGGATACTTATTAGATAAGGTGTTATCAGGAAGCTATGGAGAATATTTTATTTCTACTATCTTTTTAACTACATTTCTTTTTTTATTTGCATTAAATAATAAAGCATTGGGGAAGGGTTTGTTCATTACTAAAGTAGGAGGAAGAGCCCTAGGTATATACATTGTTCATGTAGTCTTCATCAATATTTTTGATTTGATTTTATCTGCAGTAAAAATGGAGTATATATCTGACAATTTATTCTTAAAACTCTTTGAGACACTCCTTATAATTTCTATCTCGTACATATCTTATGACCTACTTCAATATTTCAAAAGGTGTTTAAGCAAACTGATAAAAACCAGTTAGTGGAAAGTTACAACGATAAAAGAGCATGAGACCTCAAGTCCCCATGCTTCTTCTTAAAATTTACGCTTGAAAACCATAGGTTCCAAGCGTTCATAATTTGAGTATACTACCGCGTTAGCTAAAAAAGTAATCCGTCGAATATATGTAAACTACCGTGTAACAAGCTTCGGCATTACAAACTAAGAAAAGAAAACTTGGGCTTTTTGCTTAAAGTTACAGAATTCCCCCTATCTTCTACTCATTAAATTTTTATTGAATAGGCCACTGAGATCTGATAATTATAAATTACGTTCAAATTAGATGTTCTACACCATAATTCTCAAGGGTAATTAAGAAGAAGTTTCTTAATAGTCCTAGGACTATACGCTAGTTTTAACAAACCGCCACCTTGTTTCATAAGGGGGTGGTCTAGATCAGTTCCTTCATTTTGAAGTAAAGACCCGATTGTTGAGAAGCACAACGAATAGTATAAAAAATATTTATTAATAATGTTGTCATATATTAACCTTTATAGTCGATTATGCGCCCTTCTTACAATATTGTGTTAGACTTGATATATAAAACTATATTATTTTGGGATTATTTGACTTTTCTTGGCCACACTTGTATAAGGGGAGGAGTTGAAAAAATGGATAAAATTAGCCTATTTCTGGATGACTATCGGAAAGCTCCCGATGGCTATGTGTTAGTCGAGACTATTGACGAATGTATAGAGCTATTGCAAAACTTTGATATTGAACATCTTTCTTTAGACCATGATTTATTAAATAAAACCAGGAATGGCTTTATGCTTGTTCAAAAGATGGTCAAAGAAAAACTATTTGCCAATCGCATTACTATTCACTCTGCCAATTCAGTTGGCGGTAAAGTAATGTATAACTGTTTAAAACAAGCACAACTAAATTTAACAATGCCCCCTTCCATTATTGTATCCTTAAGACCACTACCCCTCAAATTCTTCCCTAAAAGGGTTCTGCAGCATTATATAGAAATACGGTAAACTCTTCTCAATTACATTACATCCTTTTAGTTGCCCTTTTTCAGATTCCGTGTCACCACATACACTTTTATCTTTTAATAGTTCAGCATAACCCAACTCCCATAGAAGTTTGTCAAGTAATGTTCGTTCGTGCCTGGCACACAAAAAGTCGAAACTTCAGTATTAATGAAGTCTCGACTTTTTGTATTTTTAGTTTACTTTCGTCCCCTCTTCCCTTTGTAATAATAAATCCCGGTGGTTTCTATATGACATTTCCGACCACCTTGTGATTTCAATTTTCTGTATGGTGTGTCTCAAACGACACAAAACACAGTGTTGTATTCTTCAAGATTGGAGAATGATTTACAGTTAAAGAATGAATGTATCAAATTAATTCAACAAAATATTAAAAAAACAGCCAGTTTAGGATGTTTCCTGATATACTATTGGAAATAAGAAAACGGAGTGATTTACTTGGAATTACAAATTGGATCACATGACATAGACTTCCACCAATTGATAGAATACTCCCTGAGTTCAATTTGGATTGTTGGAGAAGAAGGAAAAATCCTTTACTGTAATAGAGCTTGTTTGGAATTGCTTAAGTTAGCTTCTCCTGAGGACATTTTATATAAAAAATTGTACGCTTTTTTCCCATCAGAAATCCATGCTGGTTGTAAAGAACGGTTAAATAAGGTTCTTAAAAATCAAGATATAGTAGAACTTGAAGAACAAAAAATGATTTGTGGCGATGGAGAGGTCATCGATATTGAAGTAACAGCTGCCCCTTTTTATTTAAAAGACATGGTCTTGGCTCAAGTCATTATTCGAAACATTACAGATCGCAAAAGAGCAGAAAGAGCAGAGATTCTTTTGAAAGAAAGAGTGAAATTAGCATCAATCGGTCAAATAGCTGCTGGGATTGTTCATGAAGTTAAAAACCCACTTACAACAGTAAAGGGATTTTTACAGCTATTAAAAGAATCCCAGCCTCATCCTTATTTTGATACGATAGAAGCTGAATTAGAAAAAGCATTAGAAGCTCTGCAAAATCTATTACACGTTTCTAAACCTGATTTACATGAGGAACCCTTTGTTCCCATTGATTTATGTAAGGAGTTAGCTTCTATTTTGTTTTTATTCCAAGAAAAACTTTATAAGGTGGAAATAGAATGGGCTCTAAGGGATACTGAGAGAAAAGTTGTTGGAAAGAGAAATTTATTTCTAAAAGCCTTTTTTAACCTGTTGAAGAATGCAATTGAGGCAATGGATGAAATTCAAGGCAAGGGGAAAATTAAAATTGAACATTATTATAAAAATGGACAGATTCATATAAAAGTGAGTGATACAGGAGTAGGAATACCTGAAGATAAATTAAAGCTACTAGGAACACCTTTCTTTTCCACTAAAAGTGAAGGAACAGGATTAGGTCTAACTCAAGTATATACAACGATACACAAACATGGAGGAAATATCTCAGTTCAAAGTGTAGTTGGAAAAGGAACTACCTTTCATGTTCAGCTTCCTGTTAAATAAAAAAAGTTTTCTATATCCTTAATGACGTTTGTCAGTAAAAGAAAGAGCTAATAGTTATCCCGCCTATTGGCGGCAGTTTTGGCCTTTTAAAGTTTTTTCTTGGGTCTGTTTTTGTATGCCCTTTTCCACCTTTTATTTTCATGGGAATTCAATTAGGTTTATTCTCCGTTCTAATTCCCCTTTTCATATATCTCAAACTTTTTTTCCTTCCCCAAACTAAACTCCAACATATTGAGCCATTATATAGGTAAATTTTCATAATTATCTTCTACATAATTAATTCCCTTGAGTGTATTCCACTTAAAATTTATTTATCATCACTTGGGCTAACAACATGGAAATATCTAGTTGTTTACTTGTTAATCTCTATGAAAAAGAACTTCCTTATTTGCTAAGCTATCCAGGATTTAAATAATGCACTGATGCTAAGAATATTTGTTATTGATGGAATTAATAAAACGAAAAACCTATTTATTAAAATTTAGGATGTTCTCCTTACTATGATAAATAAATTTGGTTTGTAATTTTCGTATTTGCTAAATTCTTAAATATATATCACTTGACCTAGAGTTGACTCTAAGTTGTAAAGTGATATCAGTAATGACGGAGGTGATCAATCATGTACCGAATTGGAGAGCTCTCTAAGCTATTAGGTGTTAGTGAACATACGCTTCGTTATTATGAAAAGGAAGGTTTAGTAGTACCGTTGCGTAAAGGGAAGAATCGTATTTATTCGGATGAGGATAAAGAATGGCTCGAGTTTATCCTTCATATGAAAAATACAGGAATGGCACTTGTTGATATTAAGGAGTATACCTTAATGCGTAAAGACGAAAATGGTGACAAACATGCACAAGAATTGATGGAGATATTGGTAAAGCATCGAGACGAAGTTGCTGCACAACTAAAGATTTACCAAGAGAATCTTGAACTAATGAATAATAAAATTTCAAAATATCAAAAATTATTAAACGAACATCAGGATAAGGACTTATTTGATACTTTCGTTGATCAAAAGAAAAAAGGAAATTGAAATAGTAAATGAAAAAGAATTAACATCATTTCAAAAATTAATCATGTTGGCGAAAGAGTTGTTTTACAAGACTAGGAGGATGAACTAACAATGACAAAAATAACATCTATTGAAAAAGAAGCAATTTTTCCAATTGGGGAGCCGGTTGGAAATGAATACTTCGTTGGAACAGCATACTTGGAAATGCTTTTAACTGACTCTACTTTGAATGCACCAATTGGAAATGTAACATTTGAACCTGGTGCTCGCAATAACTGGCACACTCATGCAGCAGGGCAAATCCTATTAGTGACAGCCGGTGAAGGTTGGTATCAGGAAGAAGGTAAACCAGGACAACTTCTAAAAGCAGGGGATGTTGTAAATATCCCTGCAGGTGTCAAGCATTGGCATGGTGCTGTGAAAGACAGTTGGTTTGTCCATCTTGCTTTAACACCAGGCGAAACTACTTGGTTAGAACCGGTATCTGAAGAAGATTATCAACAATTATAAAAAATTATTGGGAGGAAGATAAAATGGCAAATGTTGAAGGAAAAGTTGTTGTAATTACTGGTGCATCCAGTGGCATTGGGGAAGCAACAGCAAAATTGTTAGCCGCAAATGGTGCAAAAGTTGTTTTAGGGGCACGTCGTGATAATCGATTAAAAGAACTAAAGGAAAGTATCGGCCAAAATTGTGTTTACGCAGTGACGGATGTTACTTCTTTAGAAAATGTTCAAGACCTCGGAAAACTTGCATTGGATACATTTGGACGTATCGATGCTTGGATGAATAATGCAGGCATAATGCCGCAATCCACCCTGGATAAATTACACACCGACGAATGGAATCAAATGATTGATGTGAATATTAAAGGGGTATTGAATGGAATCGCTACAGCATTACCACAAATGCGTGAACAATGTGCAGGGCACATCATTAACATTTCCTCTATTGCAGCGCATGGCATTAATGTCGGAGGAGCTGTTTATAGCGCAACAAAAGCAGCGGTAAATATGATTAGTGAAACGTTACGTCAAGAGGAAGCAGTTGCTGGAAGTAATGTTCGGGTGTCGATTGTTTCTCCAGGAGCCATTGCAACAGAATTGACGCAAACTATTACTGACACAGACTTGAAAGGCCCGTTCGAAGAATTATACGATGCTTTTGCGATTAGTCCTGAGCGTATTGCGGAAACGATTCTGTTTGCTTTAAATCAGCCTGAAGATGTTACCGTCAATGAGTTTATTGTAAGACCATCCCGACAACAGCCGTAATCTGTAAAAGTTTACTAGAGGTAGAAAAGCATTTCTAAAAAATCAATGTCTTAGAAGGAATGATTCTTCCTAGTCCTCCCTAATAAAATAAGACCTATTAATGGCAGCAACTTTATTTCTGAAGTTGTTGCTGTTCTTTTAGGGGGTTCAAGAGGGAGTTAACTCACTGCTTGCTAATAGAGATACATTGATTCCATTGCCGTTTATGCCCATGTCGCGAACAAGCTTTTTATTTATTTGGAAAAGGGAAAAAGAACGGTTGCTGCTCTATTCGTATTTCCCCTCTCCTCTCTTTATATGATCATCAAGGAATTCGTTATAACCGTTTATTGTTGAACAGTCCCTAAATGTATGCGTAATATTCGTAAAATACATAAAAAAGCAATTCACATGTAGTGTAATTGCTTTTTTTTATTTAGCATTTCGTTAATGTTTGAGCTTCATCCACTTATCGCCTGGTATTAAATAACTTCATCAGAGATTCCATTATTTTGCCTGGTTTACAACTGACATTACTTGTCTTTTACCATTGATAAAATCGTAATGGTGCTTAAAATGCAGAGTGTGCCGAGCCACTCGGCAAAACCGAATGTTACATTCAGCCAGAAAACGGATATTAAGGTTGCGGATAATGGCTCAACCGAAGCAAATAAACTTACCTCTGAAGCAGAGATGAATTTTGTACTTTCCAAATAGAAATAAAAAGCAATGATCGTACCGAAAATGATGATGAACAAAACCGCTGAAAATGAAGTTAACGTCCAATTGCCTTTAAATGCCCATGGAGGATGGATCATGCTAAAGCATATGCCTCCAATCAACATGCCCCATCCCACAACAATCATTGAACCCCACCTTGAAAGGAGTTTATAAGGCTGCAATGTATAGAAAGCCAATGCAAAGGCTGATGTTACTCCCCAAAATACTGCCCACCCTGAAATGGAAAGTGTACGAATGCTTCCTCCCGTCACAAGCAAAAAAGTGCCTAAAATCGCTATGATCACAGCTACACTCACAGTAATGCTTGGAAAACGTTTGGAACGAATGGCTAAATAACAAGTAATCAGGGCCGGTGCCAAGTATTGAAGGACAGTGGCAGTAGCTGCGTTGCCATGTTCAATTGCTGCAAAATATGTGTACTGAACAGCGAGCATTCCCAGAATTGCAAAAAGGATAATTTGAAGCGCATCTTTTTTAGTTTTCCAAATCTCAAAAACTTTCAGTCTTTCATTCTTA
The DNA here is from genome assembly GCF_002243645.1 of Peribacillus simplex NBRC 15720 = DSM 1321. Taxonomy (NCBI): domain Bacteria; kingdom Bacillati; phylum Bacillota; class Bacilli; order Caryophanales; family Bacillaceae; genus Peribacillus; species Peribacillus simplex. Next base: position 5,465,317 of record NZ_CP017704.1, on the reverse strand, counting down.
TAAGAGAGTCCCAATAAGATGATGCCAGATAGCAACAAGCGTACAACAGTGAGCCACTCAGGACTGAAACCTTGCTGCTGAAATAGATATTGAGCTGCCGTCCCTGATACTCCCCATAACGTAGCGCCAGTCAGTACTAGTGCAATCCCTTTATTTCTTGAGGGTGATATAGCAACTAAAGTATCATTACTCATTTTTTTCTTCCCCACTTTTTACACATTCCGTATTGGCTTGAATTCTAAAGTAACTTTCTTTCCAATTCTTTTCTATCACCTTAAGCACCAAAGTGAGATTTCCACTCCTTAATGCCTGTATGATCTGATCATGCTCATCAACGGAAAGATGAACATCACTTACCTGATTGAAATAAAACAGTTCCATTCGTATAAGTTTTTGTTTGAGCCCCGATAGAATCCGCTTCAATTCATCATTTTTAGAAAGATTGATGTAAATGGAATGAAAGTCATTATCTTTCTGGACGGCCACTATTTGATTTCCCTCGTCGATTGCTTTTTTCACTTCATGATTGATGGCTTCCATCTCAATTAAGTGTCTTTCTTCAATGAAATCAAAAGCCTGTTCCATAGCCAACTTTTCCAGTGTCCAAACCATGGAATATATGTTTAATACCCCTTCGAATCGAATAGGGGAAACAATAGTTGAACGGCTAGGCTTGGTCTCTACAAATCCCTCATCCTCTAGCCTTAAAAGTGCTTCTCTAATAGGTGTTCTGCTTACTCCCAATTGTTCGGCTAATTCTTTGTCGCGTAATTGTTGGCCTGGCGTTAGGATTCCCTGGACAATCCAATCCCGCAAAATCATGTATGCTTCTTCACGTACAGAAGTACGTTTAATCTTTTGTGATGAATTTGAATGTACCAATGGCTATACCTCCTTAAAATACCAATATATAATATGCAATATATCACACATTGCAAGCTGTTGGAATAGAGGTTAGAAAATTTAAATCTGCAGTCCTTTGATAAAACATCAAGCACATTTTATATGATAAAAAGAATCCTTCTATTGTAAAAAAAATGGAAGGAATCCTTCTACCATCAGTCCTCAAGCCAAATGATTTACAACGATTCACTGAAAAATTAAGTTCTATTTTTCTAATATCCATAGTATGTTTTTCTGAAATTCTTAGAACACTAGACTGAGTCTTACAGTATTTGTAGTATATAACTCCTGAAACTCCACAAAAGTTGGATCGTTTTCCCGCATCCATTGGATACCTCTCCACTTTACTAAACATATCAAGTGAAGTTTGGTGTTTCTAAAAAAATGTCTTGAAAATGTCTTGGTGCTGACCGCACTCATTACAGGAATATTCTATTTCTAATGCATCTTCAGTTACTGTATGAACTGTCTCTTTTTTACAAGTTTCACAAAATCTCTTTTCTGATATTTCTTTCATTTATCATTCACGCTCCGTTTTCCATCTTTCTTTTGTAGCCTTGTTAATATTATTTTGCGAATATCCTTCAGAAATAATACCTTTTTCCTGAAGGACCTCAAAAAGAAGATAAGGAATTCAGAGAAAAAGGTAATGGAATAGTTAATTTCACATCGGATTCCAAGACATAAAAGCTGCATGAAACGGATATTCGTATTCGAAAACACCTTCTTTTTTCACCACATATTTATTAAGGATGGTTTTTACTTCATCATAGGAAAAATGTTCATCGAGAATTTTTGTTGTATTATCGCGAATCATTTCTTCATAGGTGGAATAGATTTTTTTACTTTTCAATTTAACGATCTTACAGTCCGCCAGTATTCCAAGTTGATACAAAACATTCAAGATGTGTATGTAATCCCTTTTTCTTAAATTGATCGTATATCCTCGTTGCTTCAATTCCATATAATGAGGTTTTTCTGGTCCGGTTGTCATACCTACTATCACTAAACGGGTTGCAGACTCATTCATTTTTAATAAAGTTTGACCGATTTCTGTCATACGGTAATAACAATTAAAACCAAATACTACATCGTATTTGTCTCTTTTCGTATCACTTTCCCACTTATCATGAATAAACTCCATGTTTTCGAAACCTTTTTCGTTCGACTGGGATTCCAAAAAATTGATAATGCTTTTGGAACTATCTATACAAGTTAGCTTCCTGACTTCTTTTGCAATATCAAATGTATAATTGCCCCATCCAGGGCCGATTTCCAATACATGATCATCCTGTTTTAATAATACCAATAATTCCTGCAGGACAAGTTTTGCATAAGGATCCGCTTTATGTTGTTTTTTCCCTGCCACCCTGGAAGACCAAAAAGCTTCTTCAGCAGCATCATCTTTTAGCCTGTTAGGAATTTTTCCTGTATGATCAACCATTGCCTGTTTCCAAAGTTCAATATAATCTGTCATCTTTTCTCCCCTGAATTCGTATGTATTTACCGGTTTTCACCGTGGTTTGGAGTTGCGCCTTATCGTTTGATTCAAATTGAAGCAAACAGCCAAATACTTCCTCTAATAAATATATTAGCATACCAAAGCTAAAACTTTTGTTTTACACATAAGAAAAAGGAGCAAAAACTTTGCTCCTGCATCAAATATTGTTTATTTTACTTTTTTATGGCTGAACTTTTATCTATTCGATAAAGCAGACCATGTATTTTCAAGCCACTTATCAAAGTCTGCTCCTTTTTCACCCTCATAGGTATCATATATATCCATTCTCATCTTCTGGAGTTTCTCTTTGAATTCAGTATATGTGTGATTTTCTGGTAAACTCTTCTTGATCCTGACTAAGATTTTGGTCAATCCTTTAACCAACTCGCCTTCTTTCCTTGCTGGCAATTGAACATCTTCGCCTAAACTTTTCAATTGACGGTAGGCGGCCTCTTGAACTTTATATACAGAATCATTATTCATGATATGTGTGAGAATGTCGATTACTTGTTTACTTTTTGACTGACCCAATTCTTCGATCGCGTCTAAACGTTCTCTCCAATTAGATTTACGATTGGCAGATTTTTTTAATTCCTCATAGTTGGCAGGTAACTCGATACCTTTTGTTTCTTTCTTATTCAAATGAATCATTTCTCCTTCTGTCTTTATGTAATCCGGATATTCAAAATGTTAATCCGATATTACAATATTCCTATTACCATGAATGGTTTATTCCATTCCTTATTATACCCTTTTCCATATTTTAATATAGTTAAATTTCTTAATCATCTGCAGTATCTTCTCAATCAGTCGGGTGCCGGGGGCGCGAAGATTTGCTTCTACAAACTTACTCGCACCTATCTTCAACATTAAAAGGCATAAATCCTGCCTGGATTCATGCCTTTTAATGTTGAAAATGAAGTATGCTTTTCTTATTATGTTGTAAAATCAGGCAATAATAGCGCAAATCTAGTCCACGTAATGTTTTTTATAATCTGGATGAATAGAAAATTTTTTACGTAAGTTGGCGAGGTTTACACCAAAACTCTCCTCTAAAAGTTCTCTATGTTTCTCCATGATTTCCATGAGATACAAATCATGAATCATGACTTCTGTAATGGGCATTACCAAACCTACATGCATGGTCCATGCTGCACGGCTATCTTTACCAAGCGAGACAATACCTGCTACTACTTCTGAATCATCTCCACTAATAACAAGCCATCGTCCACCATACTCTTCTGTAATTTCATAACCCATATAATGGAGGTAAACATTAGCAAAATCACAGACGATTTCCCCATAGGCAATAATTGTTACATTGACCCCTCTATTTGCTGCCTGTCTTAGTTCAGACTCTAATACTTCGAATTCGTCTTCCCAAATCTCTAAGAGTATTCTTTTTTTAGCAGATAATATACCAGCTTTTACCTTATCGAGTATTTCATTGCGTCCCATGATATTCCAGATATTTTCACGATCATTTGCAGAACGTTCAAACTCTGCTAATGATTTTTCTGCCAGTTCAAAATTCTCTTCTGCTTTAATCCGACGGTTTTTTATTAGCTCCTTTGCAGGAACAGGAGTATACTGTGGTGTGTTTCCAGGACTAACCAGAATATCTCCTCTTATTGCGAGACTGTCCAGAATTTCATATATTCTTGAACGTGGTACACCGGAGTTTTTTGCTACTGCATAACCTGTTAATGGCGATTCTTCCAATAAGGTAAGATATGCTTTCGCTTCATATTCGGTAAAATTTAGATTTTTTAATGTTTCTAAAATGTTTTCTTTCATAAACCCTCCAACACAACCTTAGTTGCTACCTTAGTAACTAATATTTTAGCAAAATCTGTTGACGTTTTCCATATTCATCTAATATACTTACACAGTAGTTACTTTAGTAGTCACTAAAAAAGGGGAGGGAGAAATAGTATGGATAGCTTACTTACATACATATCAATAGTTGCAATGATGGTTATTATACCAGGTGCAGATACTATGCTCTTAGTGAAAAACACGCTTAGCTATGGTCCAAAAGCGGGTCGTTATACCGTTCTCGGAATGGCAACGGGACTTTCTTTTTGGACGCTTATTGCTATTCTTGGACTATCTGTTGTCATTGCAAAGTCTGTGATTCTTTTCAGTACAATCAAATATTTGGGAGCCGCCTACTTAATTTATTTAGGGATCAAAAGTTTTTTTGCTAAAAGCGTTTTTTCTTTAAAAGAAATTCAAGCACAAGCAAATACACCTACGAATTATTCAAATCGGCATAATAAAGATTCCTTTATGCAAGCGTTACTTAATAATATTCTTAATCCAAAGACCGTTTTAGTTTATATAACAATCATGCCGCAATTTATCAATTTGAACGGAAATGTAAACCAGCAATTGATTATATTAGCCTTCATCTTAACCTTACTCGCTGTATTGTGGTTTCTATTTCTTGTTTATCTGATTGATTACGCAAAAAAATGGATGAACAACTCCAAATTCCAGAAAGCATTCCAAAAATCAACTGGCTTAATTTTAATAGGTTTTGGCATAAAAACAGGAATTTAAGTTCCTTTACTAACACATCTAATTTGATTCTACCCGTTCAGAAAATTGAACGGTTTTTTTATATGAATCTAACGTACAGCTAACATACTGTTTACTAACCTGCAACGATAGTTACATAAAGAAAAAGCTGCCTTAATCATTTTAGTCAATAATGTTAATCAATCTTTCATCCATACATATGGCACTGCATTATTGAACTACAAAGACTTTTTCCGCCTTCATCATTAATGGAGAAAGATTAAGTTCCCTAACATGGTCATTAATTAAATGAAAAATAAAAACGCCAGCATTTTCCCATAAGAGAAGAAAATACTGACGAGTAATGCCCTATGAAGTTTGGAGTATCCTTTTTTGTCAATCCAAGCCGCAAGCCTTGGCAAGTATTTCAACAAGGTGCATACTTTTCATTTGGTTTGCTGCTCCCTCCCTTTGGATGCCAATGCTCATTTGCATTTGGCATCCAGGGTTAACCGTAACTATGGTTGTTGCTTTCGTTTCTTTTAGGTTCTTCATTTTCTCATCAAGAATTTTCATGGATTCATCAAAGTGGAGAAGATTGTAAATGCCTCCAGATGCACAGCAACGGTCAAACCCTTCCATTTCCACATAGGAAACTCCTGGTATGGATTGCAATAATAAACGAGGTTCCTTTTGGACCTTTTGAACATTGCGTAAATGACATGAATCTTGATAAGAGACGATGCCTTGCCATTCTTCAGTAAAGGGAAGCGGTCCCAATTGATAAAGAATTTGACTGATATCTTTTGATTTTTCCGAGAAATCCTTTGCCGCCCCAGCCCATTCGTGATCATCTGCCAATAGATGCCCATATTCAATAAGGGAAGCGCCACAGCCTCCTGCGTTATTTACAATTACATCAGAATCAGATTGCATGAAGGCTTGGATATTCCTCTTTGCCAATGCTTTCGCTTGTTTTGTTTCGCCTTGATGGGAATGCAGTGCACCGCAGCAATTCTGATTTTCTGGGAGAATGACCTCACATCCCGCTATGTTGAGCAGCTCAATGGTAAGACGGTTTATTCGTGACATCATGGAATCCATGATACACCCAGCAAAAAATGCCACTTTTAATTTCGTTTCCCCTTTTGCCGGCATTATCGTACCTGTCCGGATTCGTTTGGAGGACGACTCGATTGCTGGAAGTGCTTGTTCTAAATGTGCAAGGGCAGGGGAAACCTTTTGCAGTACATTCGATGTCCGGATAAGTTTGGATAATCCTGTTTTTTGATAGAGATGTACCGCACTGCCAATCCTGTTCATTCGTTTTGGATATGGAAAAAGATGAACCAATGCCAGTTTTTTGATCTTGGTCATTTTATTTTTTTGGTTTGCTGAAGGGGAATTTTCAACGGCTTCCTTTGCAGCTTCCAGTATATGTCCATATGGCACACCAACAGGACATGCGGTTTCACAAGCACGACAGCCTAAGCATAGGTCGATCGGTTCAGCTAAATCTTTTTGGAAATCTATTTTCCCTTCGGCTGCCATTTTCACTAGATTGATGCGACCGCGTGGTGATGCGGATTCTACACCCATTGATTCATATGTAGGACATGCTGGTAAACAGTACCCGCATTTTACGCATTGGTTTGTCCAATCATAGGCATCTGAATATAAATTTTGGACCGCTGTATTTGTCTCGTTAGGTTTGACGGGTAGATTCATGTAACCAACACGACCTTTGTCTGGCCCTTATCAGGAAAAATCTTTCCTGGATTCAGGATATTATTGGGATCCCATGCTTCTTTAATTTTTTTCATCATATTCACCCCGGTTATTCCTAATTCCATTTCCATATATGGTGACTTTAAAGTACCGATACCATGTTCCCCGGAAAGTGTTCCGCCTAGTTCGATTGCTGCTTCAAAAATTTCACTGACTGCAAGCTCCACTTTTTTCATTTCCGTAATATTTCGTTTATCGGTAATGATGTTCGGATGTAAATTCCCATCCCCTGCATGGCCGAATACAACCAAGTTCAAACCGTATTTCTCCCGGATATTGTTTAACTTCTCCATCATTGCCGGTATTTGATTGCGTGGAACGGTCGCGTCTTCAGAAATTTTTGTAGGACCCATTTGTGTAATGGCCGGGGAAACCAATTTACGCGCACTCCAAATAGTTTGTCGTTCTTCCTCTGTCTCCGCTATCTTAACGTAGGAAGCACCCTCCGTCCTGCATATATCGGCGCATTTATTGATTTCTTCCTCAATCGCCAATGGGTGACCATCTATTTCTATGATCAGAATGGCTTCTGCCTGAAGAGGCAACCCTGAAGGCCGATAACTTTCAACTGCACGGATGCACGCATTATCCATCAATTCCAGGGCAGATGGTAAAATTCCTGACGATAAAATGCTGGTAATGGCATGGCCAGAGTCTATCAAATGATTGAAGTGGGCGACAAATGTTTGTTTAGATAGAGGTTTTGGTATCAAGCGGATGATTGCTTCTGTAACGATGCCCAAGGTACCTTCCGATCCTACGATCAATCGGGTCAAATCATACCCTGTTACATTTTTTACGGTCTTTCCGCCAGTACGAATGATTTCTCCCGTCGGGGTGACCACCTCCAGGCCTATCACATATTCTTTTGTCGTTCCGTATTTCAATCCCTTTGGCCCGCTGGAGTTTTCTAATAGATTCCCTCCTATAGTGGCAACATTGGAACTGCTTGGATCTGGCGGATAGAACAAGCCGGCTTCTTCAGCCTTTTTATGGATATTCGCCGTAATCACACCTGGAGAGACAATGGCAAGCATATTTTCTCGATCAATGATCAATTTATCTCGTAAAAGGGTCATATCAAGAACCATCCCCCCTTTAACAGGTAAAGGGCCGCCACTTAGCGAAGTTCCAGATCCTCTAGGGTAAACAGGTATTTTGTGAGTATTAGCCAATTTAACCACTTCACTGATTTCCTCCGCGTTTTTTGGCTGTACAACGATTTCAGGTAAATATTCCCCAAAAGAAGCGTCATAGCTATAACAATACCTTTCTGCCAAATCAAGGAACATTCTGTCACCTGGAATTACCTGACTAAGATCGTCCAGGGCTTCTTTCTTCATGTTTCTCACTTCCTTTCTTAAATAGTAAATAGGAAAAGAAATATCTATGTAATATAATGGTATTTTATGATCCTGCTAGATATAATGTTGAAGAAAAAAGGAGGTTTTTTTTTGAAAATCGCACTGATTCACGCTACCACAACTGCACTAAAACCAATTGAAATGGCCTTTCAGACTGTTGCTCCGAAAATTGAACTCCTTCATTTCATGGACACGAGTCTTCTCGCCTTGATGGAAAAAAGCGGAAAGTTAACTCCGGAAATCATTCGCCGCTTTTCTGCATTAGTGAATATAGCCTATGATTCTGACGTTTCATGCATACAACTTACTTGCTCTGCCTTTAATGGCATCACTGCAATTTTACAACCTCTATACCCTGTAAAGTTATTTCGTTCAGATGAGGCCATGCTTGATGAAGCACTTCGCTATAATAGCATCGGCCTGGTTTCTACCGTAAAAGAAACGCCGATTGCCCTTCAAAATTACTTATTAAATAAGAATCCGGACTGTATGATCGAGTCATTGGTGGATCCCGGGATCATCCATTTATTATCACAAGGAAAAAGAAAGGAACATGACGATCGGGTTAAAAAGATGGTGGAACAATTGGATGGAAAGACAGAAGTGATTTTGCTTTCACAATATAGTATGGAACATATTGCAAAGCAGGTTAATCCTTCTGTCCCTGTCCTAACTGCTCCACTATTGGCTGCTAAAAGGTGTTTAGATCATTTGAATGGAACGTTTAGATAAATTTAAAATCCGTGCTTAGCAGCATGATCGATTTTTACATTATTTATATCGTTTTTAACCGTTTGTATGATGGGAACCACCAAAAACTTTGCCGACACCTTGAATTTTTTCAAGTATGACAATTAGAAGGACTGATATGAATATAACCACGCTTGACACGGATGCAACGATTGGATTGTAGGCATCCTGCATTTGCGAGAAAATCTCGATCGGCAGAGTTCTCATTTCCGGTGATACCATAAAGAGAGAGACCGTTACATTATCAAATGAGGTCAAAAATGCGAATAATCCCCCTGAGATGGCCGCTGATCCAATTAGCGGCAGGGTCACTTTCATGAAAACAGTTAGTGGATTCGCTCCAAGTATGGCCGCGGCCCGTTCGAGATTATAATCAAATCCACTTAAACCGGTCAATACGAGCCGCATAACATATGGTATGCAAATGACGATATGGGCAATTAAAAATCCTGTAGACGTACCGGCAAGCATCATTGGTGTAAAGTACATTAAAAGTGCAATCCCTAAGACTAATTGCGGCACACTTAATGGTGAAGTTAAAAGGGCCGTAATATACGATTTCCCCGGTATATCATACTTTGCGATGCCAAGGGCACCCAAAGTTCCGAATATGACGGAGAAAAGGGCAGCTAATGCTGCGAACTTCGCGCTGTTCAAAAATGCTTCCAAAAATTCAGGACGCTCCAAGATCTTGGCATACCATTGCAGTGAGAAGCCTTCAGCCGGAAAACTTGGATAATTGGCACTTGTAAAAGATGCGGGAATAACGACAATTAGCGGTATCAAGATATAGATAATGGCCAACACGGCAACGGCAATCCGAAGGCCGCCAAACGTTTTCATCATCGGAATACCTCCTTGAATTTCCCTTTTTCAAACACTCTTGTAAAAACGGCTACAGATATGACAGTGGTTGCTAATAGAATATAAGAAAGAGCAGATCCGAAAGTCCAGTGCAGCAGGTTATTTATTTGATCATAGATGACAACTGGCATCACTGGTACATTGGCTCCACCCATTAGCGCAGGCGTAACATAAGCACTCATTGACAAACTGAATACTAGTATGCAGCCAGATACGATACCAGGGATGCTTAGCGGCAATGTAATGGAAAAGAACCTTCTGAATGGGCTTGCCCCAAGTATTGCTCCTGCCTTATCCAGAGAAGGATCAATATTATAAAGACTCGCAACGATGGATAAGATCATGAAAGGAAGATATGCATTGGATAGCCCAATTACAACTCCGATTTCCGAAAACAATAGTTTCAATGGTGCATCTATTATGCCGAGTGCCATCAAGGTTTGATTAATCGTTCCGTTAGGCAATAGTAATAGGTACCAGCCAAAATTACGGACAACTATACTTACCAAGAGTGGTGACACGATCAAGAGAGTGATATACCCTCTGATCCGCGCTGAACTTTTGGCCATCGTTAAAGCTACCGGATATCCAAGAAATAAAGCAACCAAGACCGAATATAAACTGATTTTCACTGTCAGCCATAAAGAAGATAAGTAATAGCTATCGGAAAATAATTGTGTATAATTTTTTAGGCTATAAACTGCATCCGCTCCCCCAAGATTATCTGTTGATATGAAGCTTAAATATAAAATGTATAACATCGGTATGACGAAGAAACCAAATATGAAAAGTAGAATCGGCGTTAAAAGGAGTAATCCCGGCACCCAGACTTTCCTTTTCTTGATTTTAGGTTCCTTTTGCGGCTCAATAGGATTCGTTTCCTGTTCTATTTCTTGACTAGCATAACTTCTGATGGGCTCCATCCTATTAACACCTCACTTCCATTTTGCCATGATGAATCAAAAGCGGAGGTCAATACTTGAATACTTTTCCCCTGTAATAGAACATTGATTTCCCATGAGGTACCAAGATAGTTAATTTGGCTAATCTTAGCACGATGGAAGTCCAATGAAGATGAAGATTTTTCATCAGCAGAAACAATTTGCAGTTTTTCTGGTCTAATATAAATCTTCACCTCATCCCCGGATTTCAAATCACTATCATTTCCCATGATGTTACTTGCGTCGACATTAGTGATATCAGAACCGATCTTGACTGAAACTTTCCGCTTATCCACAGCAGACACATTCCCTTCAAAACAATTCGATTTACCGATGAATTGAAAAACGAATTCTGTCTTGGGATGATTGTAAATCTCAGTCGGAGTACTTATTTGTTCAATTTTCCCTGCATTCATGACCACGACTCGATCAGACATGGAAAGAGCTTCTTCTTGATCATGGGTCACAAAAATGGTAGTTACGCCAATTTCCTTTTGTAAACGCTTTATCTCGGCCCTGAGTTCATGGCGCAACTTTGCATCAAGGTTTGAAAGCGGTTCGTCAAGCAAAAGAAGTTCCGGTTCCACCACAAGTGCCCTGGAAATCGCAACACGCTGACGCTGACCTCCTGATAATTCCCTTGGATAACGATTCTCCAATCCTGACATTTTAACTAATTCAAGCGCTTTACTTATCTTCTTTTTTTGCTCAGCTTTACCGACTTTGCGCAGTTTCAAACCAAAACTGAGATTTTCATAGACTGTCATATGAGGAAAAAGAGAATAAGTTTGAAAAACCATTCCTAAATCTCGCTTATAAGGCGGAACCTTCGTAACATTATTGCCTTTAATATGGACCTCGCCCCGATCTGCATCGAGGAACCCTGCAATGAGGTTCAAGGTTGTGGACTTTCCGCACCCGGAAGGCCCAAGAAGAGTGAGTAACTCTCCTTGTTTCACCTCCAGGTCGATACCATTCAGGACAACATTCGAACCAAATTGTTTATACGCGCCTTTTATTTCTACATCATTTTTATTTGACCCAAGCCCCTGAACTGCCTCCAGGTGCTGTTTATTAATTTCCACATCTTTTTTTAATACTTCCATGTGATCAACACGCTCCTTGTTATTTGAGTTTTTTCCCTAATTCAGGAGTAACCTCTTTCGCCCATCTGTCTGACACCTCGGCACGGATCTCGGCAAACTTGACGAAATCAGGTTTGAATGTTTTATCACTTGCTTTAAGTCCGATTGACTCTTCATATTTCTCTGGAATTTTCATGCCTTCTACCGTCGGATAAAATCCTTTTTCGGAAATTAATGCTTGCGCTTCTTCACTGACTACATAGTTAATGAATTCTAGGGCTTCTTTGCTATTAGGTGTATTTTTCACTAGACCAGCACTGAAGGCTTGAAGCGGCACGCCTTCTTTAGGCACAGCCATCTTAATAGGAATACCTGAAACGGCTAGTTCACCTATGGAATAACTTCCCATGACCGTTACGTCAGCAGCTCCTTGTTGGATCGCTGGCATCATTTGCGTTGAGTTTTTATAAAATGTATTGGAATACGCTGCAAGATCTTTTGCCTTTTCAAGACCTGGTTCCATGTCTTCCGTACTGCCGCCGTTTGAAATCGCCAGACCATTAAGGGTATTGAAACCCCAGTCATTCGTAATATCTGAAAATGCCGTTTTACCCTCGTAATCAGGTGAGACAAGATCATTCCATGATTCAATTGATTTTAACCCTTTCTTTTTAAAGGTTTCCGTATTATATGCTGGTGCAATGACTAAGCCGAATGCTGGCGCAGCAGCTTTTTCAACCGGAATGAAACGTGGATCAACCGATTTCATATTGGGAACATTGGACTCATCAATTGGTACGATCAATTCCTTCTCCTTAGCGCGAATTACATCAACCGGTACAAAAAGGGCAACATCTATTTGCGGAGCGTTCTTTTGTAATTCCACTTTGGATAGGATTTCACCTGATAAACCGGAAATATAATTAACAGTGATTCCCGTTTCTTCTTTGAATTTTGGTGCAATCACATCTCGGATGGCACTTTCAATGACTCCTCCATTACCGGCTATCGTTATTTTTTTCTCTCCTTTTTCACCTGCACTCGTTTGTACGGATTCCCCCGGCTTTTGCGGAGTAGGATTACCACACCCCGCAAGTGCGATCAATACTATTATTGATAAAAGACTCATCAGTTTTTTCATAGTCATTACCTCCCGTTTTTCATTGATTTTCAATAATTCCTTGTTCGGTAAAATAATTCATGGCCCCTGGATGAAAATCAAGGGGAACTTGTTTAGTTGCTTCATTAATTGAAATATCAGAAGCAGCCGGATGTGTATGCTGCAGTTCAGGCAGATGTTCATATAATGTTTTCACAAGATTGTAAGCATGAGGGTCAGACATTTCCTTGTAGGTTACCAGGACATTTTTAATTGAAATCGTTTGAACATTTTTTTTCATCCCCCTGTATGTATCTCTGGGAATTTCATTATGAGTATAAACTCCATATTGTTTTTGAAGGCGTTCAATGATGTCTCCCGGTATTGGAATGAAAGTTAGTTCCGTCTGATTGGATATGAAAGCGATTTCATTATTCGGGATTCCCGAAGAAAAGAAAGCTGCATCAATGGTACCATTTCGTAATGCTTCTGCAGATTGAGAAAAAGAAAGATAGGATAAATTCAATTGATCAGTCGGTAAATCAGATTCTAACAGTATTCGCTCTGCAATAAGCCTTGTACCGCTTCCTGCCGTTCCCACACTAATGCGTTTACCAACTAAATCTTCTAAGGAATGAATATCATTTTGTTTAGTAGTAACAATTTGAACATAATTGGAATATAGGGCCGTTAAAGCTCTTAACTTGGATTTATCCGTTTCAGGCAAATCCAGTACATCCACTGTGGTAAAACCAATTTCTGCCCGATGGCGGCTAACCAATTCAGTATTTTCGATGGACGCTTGGGTTACCTGGGTACCTGACACAGCTCCATTATATTTTTCATACATATTTGATAATCTTTGTCCTAATGAAAAATAAACACCTGTCATATCTCCGGTTCCAATGATTAGCATCCTATTATTTAAATCCTGTCCTTCAGAAGTTAGTTGCCTCTGAATCAAGGTGGTAGCAGGTTTAGATATTTCCTGCTGCTCATTCATAAAAGAACATCCTGTCATGAAACAAAATAACAAAGCGACTTTTATAAAGAGTGCTTCATTCTTCATCGTGGCCCTCCTTTCTTAATGAATTTAGATGCAAATACCATGCCAAGTCGATTTTCTGCTATAAAACGCAAATCCTGCCGATTTCTAGGATGTTATACAAGTATAAACCGGCAATTCTTTCCGGTTATCCAGAAAAAATTGCCGGTTAACACGATGAGCCATTATTCTCCTTTTGAAATGAGCTTGATTTTATCACGAAGGCTTCTTTCAGAAATTTTTAGGATTTGAGCTGTTTTTTGCCGATGGTTTTTACAATATTGAAGAGTCGCCGTTATGACTTTTTCTTCTATCTCTTTCATGGAAATGCCAATGGGAATCCTGAAGCTGTTAAAATCGTCGTCATTGCCATCCGGCTGGAGAATGAACTTCTGTTCTTGAACATATTGCGGCAAGTCGTTTTCTTCCATTCTTTTCGAGTTTGATAGGGCAACAGCATATTCTATAATGTTACCAAGCTCTCGGACATTCCCAGGGTAATGATAATCCAGTAATATCCGACGTGCGGTTGCCGAGAACATCTTTTCTTCACGATTCATATCCTTAGCGTGCTTTTTTATAAAATAATCCATAAGGATCGGTAAATCTTCTTTTCTATCTCTTAAAGGCGGCATCGAGATGGGAATTACATTTAGCCTGAAATACAAATCCTCCCTAAATTCCCCTTCCATCACCATTTGTTCCAGGTTTTTATTGGCAGCACTTATAATGCGGACATCCAATGAGATTTTTGTATTGGATCCCAGAGGCGTCACTTCCCGTTCCTGCAATACTCGTAATAATTTGGCTTGAAGAGGAAGGGGCATTTCACTAATCTCATCCAGAAAAAGGATACCTCCATTAGCAGCAACAAATTTCCCATCCTTCCTCTGTGTTGCACCGGAAAATGCTCCCTTCTCATAACCGAACAATTCAGATTCCAGCAGCATCTCAGGAATTGCTGCACAATTGACAATCTGAATTGGATTGTTTTTCCTTCTTCCTAGCGTATGGATGTTTCGGGCTACAAGCTCCTTTCCAGTACCACTTTCACCCGTGATAAGAACACTGGAATCAATATCTTTCACTCTTTCGATCATTGAGAAAATACGCTGCATCGCCTTGCTGTTACCAAGGAAGTTACCAAATCCCTTTTGAATCTCTAATTCTTCATGTAATGTCTCCAATTGATTGGACATCTGTTTGAATTCGGCTGCCCTCATCAAAAGCAAAGAAAGTTCTTCTATATTAATTGGCTTTTCAATATAGTAGTAGGCCCCCTTTTTTATGGCCTCGATGGAAGTTTCAATGGATGAATAGGCAGTCATCATGATGACTGTTATGTTAGGTGCTATTTGTTTGATTTTTTGTAGGACATCAAGTCCACTTTTATTTCCTATTCTCAAATCAAGTAACACAATATCAAAAGGCTGATTGTCGATCTTTCGAAGACCCTCATCCGGGTCAGTAGTTGTCATGACTTGATAAGAATCTTCCAATGCAAAGCTAAGAGCAGTGCAAATAGCAGGTTCATCATCAATCACCAATACATGCATTTTCATAGTACTCCTCCTCTTTCCAGGCTTCTATTCGATATATAAAGGTAGTAAAATGGTGAATTTCGTTCCTGAATTAGGATAACTTTTCACATGGATATCTCCGTTATTTTCTTTAATTAGCCTATACGATAACGTAAGTCCTAAACCGACACCCTTTTCTTTATTTGTGAAAAAAAGCTCGAAAATATGGTTCAATTCCTCCTGTTTCATCCCTTTTCCCGTATCGGATATGGTAATCCGCCCTGTCTTTTCGTTCTCTTTATCAATGGTAATTTTAATGGTCTTTTCCTTTGTTTCTTCAACGGCATGAATCGAATTCAACACCAAGTTAAGCAGTACCTGTTGAATTTGTTGTAAATCTATATAAAAAATAAGGTTTTCCTCAATCGTCTGCTCGAAATTTATTTGGTTTTTTTCCATTGTCACCTTATGAAAAGCAAGTAATGATATAAGTTCATTAGCGTGGCAATTTGTAATATTTGGCGGACGCGGACGTGCATATTCAATTAAATCGGTAACAATCGCATTCAAACGGGTAACTTCAGTAGGCAAGTGTTCCATTAGAACTTGTCGGAATTGAGGATTATCATATTTACTCGGAAGTAAATCAATGAATGCTTTAATCGATGTCAAAGGATTCCTGATTTCATGTGCGACACCTGCAACTAGTTGACCAAGAGCATGCAGTTTTTCTTGTGTGACCAATTTTTTCTCCAATGTTTTCTTTTCCGTCTCATCATTCATTGAAAGTAAGTATCCGGTTTGTATATCTTTAGAATTGAACATCTTATGCATCGAATATGAAATTACCTTTTGTTCATTTTCCTCATTTAAAACCAAGATACGAAAAGAACCCGTACGATTATTCTCATTTTGTTCTTGATGGAAAGCTTCGAAATTCTTCATTAATCTTGAATGATTCATAAGATTCAGAATCATTTCCTTGGAAATGTTGAGAATGTCCGATGCCTTTGCATTGCAGCTGGTAATCATGAAATCGAGATCGAATGTTATGATGCCAGTATTGATATTGTTTAAGATTTGATCTTTGAACGCTTCAGCATTAGCGATGTTTTGCCGTTGTTTCTCTAAATCCTTATTTAATAAATGTAATTTCAACGTCTGGTTATGAACGGATTTTTTTAGCCGTTGATTCCATATGTAAATGATTAGGAGGATAAGGGCCACGGCAGTTAAGGTTATGATCAACCATAATATGAATTGCTCCAGCCTTGCAATTTTTTGATTGGATTGTGGCATGACCCATTTATCGATTATCCCATTGATATTTCGGTTTGCTTTAAGTTCTGTGAGTGTATTGTCCATCATGATAAGAAGTGATTGATTCCCTTTTTTCACTGCAATCGTATAATCCGCAGGTTCAATGACTTCATCGAGAATGATGTAATTCTTTTCTTGGCGGAACTTTTTCAAATAGAAATCTGCAGTCCATTTGTTTCCGATGAATACATCTGCACGGTTGTTCAATAATGTTAATATACCTGAGTATTGATTCGATACGGTAGTTAAATTTGTATTCCTCATATTGAGAAATGTACTGATTACTGGAGTGTTATGGTCAAGGACAACATGTGAATCACGTAGATCCGTTAACGTATGAATATCCTGTTTCCTTTTACTAGGAATGATTATTGATTGAGACATTGTAAAATATGATTGAGTGAAATCAAGTTGGTTATCTTTTTCGGTATTATAGGTACTTCCAACAATTGCATCAATTGTTCCATTACTTAAGGCTTTTTCGGCATCTTCCATCCTCATCGGAATATATTTGAAATCTACGCCATTATATTTTGCTATTTCCTCCATTAAATCAATATTGATCCCTGTCAGCTCACCAGCTTCATTTTTAAATGAAAATGGAGGAAGAGCACTTTCTCCAGCAATAATAAATGTTTTTTTTCAGCAAAAACAGCGGGAGACCAAAACGTTTGAACAAAGATTATAAAGAAAAATATACTTAGTTTAAACAGTTGCTTTTTAATTAAGAGCCCTCCTTCTGTGTCAAAATCCTTGCAGTCAGTAATCATCGGCTAAAAACATCATGTTAATATACTTCTCCAATTAGAACTTGAACCCTTTAAAATGTAAAGAATTCTTGACACAATCAAACAATTATCTACAAAAAGGTATGTGATTCTGTCTAACTGCTGGGTTTTAGGTTAGGAATATACTTCTTATTTTAATTTAGACGAAGTGCTAGTTTACCTAAAACAGATCCAGTTGATTTAAGAAATTCGCTCCCTTTCCACCACCTGTCTGCTGAACCTCCTCGACGCAAGCGTCTGTGGGGTCTCAGCTCACCAGTTATTGAGCATGAGTGTCGCATATTTCTTCAATTTAATGAAGGTTTCATTCTAAAAACACTAAGGATAAACAAGTCTTTCTATAAAATCATGGTTATTTTTTAGACCTTCCGGAACATACAGATACATTGGCCAAATTTATGTATAAGTATTTTCAATTTCAAGGCTTTTTAACATTTTCCGTAACGCTCCAAGATGATGAGTCGAGTGGGCAATGGTCGCATTTACATTTGTCAGCCATTTTCATAAATCGAAATTCCAGAATAAAAAGCCCAATTTCTCTATATTAAAAATTGAGAAATTGGGCTTTTTTGTTAATCCATTAAAGCGACCTATAATGAAATAACACTTTATTTTTATAAAGTGGTTTTGATGAAGTACATTACTTAAACCTAATTCAAGTTTAAGCAGCTGTTAGTTCAAGAAATGCGAACTTTCAGCAAAAAGCCAAAGGGTACACTTTTGGTGTTCCATTTTAGTTGATTTGATTGAGTGGTTACTGCGATCCAAAAAGGAGGTCGAATGTACGCAAAGTGAGGTAATATCTTAAACATGATTAATTTATTTTCTCGTCGATGTACTAATCTTTTAATCCTTTTCCATTGAGAATTTTCTGCATGCATTTTTCAACTCTTGACTCTCGAGTTTTGGATTGTTTGGGTTGAGAAAAATGAAGAATGTATGCTCTTTGCCGTCCCGGGGTCAATGCTTCAAAAGCAGTTTTCAAGGCAGGGATTTCATCGAATTTATTTTGAAGTTCTTCAGGAATTATGAATTCTGTATTATCTTTATAATTCACTTCCAAACCGGC
The DNA here is from genome assembly GCF_002243645.1 of Peribacillus simplex NBRC 15720 = DSM 1321. Taxonomy (NCBI): domain Bacteria; kingdom Bacillati; phylum Bacillota; class Bacilli; order Caryophanales; family Bacillaceae; genus Peribacillus; species Peribacillus simplex. The sequence goes on along the minus strand of NZ_CP017704.1, from coordinate 5,446,757 downwards.
TTTTTCAACTTCTATGGCTTCATGGATATAGGCTTTCAGAATGTTTTCCGTTGCAACTATTTCTTGAACATTGGTGAACCGAATCTGGCGCGCCCCCTGTACATTCTCAGTTTGTTGGATTAGAATCCCATGGGTATCCTGTAACAAGGCACCTTTGTGAAACAGAAGTGCACAATATTCTTTAAATCCATGGATTAAAACTATGTTTTTTTTCTCAAACGTGTAACAGGGATGCATCCACTTAAATTCTTCGGTCAGGTCACAGTCAAGAACGATATTTCTTAACGTCTCATATTCTTCCTTCCACTTTTTAGCCTTACCTAAAAATTCATCAACCTTAGGATTCATTCTACTATTTGTCATCACGGAACACTCCTCTTTCCGAGCAGTTTGCTTTTTCCTATACGTTAAACTAAATACAAAAAATAGGTTCTGAAGTTTTTTCTTATTTTTCCTCTAGCAATTTTTTAAGATCTTCGCCCATTTTCGCCCAACCATATTTAGCACCATTGAACGCTTGATCTTCTTTTTCGAATCCTGTTTGTTCAAGATGTAAGAAGGTTGTTCCATCCTCGTGCTTTAATGTCCATGTGACTGTAGTGTTTATCCCACCACCTATCCAAGTGTAAGATAACTTATAAGGCTCCTCCACTTCAAGAACTTCGGAATCAATAATTAAATTCCACTGTTCATTCCGAAACTGAAATTTATGTCCTACGACAGGTTTAATATCATTAGCCATTACCCATTTCGCGAGAGTATTTGCATCCGTTAAGGCGAGCCATACCTTCTCGATCGGGCTCTTAAAATTAAACTCTTGTGATACTGTTAAACTCATTTTTTGTTCCTCCTCTAATATTTGGTTTAAAAGTAGCATTCTTTCACTCCAGAATCTCCTGTAAAACGATACCCAATCCTCAATTTCCCTCAACGGGGCAGCATTCAGCCGATAACGCGTTTCCCTGCCGACCTTTCTACTGATTACGAGACCAGCCTCTTTAAGGATTGACAAATGCTTTGAAACCGCAGTTCGACCCATTTCAAAATGTACGGTCAACTCATTGAGTGGCAATTCTTCCACGTCCGCCAACAAACGTAGCAATTTACGTCTTGTTGGGTCAGCGATGGCTGCATAAATATCACGCTCTTGATTTTTCTCGTTCAAAATCACCCCCCCCTTTTAATTGGACACCAATTGGTGTCTTTTATTATATGACACTAATTGGTGTCCTGTCAATTTTATTATTGGCATCAAGGTATTTGTTTTATTCTCCTATCATCAAGTATATAGGTTCCTTTTTTATTATTTGTTCAATAGATTAAGCTTCAAACTTATTAAATCCATATCAGGGGATGCTCTTAATCATTCGCGAATGCAATTTATTATCCCTTGATTCACTAGACAGATTGGGTAGAGATTATGAAGGTATCATTCGAGAATGTAAGTATATTACTCGAGATCTGAAGCAGATATTGTGGCACTTGAAAATGAGACACATTTTAATAGTAGGAAATCCAGAGGTATGGGTGATTTTGGAAAATTAATAGAGGACCAATTTTTAACTCTGCTTTCATATGTAGCTGAGCAAGAACGTTAAAAAAATAAGCAACGACAGGCTGAAGGAATTGAAGTGGCAAAAAAATAACGGAGTGAGATTCGGACGACGTAAGTGTGAAATTAATATGGTTTTGGGATTAGACCATTCGGAACCTCCAGACACAGACAAATTAAAAGAAACACCAGTTTGCCTACAGTCTTTTCTAAAAAAGATATTCCAGAAGATTGGAACGGAAGGTACGAGACTCCTGCGGGAAAAGTGCGTCCAAGGGAGAATCCCACAGGCGCAAAAAGCGCCGAAGAGGCGGATCGCCCGCGGAAAGCGAGTTCCCTACGCTCCAATCAACGATCAGATTTTACAAACCCTCAAAAAAAGTAAAAAACATGAATAATAAATATGTCTTCTTTTAACATCATGTTCGGGTGAGAGCATTACTAACCACATATGTCTACTAACTGACATAAATATATGTTAGATTATTTTTCTATTTCAAGCCTTTTTAACATTTGCCGTAAAGATCCAAGATGATAAGCCGAGTGGGCAATGGTCGCATTTACATTTGTCAGCCATTTTCCTAAATCGATTGTATCGATTTCTGCGAAAAGAGTTACATATTCTTTATGTAATCCCTCCCTGATTTCCGCCCATTTTACTTCATCAACATGAGTAATGGTCCAGCTTGCGTCCCAATCTTTTTCGAAGTCTGCACCGCTGATCATTGTTCGGATCACCCATAAATAATACCGTATGTGGTCAGAATGAGCAGCAATGGTTGATCCATTTATGGAACGTGAAGCGTCTTCTGCGGTTAAACCATCAAGTGTCCCAAAAACCCCTGTATTCGGTCTTGAATCAGTATAATAGCTCCCTTCATTTCCCGGTCCTTCAAACGTTTCTTTCAAAAGTGTTTTTATAGAACTTGCCAACGTCTCGCTCATCTCAATTCCCCCCAAATGATTTAATCGACTTCATTACTTTATAATACACTAAGACAAATCAATAATCGTTTATATTTTGTTAAATTAAACCAAAAAATATCACGAGTTTAAAGAATTACTCGATTAACTGGCATAAGGTAAGGTTTTCCTTTATTTTCAAGTACAGTTCAGAACCTTAAATGGTATTTGACGCTGCTCTTAACGAGATGAAAAAAATAAAAATACCTTAAAAAGGCCATTCCTTTAATAGGAACGGCCTTATATTTTTATCTGAAAATATGATTCAGTTTGAAAAGTATACAATGCTAAGCCGTAAATTTTTAATAGCTTTTCAAACGCTCTTCAAGGGAAACAATTCTAAACTTTAACTCTTGATTCGAGTCTAAGCCACCTATTACAATTTGATTATCTTCCGTAATGGTGACATATCTGAAGGTTTCATCTCCGTTGATCTTTATTTTTGTATCCAATGTCGTTTCCATTTTTGCAAAAACTTGATCTGTGAATTTAAGCGGAAGAAGATCATCTAATCCTTCTTCAGGGCTGCCGAGCCACTTAAACATGAAATCTTTCAATGAATATTGTTCAATCATCGATAAATGATTTTTAAAAATTAATTTGTCAATTGTTATCTCTTTCAACTTAACCACTCCTCAATAGTATATAAAGTTTATATCGATAAACTCCTAACATCAAGGGTATTCCAATGACAAACGATTACAATTAGATTACTTGCCAACTAAATAAACCCTTTCTTTCCAGAAAACGGAGTTCAGTTACCCGTAAAAGAAATTGGAGGTTGATTTTTTCTTAAGAATACGGCTTGATTAACATAAAGAGGGATTATTTCTGAACTTTGCACGAATAGATGATATCCTGAATCATGGATGCTCATTTCAGTCAAAAAACAGCCTCCTTTAACAAATGAAGGCTGTTTTTCATACATGGATGTATAAACAAATGGCTGATAAATGATAGCCCTTAAATTAAACGTTATAATCCCTGTTTTCCTTTAACACCATTTATCGAATAGCTGATTTTAATGTTGGCATTTAATGAGTGATATACTGAACAGTACGTATTTTTGGATAATTGTATCGCACGGACCACTTTATCTTCAGGCAGATCACCCTCCAATAAATAGTGGATATGAAAATCGGTAAACCGTTTAGGGTGATTTTCTGATCTTGACCCTTCTATCTCTATTTGAAAGGCCTTTGTTTCAAATCGCATTTTTTTTAAAATCATTACAATATCAATACCTGTGCACCCTGCAAGAGAATGCAAAAGTAACTCAGTGGGTCTTGCTCCACTATTTTTTCCTCCTACTTCTTCGGCAGCATCCATCTTTATTTCATGTCCCGACGGAGTTGTGCCAGAAAAGGCCATTTCCCCTGTCCATGTAATCATTGTCTTCATTCAATTCCTCCCTTTCTTGTTGTTTTGTCCTAAAAATAGTCCACATGTCTATTTAATGTAAGTACAGATCATTTAAGTCTTAAAATAATATATCCCCAATATTGGGGACAGTACGCAAATATACAGTGTACTTGGCTTCAGGATTGTATTATTACCCTATCTGGTGATGCACTTTCAATACCTTATATTATTTCCAAAAGCCCTACTTAGTTAGTCATACTGATTTTATCTCATGGCCTATATATCCTTTTACCATGAAGTTTTATAGTTTCCTTCTCCATTCAAAGGGGTTTTATAACTATTATTTTCCCCTTCTTGCCAAGTGATATTTCCATTTTCATCTTTCATGACGAACTTGAATTCATAGAATCGATCTGCAGTTAAGCGGAATGTTCCACTCCAACTGCCTTCTGTACTTTGACTGAGTTTATATTCGTAATCTTCAGGATTCCATCTGCCGATTTCACCTCTATCCCCAATTAAGTAAACTCCCTGTGTGGCAGGTACATTTTCAACTGTGAATGTAACTGGAATCGACTTGCCTTCCAATTTATCAGCCATCATCCTGAACTCATTTGTTGGATTTCCTTCATCGTCGAATAAATAGGACATCCTTAGCAAGGTAAATCCCTCAAAACCATGGTTAAAAACCATTTCTGCTATATTGTCAAAGCCCCCTTCATTGTTGATCAGCGGGAGTGCATTTTCCCCGTTTAAGGAAATTCCTTTTTCATTAGCTAGAGAGGCAATATGCGTCACCAACGTTTTAGGAGCACTATAGGATGGTGCAGTATGTGCGTCTTGATCTCCCATTTCCAAACAGGTGAACGTGAGGGCCATATTTGATTTCTTGAATTGATTCAATAATTGGGAGTAGTTATAGTACCCGGCACTATACTCTGCTGAATGCGGCAGTACTGGATCATTCATTTTCCAATGGACTCCTGAGATTTTAGCTCCAATTGGCACGCCAAAGACTTTATCAAAATGTTTATGGGCAAATTTAGAGATTTTTGCAAGATGCTTTTCGAGTGCCCCTTGATACCACTGCATGAAGTCGTATCCAAATTGTGTATCGATTGCTCCGCCCTTGGTGAAAAATTCATCCCCGTTTCCTGGCGGCTGTATCTCATTCCAGTTTTTATACGTTTTGCCCCAAGCAGCATTTAATTTTTTTATCGTTGAATATTTTTCTCTCATGGCAAGCCTGAAATCCCGTTTTGCTCCTTCTGTATAAACTTGAAGCTGTCCCCTTTCAGGATAATCCCAGCCATCAGCATTTTGATAAGAGGGGTATCTTAGTTCCCCAGCTGGTCCTGCACTTAGATATATTTTAGCTATTAGATCCTTCTTATCAGCAAAATTCTCTGCAAAGGATTTATACAATTCGTTGTACTGTTCGGCTGTACCTTCCCACCAAGGAGCAAGTACTTCCTTATTCCAGAAACCACTTTCACTCTTGAATGCCATGTTCTCTGCAGTGTCTTTATTCCAGAGCCAACTTGGGATGGGATAGTTACAATCATCCCCCACATTACCTCCGCATTGATGTGTAGACAAAATGGGCACCCATTTTAAACCGGAAGCTCTCACTGTTTCCCCATATTTTTTATAATAGGACCAATCAAACTGATTATCTTTTTTACTCTCGACTAATCCCCACCAGATATCTGTCGTTATTGCATATACTCCATTTTCCTTTAACTGGGTCAGCTCTGCTTCGAATGCCTCCCAATCTGTTATTTCACCCAATGGGGCCATCACATAAAGCTTGTAATCTGGTTTTACTTCTGCTAATCCAGATGAAGTACTTGATAAAGGAACAAAATACAGCATAAAGGTAAAAACGCCAACAGATAATTTGTTCATAAAAACGCCAACCTTTCCCCTATTCATTTATAAAAATTTCTAGTTGAAATCGTTTAATAAAGTCATTCCTTTACTAGAAATTATATTTGTTTTGGTAATATTTATCAATTTAATTCGTCGGGAGAATTTAGTTCATAGCTCTGCAAAGAAAAAAAGGATAGTCCTATAAGAGACTATCCAGAGTAGCGGGTTATCTGCATTTTTATAAAACGATATAAACATTACCATCTTCTATTTCAACATTGAATGTCTTTACGCAACCATTATCAGGTTTTTGGACTTCTCCATTTTTGACACTGATTTTCCAGTCATGCATCGGGCAAAAGACGTGATCACCACTCACAATGCCTTCCACCAGAACTCCACCTTTATGTGGGCAACGATTTTCAATAGCCCGGAATTCACCATTTGCTAAATGAAAAAGAGCAATTTCATAATAGCCTATGGTTACTGTTTTTCCTAGGTTTTTTGGCATCTCATTTACTGTTGAAACCTTTATCTTTTGAAGAGTTTTCCCCATTTAGGCTTACCCCCTATTCATTTATTTGATATAGCTGGAATTTTCACTTTTTGAAATAAACCGGTTTGGATCGCATTACTCTCAATGATTTCTTTCCACGGTTCTTGCAATACCGATAAGGCCTCATCTAAACGTTGATTAAGCTCAATCCTTTTTTGCTTATCACCAATAATCGTCTTTATGGTATCGAATCCTACACGCTCAACCCAGACAGAGGTTCTTTCTAAATAATTGGCCGTTTCTCGATAATGTTGGATGTATGCACCTGTAATTTCAATTACTTCATCACTTGTTTTCACTTTGCATAACAATTCAGCAGCTCTTAAATGGGTTCCGCCGTTGCCGCCGATATAAATTTCCCATGCACCGTCAACACCGACAACACCAAGATCTTTGATACCGGATTCAGCACAATTACGAGGACATGCCGACACGGCCATCTTAACCTTATGCGGTGTGCCTACACGTTCAAATTTCTTCTCCAGGGCAATGCCTAGCCCAATTGAATCTTGAGTGCCAAAGCGGCAAAAGTTTTCACCCACACATGTTTTCACAGTTCGAAGGGTTTTTCCATAAGCATATCCAGAAGGCATATCCAGGTCAGCCCATACTTTTGGAAGGTCTTCTTTATCAACGCCGAACAAATCTATTCTTTGTCCGCCTGTAACCTTAAGTAACTTAACATTATACTTATCGGCCACATTTGCTATTTTCCGTAATTGATCAGGATTAGTGACGCCCCCATACATTCTTGGCACAACAGAAAATGTACCATCCTTTTGAATATTTGCATGTAACCTTTCATTGACATAGCGGGATTCCTTTTCATCTTCATATTCAACAGGATGGATCATGCCTAAGTAATAGTTCAGTGCCGGTTTACACTTCGAACATCCATCACTTGTATTCCAGCCGAGAACATTCATGACTTCCCGAGTATGGGTCAGATTTTTTTCGCGTATTTCAGCAACAACCTCATCTCTGGATAAAGTGGTGCACGCACATATGGATTCCTTTTGATTTAATTCACTGAATTCAGCTCCCAATGTCAGCTCGAGAATATCAGCGACTAACGGCTTACATCCCCCGCATGATCTCGAAGCATTTGTGCAGCCTTTTACTTCCTCAATACTTGTTAAACCATTAGATTCGATAGCCGTCACAATATCGCCCTTCGTTACACCATTACAACCACAGACGATTTCTTCATGTGACATCGACGCGACAAGACTAACACTGGGTTCTCCACTTGTTCCTACTTTTAAATATTCAGAAACGTCGGCATTTTTATTGATCATGCTCAATAGGTTATTGCTTTCCTTTGTATCCCCGAATAATACAGCACCAGAAATTTTCCCATTTCGAATCATTACTTTTTTGTAAGTACCATTCCATTCATTAAATTCCTTGATTGATTTGGCTTTTTCATCCTCGAAAATTTCTCCAGCCGAAAATACATCTACACCAGATACTTTTAACTTAGTAGACAGTACTGAACCCTCATATGCTTTGCCGTCAAGCTCGCAAATTCTTTTGGCTAATACTTTGCCTTGTTCATAAAGGGGAGCGACCAAACCATACACCATCTCACGGTGTTCCGCACATTCACCAACCGCATAAATATTCGGGATCCTTGTCTCCATATAATCGTCCACGATAATTCCTCGATTGACAGGGATGCCGCAATTTTGGGCCATTTGAACATTTGGTTTAATCCCAACTGCCATGACCACTAAATCAGCGCTGATTTCCTCGCCATCACTAAAGCGTAATCCTTTGACACCAATTTCACCTAAAACCTCCTGAGTCTGTTTCCCAAGATGAAAATTCATTCCCTGGCTTTCAAGTTCCCTTTGCAGCATTTTTCCTGCTGTTGGATCTAACTGCCTATCCATCAAATATTCTGAAAGGTGAATAACATCTACCTGCATTCCTAGATTCAAAAGACCCCTGGCTGCTTCAAGACCCAGTAATCCACCACCAATGACTGCAGCCTTTTTATTATTTTTTGAATATTCAATCATTTTTTCGCAATCTTCAATATTTCGAAAGGCTGTCACTCCTTTTTTGTCAGCCCCCTTTATCGGTAGTATGAAAGGGATTGATCCGGTAGCTAAAATTAATTGATCATATTGGACTTCACGATTTGCGTCTGAATATATGATTTGCTTTGTGGTGTCGATGTTTGTGACCGTTTCACCTGAAAAAAGTGTAATATTGTTCTCTTTGTACCAGTTCCAATCATTTATTGTAATATCATCTATCGTCGTAGCCCCTTGCAATACATTCGATAGTTGGATTCGATCATAATTCGGATGTGACTCACTTCCGAAGACAGTCACCTCAAACCTTTCTGGTTGAATTTTCAAAATTTCTTCTATACATCTTACTCCAGCCATACCATTCCCAATTAGTGCCAATTTCTGCTTAGCCATGTTTTGTCCTCCAATAAGATATTTTTTGAAAGGATTATATGTTTGATTATAGGTGACGTCACTATTTATAACAACAAGTGTGTTATAAAATCTTACATGATTTTTGAGAATTAATAATTAATGTTAGTTTTTATTACAAATATTCAGAAAATTAGGATATAATATTCTTATTGATCTAGCATAAATCAAAAATGAGGTGATTTTCATCGTCCAGCAAAAAGAATCTTATATAGACAGAAAGGTAATTTCCATAGGAGTGGTCAGAGAATTAACCGGACTATCCGATAGACAAATTCGTTATTATGAAGAAAGAAAACTCGTTTTCCCCGAAAGGTCTAAGGGAGGTAACCGTAAATACTCTTTTTCCGACGTCAAGGCATTAGTGGAAATCGCCGATAAAATAGAGGATGGAGTACAAACCAATGAAATTAGACAAGAAAAATTAAAAGAGAACAGAAAAATTGAACAGGAAAAAATGCGAAAAAAAATGCTGCAGGGTCAATTAAATGCACATTTTGGCTTACGTAATTGATTTTCGCTTAGCAACCGGAATTATTAGCCGATTCAATGAGTACTATAACTTTCCATATTTCAGACTTCGATTAACCAGGTCACAATTTCACCTTGCATTTATAAAATAGCTATTAACATTGATACACTGGACATGATGACTTTCATGTCCAGTTTTCCATTCTCATTTCCGTAAGGTTTTTCTTCCTCTACGCGAACTCCTTATCTTTTGTCTTCTCTGAAAACCATGATAATTTCTCGGATAACTTCACCACTTCTCCTATTACAATCATGGCGGGATTGGCAACCTGTTCTCTTGTAACGATCGCCACTATTGAATCGATTGTTCCTGTAAAAGTTCGTTGGAAACCTGTCGTTCCTTGTTCAATGACAGCAACTGCAGTTTCAGGCTTCTTTCCGCAGGAGCGTAATTGTTTACAGATATAAGGAAGGTTTTTAATACCCATATAAATAGCAATGGTGTCAACACCATGTGTCAAATGATGCCAGTTGATGTTATCAGGTTTGCCGGTCACGCAGTGTCCTGTGACAATTGCGAAGGAACTCCCCCATTCCCTGTGAGTCACGGGAATTCCTGCATAAGCTGGGGCAGCGATTCCAGATGTGATTCCAGGAACTATTTCAAATTGAATTCCGTGTTTTACTAGCATTTCCGCTTCCTCACCGCCTCGTCCAAAGATGAAAGGATCTCCTCCTTTAAGACGAACGATCGTTTTTCCTTCTATTGATTTACTAATTAACAATCGATGAATGTCCTCTTGAGAGACACAATGTTTACCAGGCGCTTTACCGCAATAAATGTATTCAGCATCAGGTTTACCGTATAAAAGCAATTCACGATTTACCAATCGATCATACAAGATGACATCCGCTTCTGCGATGCATTTGGTTGCCTTGACAGTAATTAAGTCCGGATCACCAGGTCCAGCACCAACAATATAAACCTTACCTTTTTCCATCCTTTTTCCCCTTTTGTTGTTAGTCATGTAAACTTCATTTGATATGGAATGCTGTGTGGTTAGGCTCTACTATTCGATCATGATTGAACCTAAAAAAAATATGATGAAAGGGAGGAAAACCTCCCTTTAATTAGACGTTAACTCAACTATAGGATGTACTTTTACAGCACTGACTTTAAAGCCAGGCATTTTGCATGTCGGGTCTAAATCCTGTGAAACGAGGTGATTGACATTTTGTGAGTCTGCCCAATGAAAAGGAACGAATATAGTATCATGGCGAATGGTTGCTGACCATTTGCTTCTTACAACAATACTTCCCCGCCTTGATTCGATTTTCACCAAAGTATTGTCTGGAATATGATATTTCTTGGCTGTTTCCGGATGGATTTCCATAAATGATTCAAAATTTCTTGCGGCTAATGATGAGCTTTTTCTCGTTTGTACTCCTGTTAAATAATGTGACATGATTCTTCCTGTTGTTAAATAAAGTGGAAAATCCGTACATGGCTGTTCTTTTGGAACAAGAGGCACATTATTAACCACAACCATGGCCGCCTTTCCATCCGGGTGGGCAAAAGACGTTTCGAATAACCTTTTTGTCCCTTTATGGTCAATGGATGGACATGGCCACAAAATGCCTCCTTCTTTTCTTAATCTATCATACGTTATACCATAATAATCAGCGGTTCCCCCGCGGCTCGCCACTCTTAATTCTTCAAAAATCTCTTTTGCTGATTGAAAGGAAAAATGCTCCCCTTTTCCAAGAGCTTTTGCTATATCACAAATGATTTGCCAATCATGCTTCACTTCCCCAGGTAATGAAAAACTTGCTTCCCGCAACGTTACCCGTCCTTCTAAATTTGTCATCGTTCCTTCATCCTCTAAATAAGACGAAGTAGGTAAAATTAAATCAGCCAATCTAGCAGTTTCAGAAACGAACATATCTACTGCGACAAGAAACTTTAATTTTTTCAAAGCCTTTTTGACAAAGTTAGCATTGGGATTTGAAACAATTGGATTGGAACACATTAAAAACATGCCGGTAATTTCACCTTCATTTATCTTCTCTATCATTTCGTATGCCGAGACACCTTTACGTGGCAAATCAGCCTCATCGATTCCCCATATTCTTGCAATATGTAATCTGTGTTCCTCATTTTCAATCATACGATACCCCGGCAGTTGGTCTGCCTTTTGTCCATGCTCTCTTGCTCCCTGCCCATTCCCCTGTCCAGTAATAGCACCATAGCCCGAATTCACTTTTCCGATTTTCCCTGTAACAATAAGAATATTAAGAAAATTACGAACGGCAGCTGAACCATCTGTTTGCTGTTCAACGCCCCTTGCTGTAAAAATCATTCCTGATTCTTCTTTCCCGAACATTGCAGCCGCTTTTTGAATTTGGTCGCTAGGAACCCCTGTCATTTCTGCAATTTCCTCCAACTTTAAAGATGTAACATACTCTTTAACTTCGTTGTAGCCATTTGCACGTTCCCGGATAAATGCTTCATCAGTAAAATCCTCTTCAATGATCACTTTCAATAATCCGTTTGCCAAGGCGGCATCCATCCCTGGTTTTACTTTTAGATGTAAATCGGCCATTTTCGTTGTTGCTGTTTCTCGTGGATCTACAGCAATAATATATGCCCCATTTTGTTTCGCCTTCTCAAAGTACGGCATGATTGTCGGCTGGCATTCCGCAATATTCGTGCCCGCCAAGATAATGCACTTTGTGAACGGAACCTCTGATAAGCTGTTGGTTAGGCCCCTGTCCATACCAAATGTTTGGCTTGCCGCCGAAGCTGCTGCGGACATGCACAAACGGCCATTATAATCTATATACTTTGTTTTTAAAGCTATTCTTGCAAATTTACCAAGCAAATATGCTTCTTCATTTGAAATGGATGCACTCCCATAAACAGATAATGCATTTACACCATCTTCCGCTTGAATCTTAGTGAAATTCTCTTTAATGTGATTTAATGCTTCCTCCCAAGATATGCGAATAAATTCACCATTTTTTTTTAATAATGGGTATTTAATTCGGTCGTTATGCAATGCATGTTGGTGTGCATTCATTCCTTTAATGCATAAGCGACCCTCTGAGGTTGGATTATCTTTTCCGATCGTCAAATACTTTTTTCTTGTCACTATTGTTTGTTCCAACAGTTGCATCTTACATTGCATGCTGCAAAATGGACATTGGGTATCATATCGTTTTTCTGATTGGACCTCTTGTTGCTTTGTGCGGAAATACTTTAATAATAATTCAGTCAAGGCTCCTCACCCTTTACTCATGGATTTCTTTGGATTTTTCATGGTACAAACATTTATCCGTTTATCTAAGTCGTGCATCAAAAGGTATTTACCACTTAGTTCATTCTCTGACCTACGCCATTTCCAACCGTTGAGATAGTTGCTGACTAAGTTCATTATCAAACAATACTTCTCTAACATGAATTAAACCCACTCGTTCAATCCATTGCCAAGTCCGTTCTAAGTAATTGGCTGTTTCTCGATAATATTGAATAAAACCGATGATGATTTCAATTGCTTCTTCATTTGTCCCGGCTACACATAACAGTTCACCGGCACGTACATTACGCCCGCTGCTTCCGCCCACATATATTTCCCAACCCCTGTCAATGCCCATAACACCTATATCTTTCGTTGTTGATCCTGCACCGTTATGCATACAAGCAGATATGCCCATCTTTATACGGTAAGGTGTTGATACATGCTCCAATTTTTTTTCCAACTCAACAGCAAGTAAAAGGGATTGCTGTTTATCACAAGAGCAAACATGTTCACCGATGCATGTTTTGACGTTTTGAACGGTGTTACCATATTTCGAACTTAACGGCATGTCTAAATCAGCCCACACATTTGGGAGATCTTCTTTTTTCACACCCATTAAATGAATCCGTTGTTCACTTGTTACCGCCACCTGAGATATATCATATTTATCTGCAACATTTGCAATTTTTAGCAAGTCTTTCGCATTCGTCATTCCGCCGTACATTTGCGGGATAACAGAGTATCGGTTATCACTTTGAACTGTTGCATTCTTTTTTTCGTTTATGAAAAGAGTTTGCTGTCTGATCTCGTACTCTGGGTGAATCATCCCTAAATAATAGCTAAGGGCTGGCCGGCATGTTGAACAACCTTCGCTATTTCCCCATTCAAGAACATCCATCGCTTCTTGAACAGATGTTAAGTCTTGGAGCTGCATTTTATACACGACTTCATCTTCCGTTAATGTCGTACATGAACACAATGCCTTTTGTTTCTTAACCTGTTCAGAATGATTACTTTGAATATATGCCAAAAGCTCGGTCACTGCCGGCTTACATCCACCGCAAGAACCGGAAGCCTTTGTGCATTGTTTAACTTGTTCCACTGTTGTTAATCCCTTATCCTGAACCGCTTCAATGATTGCCCCTTTTGAAACAGCATTACAATTGCAAATGATTTCATGATTTGCCATAGAAGCGATTAATCCCTCATCCGTACTTGGTGATTGGAACAGTGCTCGCTTTTCCTCTGACGATACTTCTTGCCGCTTTAAAATCATATCGAGTAATCGTGAACTGACCTTTGTATCTCCATACAGAACCGCACCTATGATTTTTCTTCCTTGAAATACCACCTTTTTATAAACACCATCTAATTCATCAAAAGTTGTGATTGATTTCGTTGTTTCATTACCAAGGAAATCTCCAACAGAGAATAACTCAACTCCTGATATTTTCAACTGGGTCGAAAGGACCGAACCTTGGTATCCGTTACATTTCACCTCACAAATATGCTTTGCCAGCACTTCACCTTGTTCATAGAGGGGTTTCACCAGTCCATAAACAATCCCTTGATGTTCAGCACATTCACCAACAGCATAAATATTTGGGATGCTGGTTTCTAAATAGTCGTTTACAATAATGGCACGATTTGTATCAATTCCGCTTTCTTTGGCCAAATGAATATTCGGTCTGACGCCCGCAGCCATAACGACTAAATCTGCTTCCAGCTCCGTTCCATCCTTAAAACGGACGCGCTCTACACGCTCGTTTCCGATTATTTCTTGTGTTTCCTTTTTTAAAAGAAAGTTCATTCCCTGGTTTTCCAACTCTTTTTGCAGCAAAAGTGATGCCGTTGAATCAAGCTGCCTTTCCATTAAATGGTCAGCAATATGAACGACATTCACTTCCATACCAAGGTTTAACAGCCCTCTCGCTGCTTCTAAACCTAATAAACCGCCTCCGATGACGACTGCTTTTTTATGCTTGCGTGAAGTTTCAATCATCTTTTGGCAATCTTCAATCGTTCGAAATGCAATAACTCCTTCTTTATCAACACCGGTAACAGGAAGTATAAATGGGATAGAACCTGTGGCAATTATCAGCTTATCGTAGTAAACTTCCCGTTCTTTGTCTGTTTTTATCTTCTGAGTCTCTTTATCGATTTTTACAACCGTTTCCCCTGTAAACAATTGAATATCATTCTTCGTATACCAGTTTCGATCATTTATCGCAATATCTTCAAACGAAGTGTTGCCTTGAAGCACAGTCGACAATAAGATTCGGTTATAGTTAACGTGTGGTTCACTTCCGAAAATAGTAATCTCAAAGGCAGTCGGATCTTTACTTATAATTGACTCAACACAGCGTAATCCCGCCATTCCGTTCCCTACTAAGACCAGTTTTTGTTTATACATTTTATCCCCCCAAAACAAGTACTGTAACAAGCCAATATTACTAGTAAACAAAGTTTTAGATCTTAACTGAATTCTTTCCGAGTACCCACGTTTTTCTCCATGAAAGATGGGCTAGACCCAGGATAAGCAACGCCATGATTCCAAATGCGGAAAATACTAAAAATCCTGTAGCGTATGTCCCAGTAATCTGTTTCAACGTACCTAGTATGTTTGGAACCAAGAATCCACCAACACCTCCGGCAGCTCCTACAATCCCTGTGATAAAACCAATTTCTTTAGAAAATCGCTGTGGAACTAACTGAAAGACAGCCCCGTTGCCCATACCGAGAAATAACATTCCGATGAACAGTAGGATCGTAACGACAGTAAGAGAATAAAGAAAACTAATCCCAAACATACATAATGTGAGTCCAAAAAATAAAAACATTAGCAGTTTAACTCCACCTATTTTATCGGCAATAAACCCTCCGACGGGACGAAAGAAACTTCCGGCGATGACACATAATGTAACAAATTCCCCTGCCCTTATTCGTGATAACCCATACTCATCAACAAAAAAGATGCTTAAAAAGCTAGTAAACCCGACAAAGCCCCCAAAAGTCACACTGTAAAGAATACAGAAATACCAAGTGTCCTTTATTTTAAATACATTGAAATATTCCTTGAGTGGTTTTGCAGGCGGTTGAGATGGTGCGTCTTTTGCGATTAAAATATAAATGACAAACACGATGGTTAAAGGAATCAAAGCTAATCCCATAACATTATGCCAGCCAAGAGACTCTGCAATACGCGGTCCAAACAATGTCGCAAAAAGAGTTCCGCTGTTACCTGCTCCCGCAATGCCCATCGCAAGACCCTGCAAATGCGGGGGATACCAGCGACTAGCCATAGGAAGTGCTGCAGCAAAACTTGCACCTGCCACTCCAAGCAAAATCCCAATTAAATAAATCTCGGCTAAACTTTCTCCAAATAACCATCCCCAAAAAAGCGGAATCATCGTTACAAGCATTCCGCCAATCGCTGTTTTCCGCGGGCCGATGCGATCCGTCAAAAGACCAAGGACGATTCGAAAAAACGAGCCTCCCAAAATCGGAATAGCTACAATCAAGCCTTTTTCAGCTGGGGAAAGTCCGAAATCCTTTGTAATATAGACACCGAGTGCACCTAATAATACCCAAATCATAAAACTGATATCAAAATAAAGGAATGAAGCTAATAATGACGGAGCATGACCGCTTTTTTTCAATTCAGATATTTTCATTTTTCATCTCTCCTATACTTTATTAATTGAATATTCGTTTATTTTACTCTTATAAATGCAAGATTTCTTTGTTTATGTAAGAAAACATTACACACTTTTTTTAAAAAAAAGCTTTCATTTGAATACTTTAAAGAATTTCTTGGAAAAAAGTCACCTTTTTCTTCTATACATCTAATTCCTAATCATACCATCGGGAAGATGTGATAATTTCTACCAGGATATAATTATATGTTTGTTGAATTTTTTGGTAAAAGCTGAGTTTCTCCTATTCATAACTAACTTTAGCCCCCTATTCGCAAAAATGGCATGAAACCCTTTCACACAAAGAAAGAGACTCTAGTCACTTTTTGATGCCTTAAGATCACTACATCAAGTTTCTTTCAAAACTATATATATAAAGAGTAGTAACCTTTATATAGCTAATTCTTCTTTCTTACCACAAAAAGAGAAGCCTAGGATTATGGCTTCCCTTCCATTCATAGCATTCCCTACCTAATAAGTTCAATTATTTTCCAAATACGAGAAACATTCCTCTGAGTCTTCGTATAATTTGCCTTATCGAGAGAAATAATCCGAATTCTTCCTGTACGTATTGAAATTAGAAGTATGAACAAAAACATCTGAATAATAGAATTCAAGATTTCCAACTTTGTTGAGCTAAAAACACTTCCCATCGCAGTCAAGACCTAAAATGCGTGAATTTTATTATATACCCGACTTTATGCCCATTCAATTTAAATTAAACTAACAAAAAATCTAATTGAGTCATTGTTATTGGAGGGTGATAAGAGCAGATTATGCCACCAACCAAGAGCAGGTTGCTACGATTAAACCTCTTTTTATTCAAAGAGAGGATATGGGTAAATTTTGATTTCGCTACTTAGCTTTATATTTCCCAATTTCACTTTGTTATTTTATCCTAGCCCTTATGGCAAATAGGATACCTATTTGCTTCTTTATTGTCCTTCACTTTCTATAGATCAGACCAATTGGTTATATTTCTATTGGATCAAAAATATATTGTAATATTCTAATGGTCAAATATATTAAAATCATAAATAGATAATCTGTAAAATTCCAATTAACACGATTCTAGATGTAAGCACATAAAAACCCCTTGGTAGCCAAGGGGTTTTGCGTTTTAGCATTAAGAATTATAATGTTTCAGTACAAATATTAGGAATATAATAAACAAGTTTAACCCCTATTAAAGGGGAATTTAACCTTTTCAGTCAATCGTTATTAAAAATTTTTCTTTCCTCATTCTTATTACTTGTCTATTTTATCCAATAATGCAGGTAATTCGTAAACCGCAAATTTGTCAAATGCAGGTGTGTACTGCTTAGGTACCATAACAGTGTCAACAAAGGGTTCGGTCCCCGATGCATTACTTCCACCGTATGGATTGGATCCCCCGTTATAAGTATTATCATTGAAGAATTTAATAGCATTTTTCCCTTTTTTCAAGTCAACATCCATGGTAACCGTGGCAAATTCCTGCCATGAGATAGTATTTTTGAAATACACCGTTTTAGGTTCACTGCCATTAACGGAAACCTGCGCATATCTCTCGACGACATTGTTATTGTAAGAATGCGACCCAGAATACTCTCCGTTTGCATATTGGACCACAAGCTTGTATTTACCTGCTTTCGGTACTACGATATTAGGAACTTCGAGATACCTTTCCTTTCCATCGAAGGATGATATGCCGTTGACATATTTACCGCCTGAAGCATTCTTGGCAAATGCATCATCCCGAATCAATGATGGGTCACCGGCAGCAGGTGTTCCAATGACATTTGCATTCTCAGCTTCTTCCTTAAATAAAGGATTTTTGTTTACAAAAGTTGCATTGACGTAATCCAAACTCAATTTTGCCGTGGATTTGATATCAAGTAAGTTAATACCTGTCCGCAGGAACATTCTAACCTTGGTGCTCTGCCATTTGCCTTTTGTATTTTTTACAGGGATATTTATTACGTTCTGTCGATCATGATCAATGGAAAGTTCACCTGCATTATTGGTGGCATATCGAACGGTTACATCATACATCCCATCTTCTTGAACGCCCATCACAAAACGAGTTTTTGCACCTGAATTTTTATTCTTTGATTTACCATCTTTATTTTTTTTGATGTTCCCTTTATCACCATTGGAATCCTTATACCCGGTTACATACCCCGCTCCTTTGAATCCAGTTATCTTGCTTTCCCTTCTCAGCCCATTTTCATGATCATACTCCGCAAACTCGGCTTGAACTCGGTAATTGGGCTTTGAGCCCATTTTACCATTGTAATTCAATTCAATGAAATCGAGCGTAGCAGCACCTTGACCCATCTCTCCGGTATCCTGATTATATTTACTAATGCTAACTGAATGCTTTCCGGCTTTCAAATTGATATATTTTGTAACCATCCCAAGCTGTTCGTAGCTATAATCCGCTCTCAAATCTACTTTGAAGGAAGGCTTATCATCGATTTTTATAAAGAAATCGGAATTCTGTCTTTGTGCTGACGTTCCACCACCTGACTGAGTAGGAAGATTTGCAGTCGAGCCACTGCCTTCCCCTATGTCCAATTTATAATTCCCATCTTTCGGGACTGTAATATTCGTAAATTTAACAACGCTGTCTTTATAGTCAATGCCGCCAATGTACTGGCCATTGGATGCGGAACGCCCGCTTGAAACCCTTGGATATACACTCTTTGGTTCAAGGACATGATTTCTAACTTCTGCATGTTCTGCTTCGTACCTCTTGAACCAAGTGGAGCTTTGATCCGAATCAACAGCATCGGTTATGACCGCATAATACGATTCCATGTTATCAGTTTGAATAGGTAATGTTACACTACCATTTACGATATCATAGTTTCCATCAGCTACTTGTGATGGTTCCGCCAAGAAACCGGTAAGTCCAGTAAACCCTGCACGCCATACGGTAATATGGACCTTGTCGGATGAAGATAGAAATTTAGGACTATTCTTGTTTCCTGCAATATTTTTAAGCACTACATGGCTTTCACCTGTGGTTCCTCCAAAAACGATACTAGCTTGTTTTTTATCTTCATCAAGGGTCGATAATCCGTATAACCCAGGACCCGCATCATCCCCATCAGCATTAGCCTTCACAACATGGACCTTGGCCATATCGCCTTCCATGTCAGCATACCATTTGTACAGCCACCAAGCTCCGTTTGGCTCATTCTGACCTGCCAGTAGGGATCCATAAGAATTTGCTGTATTCCAGTAAGGAAGGGCCCCTGTAATTTTAAGTTCATCATAACGCGCCATGTACTGGATGAGTGAGCCTCCTACAGCAATTTCAGCAGTTGAAGCGTATTCATTAATATCCACAGGGATCGGAAAGGCGCTTTTTCGTTCAGGGTACTTTCTCTCATAACTCAACACATTTTTTGCTTCAACAGCCCTATAAGCAGCCAAATTGGATTTAGCATTGTTATAAGATTTGTTGGAAAGTAAATGCCAAGATATTGTGTCAGGCAAGCAATCATTTTCGATACAGAACGGGATAAAAGATTCTATAACATTGGGTTTATAATTTAAGAGATTGGGTCCTGAAATTTTGGCGCCCGGGTCGATGCCTTTAATGGCTTTATAGATAGCTAACCAATCGTTATTAAATGTAGCTCTTGATTTAGCACCAACCTCATCCATACTATCTATACTTGGATAACGAGTGGTATTTTGTTCAGGTTCGTTATAAGGAACATAGATGAATTTGTCGTCGGGATTTTCACCAGGGTTCTTTTTTACCCACGCATCCTTGTAGGCTTTAATTTCAGTGGTGATGGGAGTGATGGCCTCTTTGATATACTCCTCAGGTGTTCTTGATGGGTAATACCATCTGCCATAGTAATCTTGCATATAAATTTGAATATTTTTTCCACCAGCTTCAAAGAAGTAGTCGGCAACTCTTAAACCGTCACCAGATGGATGCTGAACCCCATTGGGTGCCTTTTGAAGGATATGTGATGGTTTGATGGGTATTAAGGTATTGATGTCTGGTACGTTTGGTTCACTTAATCCGTATAGTGCCGCACTCGCTCCATGATGTATTTTACCAAGTGATCGGTCTGCTAGATCTACAGAAATTTCAGCCCAGGTAGCCGCTGAAGCCTTTGAAGGAAAAGACGGAGCCATAGATGTAATTAATGATCCCGCAAGGATATAAGGTATTACCTTTTTCATTTTCATACATTTTTTCCCCTTTTCATTTTATTGCACTCTCAACGCAAAAACGCACCCGTGTTAGTTAGTTTGTTGAAATTTATTTATATAAATCGCCACCTCAAGTACTTTAAAATGGGGTAATAAAAACCTGAATCCCTTCCCTTCTTGTATATGATGAAGCTTACTTGTAAACAAGATCATTCCAACGTAATTCATTTTGGAATGCATATGAGTTAGTGTCCTTATTGATAATCACACTTTCAATTCCTGATAAATCTGCCCAATCTTTTAACTGATTGGCCGTCACTTTATACGAAAAACAAGTATGATGGGCCCCTCCGGCTAATATCCAATTTTCCGCTGATTTTTCTAAAGAAGGCTGCGGCTTCCAAAGCACCCTTGCTACCGGGAGATTTGGCATAGGTTGGAATGGCTGAACGGCGTCCACTTCATTTATCAATAAACGGAAGCGATTTCCCATATCAATGATAGATGCATTTAAAGCTGGCCCTCCTTTCCCATCGAAAACAAGTCTCGCAGGATCCTCCTTCCCTCCAATGGATAGGGCATGCACCTCAATTTTAGGCTTAGTAGCGGAAATTGTAGGACACACCTCGAGCATATGTGAACCAAGGACAAGTTCATTACCAGGATGAAAATGGTAGGTGTAATCCTCCATGAATGAAGTGTCTTCCCCATCTGCAAGGATTTTCATTAAACGGACCAACGCCGCTGTTTTCCAATCCCCTTCCCCACCAAAGCCATAACCAGCTGCCATCAATCTTTGAACCGCTAACCCCGGGAGCTGTTTCATGCCATGCAAGTCTTCAAAAGTGGTGGTAAAAGCAGTAAATTGACCATCTTCTAAAAAAGCTTTCAACCCAAGTTCTATTCTTGCCTGTTCCTTAATTGATTCACGGATTGAACCTTCTTTCAATCCTTTTGAAACAATCTCATAAAGCTCTGCATATTCCTCTAACAAATGGTTCACATCAGACTCTGTAACATCACCCATTCGTTGAACCAAGTCACCTATACCATAACCGTTTATGGACCATCCGAATTTTATTTGAGCTTCTATTTTGTCACCTTCCGTAACAGAAACCTCTCTCATATTATCTCCGAATCTAGCAACCTTTAGGTTTTGCCCCTCAACAAAAGCAACCGCCGTTTTCATCCATTCCCCAATTTTTGCACATACCCCAGTATGCCCCCAATGACCCACCACCACTTTTCGATTTATCTTCATTCTGCTCCCAATAAATCCATACTCACGATCTCCATGAGCGGATTGATTTAAATTCATATAGTCCATGTCAATAGTCTCCCAAGGGATATCTTGGTTAAATTGTGTGTGGAGATGCAGCAGGGGCTTTTGTAATGCAGTTAATCCTGCTATCCACATTTTTGCCGGGGAAAAAGTATGCATCCAGGTTAGGATCCCCGCACAATTATCATCCTGATTAGCCTCTAAGAACAGCCGGCGGATAGAATCTGGATTGGTCATGACAGGCTTAAAGATCACTTTATAGGAAATTTTTGAAGAAGAATCCAAACCTCTTGCTATTTTAATAGAGTGGTCCTCAACTTGATTTAAGGTTTCTTCCCCATATAAGTGCTGGCTTCCGGTAACAAACCAGAATTCATATTGTTTAACTGAAATCATTTTACATCCTCCCTTTGATGTGCAGACTCATACGTACAAGTTACCGCATGCCCTTTCAACAACATTTATTTCTGACCATAATAGGCATGGGCTCCATGCTTCCGTGAGTAATGTTTATCTAATAGATATTGATTAATAGCTTCCGTTTTCATGTTCAGTTGATACGTGTGGAACGCCATTTTTGCAACTTCCTCTAGAACTACGGCATTATGCAAGGCATCATTTGCATTCTTTCCCCAACAAAAAGGGGCATGATTGGCAAGTAAAACACCTGGCATCGCTAGAGGTTCTAACCCTCTCTTTCGAAAGGTTTCAATAATTACATTTGCTGTTTCCATTTCATAACCGTTATTGATTTCTATATTTGTTAAAGCCCTTGTACACGGGATTTCCCCATAAAAGTAATCGGCATGGGTAGTACCTAACGTTGGTATGGAACGACCTGCCTGCGCCCAACTTGTTGCCCAAGGTGAATGAGTATGGACGATACCACCAATCTCAGGAAACGCATTATAAAGTGAAACATGGGTGGGTGTATCTGAGGAAGGACGCAAGTTTCCTTCCACGATGTTACCCAAAAGATCCACAACAACAAGATCCTCAAGGCTTAATTGCTCGTAAGGTACACCGCTTGGTTTTATAACGATACAGCCCGAGTCCCGATCGATTCCACTTACATTCCCCCATGTAAAGGTGACTAATTGATGTGCTGGTAATGATAGGTTAGCTGCTAGCACTTCTTGTTTTAAAGTTTCAAGCATAATGCGCCTCCCATGTTTCTTTTTTGATCTTTTTTAATGTTTTCATCACATTATTTTCACCACGGCCAAAGTAATCATATAGCTTCGAATATTCCTGGTATAATAGATCAAAAACTTTAACATTCTCTTCTATAGGTCGATATATATGTTCCTTCACACTGCCCATTTGTTGTGCTGCATCGTTGATATTGTCATAGCCTCCACGATCCTTGCCGGCAGCAACAGCACCAAACATCGCTGAACCAAGGGCGGGAGTTTGGGAGGACGCTGATATCCGAATTTCCATGTTCAAAACATCCGCATATACTTGCATCATAAATGCATTTTTTTCTGCAATCCCTCCACATGCATATATCTCATGAATGGGAACACCTCGTTGTCGGAATTCCTCCACAATTTTTCTGGTTCCGTATGCAGTGGCTTCAATAAGTGCACGGTATATTTCTTCTGGTTTTGTCAACAACGAAGTACCTACTAGAAGGCCCGTTAAATCTGCATCGACTAATGTCGAGCGGTTCCCGTTCCACCAATCCAAAGCTAGTAAACCACTTTCTCCAACTTTTAACTGGTTTGCTTTGTTTGTTAAAAATTGATGTATTTCCATTCCATTGGATTTTGCCTCTTGGTAGTATGTTTCAGGGACACAGTTTTCAATAAACCATTCAAAGTGATCACCTACACATGATTGACCGGCTTCATATCCGAGGAAACCCGGAATGATGCCATCCTCGACGACCCCACACATGCCCGGAACCATCTCCTCTTTTTCCCCAAGCAGGACATGACAGGTTGATGTGCCCATGATCATCAGGAGTTTCCCAGGTTCTGTAATGCCCACTGCAGGCAAGGAAACATGCGCATCAACGTTAGCAATGGCAACGGCTGTTCCCGGATGGAGCCCTGTAAATCGAGCAGCCTTTTCTGTAATTTCCCCCGCTTTCGTTCCTATTGAATAGATCAGTCCATTCAATTTATCCTCTACAAGGTTTTCCAGTTTAGGATCAAGTGCCTTAAAAAACTCCTTTGAAGGGTACCCATCCAGTTTATTCCATATCGCCTTGTAACCTGCAGTGCAGCTATTCCGTTTAATCGAGCCGGTTAACTCTGAAACAACCCAGTCTGTGGCTTCAAGTATTTGATCTGCAGCATCATACACTTCAGGCGCTTCATTTAAAATTTGCCAGACCTTCGGGATGAGCCACTCTGACGATATTTTCCCCCCATATCGGTGTAAAAAAGGTTCTCTTAGTTTTTCAGCTACTTCATTTAGCCGATTCGCTTCTTCTTGAGCAGCATGATGTTTCCACAATTTCACGTATGCATGTGGATGAGCTTCAAATTGTGCCACCATACATAATGGAGTCCCATTTTGATCAATCGGTAAAATGGTACACGCCGTAAAATCTATTCCCATTCCGATCACATCATCCGGCGAAACTTTGGCTTTCTTCAATACTTCTGGAATCGTCATTCCCAACACTTCCAGATAATCTGCAGGATGTTGCAGTGCCCAGTCATCCCCCAGTCTTGTAACACCATCAGGAAGGACTTCATCCATTACACCATGAGTGTATTCTTTTACAGCAGTTGCAACTTCTCTACCTGTACTTACTTCAACGAGAAGGGCTCTACCTGATTGAGTACCAAAGTCAACACCGATAGTATATTTTGTCATTTCATCTCTCTCACTCTCATTAAGTTTTAAGTGTTTCGTTATTGTTTTACCGTGACCTCAAAAATTCTTGCTGCATTTTGTTTTGGTATGCATACAGTCAATGTTCCATTATCCTTATTCCATTTTACTTGGGCATCGCCATTAAGTGGGTAGGACAGTTTAACTTCAGTATCCAGTCCTTCTAATTGGGATAATGGGATCGAAAAACATTCGTTATCTCCCTGCAATCTCCATACTGCTAAAAAGTATTTATTGTCATGTTGTAAACCAAAACACATCCACGGTGACTCTAAATTCGGGATTCCCGTAGGCCATATTGGATTCCCATTCGCAATATACTCACGGATCTCTTTGTAATAGCTAATAGCTTCTTTCACCAAATGCAATCTCTCTGAATTAATTTCAGCCAAATGACCACTTTGATGGATGCGAAGGAGCAAACTATTAACCATGTTAAAAATGACCTCTTCGTTGTCCCCCTCTTTTAATGGGTATGACCAAACCGCACATTGTTCAGGGGTGACGAGTGAAGCAGCAGCGGCAGCTATGGCCCCATTTTTCAGATAATCCGTTTGGTCACTTACTGATTGAATGCTATGGCGGCTTAATAAAGCATAATCCATTCTCATGCCCCCACTGCCACAGTTTTCTATGACCAAATCTGGGTATTTGTCAAAAATCGAGTCAAGCCATGATAAGTATGCCCGATTATGCTCGAGTAACCCATCTCCGAATGAATCGGCTTCCCGTTCCGTCCCGATACCAGCATTAATGTTATAGTCCATCTTGATATAACCGACCCCATATTGATTTACTAGGCGGTTTATTACTCCATTTGCAAATTCTAAGACTTCCGGATTACGAAAATCCAATTGATAGCGGGAATGGTCTATTACCCTCTTTCCATGTCGCAAGAAAAACCATCCATCAGGTACCTTATCTGCTAAGGGTGAGTTAATTCCCATAACTTCGAGTTCTAACCATAAACCTGGTATCATTCCCTTGTTGCCAATATAATCGAGAACCTCTTTGATACCATTGGGAAACCTTTGTTGTGAAGGAAGCCATTCTCCCACTCCATCCCACCAATAGCCGTCAGAATACCACCCACAATCGATACAAAAATATTCGCACCCCACTTCAGAAGCGGCATCAATGATAGGCAACAGCTTTTCTGTAGTTGGATCACCGAATAAACAATTCATATAATCATTAAAAATGACAGGCAACTGCTTGTTATCTTCATTAGGTCGACGCATTCTTCTTCTATACTTTGTCAACTCACCTATTGCCTGTTCGAAACCTCCTGAAACGGCTCCGATTGAAACCGGCACAGAAGTAAATTCCTCTCCTGGTTTAAGCTCTTTCCACCAATGATTTTCCGCCTCTGTAGGCCCACTTAACTGCAAGTAGAGGTATTCGCTTATATCACTGATCTCCCAATGCCATGATCCATTATGTTCAATTTGCCAAACTAACCCACTTCCTGTTCCCAGATTTTCCAGAAATGCCATTGGGGCGTATTGAGAGGATGACCATGTGCCATTACTTGAATAAGACAAACGCTTCATCGAAAATTTATTCACCATGTATAGACCTAAATCCTGTAAAGAATATTTCTTCCATTGGGCTTCCCCGTACCATGAGTTATGGGGAATATGTAACTTTATCTTATCTTCCCTGTTTGTTAGTCCTTCCTTGTCTATACCTGTATAGGCAAAGGAAGATACATACTCCAACCCTACTGATTGATTACCTTTATGGGAGACTTCGGTCCAAGCCTTAATTACTGGAATTCCAGAGTAAAATTGGAAAATAGAAACAACTTCAACACCTGTCTGCTCATCTATCATTTCAAATAGGAGCTTACGACCTTCTGAAGTCCTTTTATCATGAAATTGCTGTAATCTTAGTCTGTTTCCTGGATATGTCCCCGTGTGTTTAGACCCATGATGGTCATTTTGGTTTTCCCCTGAAAAATGGATTTCCACTAACCGAAACTTACTTCTTGTTTTATCGTCCCATTCAGAAATCCAAACGAATGGCAAGGATGAAAAATGAAGAAAACGAACGTCTTTTTCTTCCGTTACCTCAAAAACTAGATATAACCCATTTTCTTGAATTTCAATTAACTGAGAGACACTCTCCTTTAATCTACTCATAAAATCCTCCATTCTATCCTTTTACTGATCCGGACGTCATGCCTTCAATTAGGTACTTTTGTAAATAAACAAACATTAATACAATAGGTAGTACGGCTAATACTGATGCTGACATAATGCTTCCCCAATCCGTGGAATATAACCCCTTAAACAAAGTAATACCTGGGGTTAAGGTTCGGTGTCCTTCGTCATTAATAAAAACATATCCAAACATGAATTCGTTCCATGCGTTAACGAAGGCGAACAATGCCGTAGCCACTAGACTTGGTATGGATACAGGCAAGATAATGCGAAAGATAATGCCGATCCGTGAACATCCGTCCATTTCGGCCGCTTCTTCTATTTCGTATGGAATAGAATCGAAAAATCCTTTCATCATAAAGGTACATAAAGGAACCATGAATGTTGTATAGGCTAAAATCAATGAAGGGTAAGTATTTAACAGGCTCAACTTTTGCATAAGAATATACAAGGGAATGAGGAGAAGGACGCCTGGGATCATTTGTGACAAAAGCATGGCCATACTCACAACTTTGACCCCTCGAAAGTTATGAAACCGGCTGAGGGAATAACCAGCGAATATAGAGACGAGCATGGAAAGTATTGTTGTTGTTAGGGCAACAATTAAACTGTTTACAAAGAATGTGACAAATTTTGTATTGAATAAGACATTTTCAAAATGTGAAAGTGTCGGATTTTCAATCATAAAAGTTGGAGTGCTCGTACGAATTTGATCTGTTGGCTTTAGGGAGGTAACAACCATCCAAAGAAATGGGAATAAGCAGTAAATTGAAAATAAAATTAAGATACTGTAGGTAATAATCTTGCTCCAGAATCTCCCCTTCTTACTTAATAACATGTTAGACACTCCTTATTTTCACTATTAAGCTTGTTTTTTTCTAGCATTATAGTAATAGTTCACAACAAAAATGGTAATCATGAATCCAATCATCATCGAAGCTAGAGATGATGCAGTACCAACATCAAATTCTTTCAATGCATAACGATATATCATAATCGGTAATGTTTCTGTCGAGTTGAGCGGGCCGCCCTCAGTCATCACCCATATAAAGTCAAAATTAATGGAAGTCCAGATCAGATGGATGAAAATCAAGACGAAGGAAACACCCTTTAACTGGGGTAGAACCACTTTAAAGAATCTATTCATGACGCCTGCACCATCAATCGAGGCTGCCTCAAGTAATTCTTTCGGTATAGACTGTAATGCAGCAAGTATGCAAATTGTGTAGTAGGGAAAACTCCTCCAGATATTTACGAAAGTAACTGTCAGCAAGGCTGAGTTCATTTCACCCAGCCAATAATATGGCTTATCTATAATCCCGCCCTTCGTTAATAAATAATTAAGAATCCCATAATCGGGAGTTAGCATCCATGTCCAAGTCATCCCAGCTACAACAATTGGCACGACCCACGGAATAATAATAACCCCCCTGAAAATAGCCCTCCCCTTTATTTGCTGATTTAGTGCAATGGCTGAAATTAATCCTAAAATAAATTCACCAGCCACCGAAAGTACAGTCCATATGACTGTATTGGATAAAGCATTGGAAAAATTTTCGTTCCTTATGACGGTTATATAATTATCAAAACCGGCAAATGCTGATTCTGCACTATTTAGTAAGTTCTTAAAATGAAAACTATCCCATACAACAGTGATTAACGGGTAGGCAATCATAAATAAGAAGAAAAGCATAGCTGGTAAAACAAATAAGTAAGCGTGCATTTTATTCTTTTGCTGCTTGGATAATGGATTCTTTTTCAGTTTCGGACTCATTCGAACTTCCGTTTTTTCAGGTTGTGTGCCTAAATTCAAAATTACCAACCCCAATCTCTACTACTGGACTTATATTTAACTAGATGGAATAGTCAGATCTAGTAGTATATAAGAGCAGGCATTGACATTACTGAACAACACCTGCACCTTTTAATTACTCGCTTAGTTCACCTGATTTTTTTAAACTTTCGTTAATGGCATCAGACAACCACTCAGCCACTTTCTTAGGATCCTCCTTTTTTAATAGAGTTTTACCTAAAGCATCTTCCATCGCCTTTGTAACCCCACCAAGGGAAACCTCTGGAAAAGTTACACCAGTGTCCGTTAAATCAGTGAACCCTTTTCCCCATTGGCTCTTACTTACCACATCGGAGCGTGCAGAGTTAGTTGGACGGATATTACTTTGCCACTCTTTTCCTAAAATATAGCTTGCAAATTCCCATGTTTCTTTAGGGTGCTTAGATCCTTTATATACGTAGATAGGACTTATTTCTAAAAAAGTCGCTGGGGTATCCATGTATGGTGGAGCTGCCACCTTAACATCCTTCATTTGCTCAGGGTTTTCCTTTTCCTTATCCTGGATCCATGATCCATTTACAACCATGGCAAATTGGCCTAGTGAGAAATTATTATCTTCCTCTTCCCAACCCCATGATTTAGCATCTTGAGAGATGACCCCTTTGTCTAATAATTCCTGATAAAGGGCGAAGACCTCTGTAGCACGATCTAACTCATCAGGATTTTCCTTCCATGTGTTCTTAAATTTTCCATCCTTTTGTTTTTCAGCAATTGTCACTTTATTCGTTGCAAGGTAAGCAAGCAATTCCTGTGGTGAGCGTACACCCGCTCCGGCTATACCAAATGCTTCTTTACCGGTTGCTTTCTTAATCTTTGATCCTGTCTCCAATAATTCAGCAAAGGTTTTTGGCGGTGCCTCGAATCCTGCGTCTTTTAACATGTCTTCATGGTATAAAAGAGCCCGAATACCAAGGTACTGTGGAAGTGCTGTAACTTTACCTTTATAAGTCAGTGATTCCATTACATTGGGATAAATTGCATCTTTGCCTTCCCAATTATTAAAATTAGGAGTTAAATCCTCTAGGGCCCCCATTTTGTTAAATTCCCCATACCACTCGCTAAGTCCCCAGCTTAAATCCGGTGCATCATTTGCACTGATAGAAGCAACCAACTTATCATGAAGCATATCAAAGCTAATAACTTGCGTATTAATCTTGATATTTGGATGCTCTTCTTCAAATTTTGAAATTTGGGCCTTTGTTTTACGTTCCTCTTCAGAACCCGGTGTCCAGGAAGCCCAATAATCGATTGTTATTGTATCCCCATCTTCCCCTTTGGAAGAATCACTTGATTTACTGCAACCCGTGAGAAAAGTGGATAGTGCCAACAGAATCATTAAAAACATCGCAAAAAAGTTTTTAGTGCTCAATTCAAACCCTCCTTTTGAATTTATAATATTCAGAAATTAAAGAAGAAAAAAATCAACAACTTGTTTTAAATGAAATAGAAAATACATATTCTCTGTTAGCGCTTTCAATTTACTAAATAGTGGATATATCGACATCTAAGCTATGTATATCCGGAAAGTTTGAATCAAATTTTTGTTTTTTGAAACTCCCCCTTTTATTTCTATATCCACAAAATATATTAAATTCTTGAACTGGATGTACGTACAATTATGATAAAGGTAATGAAAAGGCCTATTTTACCACCATAAATTGTCGATAACTTTGCCCTAAATCGAAACCAATCCTTAAACTTGTACGCATCACCTTAAGAATGATTGTAACACCAATTATTTATTTTTCAATAAAAAATTTTGAAAATTCACTCAATTATTTCTCCCCTTTTCTTTTTCTGCATGTCCTTAGTTGAATTTCTTATGATAAGTTCCGGCTTGTAAATTGTAGAATGTTCTAAATTCTCACTGTTTTTACCCTCAATTTTGGATATAATCCATTTAGCCGAATCTATTCCGAGTTTCATCTTCGGATGTGTTATGGTGGTTAGTTTTACCTCAGAGGCTTCCGCCAGATGAGAATCATCATAACCTACTATAGAGATATCCTCCGGTACACTTAATTGGAGTTCGCGAAAAACATTCAAAACTTTTAAGGCAATTTCATCATTATAACAAACGATTCCTGTAGGCCGGTTAGGAGAATTCAATACTGACTTAAGCTCCTCCAGAATTTTTTGCTCCCGATTTTCCGTAGTGTAAGTAATAACCATATCTGAGAAAAACGCCAGGCCGCTATTCCTAAAAGCATTGATAAACCCTTTCAGACGGCTAACGCCCTGAAGGTCATCACTTTTAAAAATACCTACTATTTTTTCATGTCCATATTCTATTAAATGATCGGTTGCTAGGAATCCTCCCAATTCATCATCAATTATAATATGTGGAGGATTTAACTCAGAATAATATTGGTTAATCATCAAATAAGGAATGCCATTCTGCTCGAGGTTCAGGTAGTAATTGATATTGGGATTGTAATTACTGCTCTTTGTTGGCTCCACGATTAACCCATCAATATCTTTATCCAACATATTTAGCAGACAATGTTTCTCTCGCTCAATATCGTTGTCTGTACTTGCCATAATTAGGGAGTATCCCTGACTGGATAAATATGATTCTATTCCGCGAATAATCGAAGGAAAGATATAATCAGAAATGTACGTAGTGATTACTCCTATGTTCTTTCTCGGTCTTCGCATTGTTGATTGCCCCGCACGATTGGTACAAAAAGTTCCTGACCCCTGTTCACGGTATAGCCACCCCTCATGAACAAGCTCCCCCACTGCCTGCCGTATAGTATGTCTGCTAAAACCAAACATCTTAACCATTTCATTTTCTGAATGTATCTTTTCGCCAGGTTTAATTTTCCCTTCCACTATCCATGCTTTTAATTTGTTCTTTACATCAATGTATTTTGCCTTCTCGCTCATTCTATTCATCCTTTTCAACTTGTCTGCTTTTTCACCAACTTGTACGGATAACTATTCATATATTACTTTAACAGACATTAGGTGTTTTTGGAACTATTACGGTAAATTTCATTCCCTCCTCTCTTGATAAACTCCGATGATAATAATTCCTTTTTAAGTGTAAAAAAGTAATACTAATTCTATGTACACCTTTTATATAGGTTTTAGACTGGTGAATCAAAAGCGTATATACAATGTTAAATAGATTTACATCCTATAAAAAAGTTGATACAAATTTGTCTTCCCTTTAAAGGGTCCTTCCACTGCACGAAAATAATACTTTTTTCATATGATGTGTTATGAGCGGCATGAGATATTTAATAATCTGATTATATCCGGGGAAAGGTTGGGTGCAATAATATGAGGCAATATCCATTTCATAACATTCCATTTCAAAATCTTCAGAAAAAAGACATGTCATTTGAAGAGGTATTCGTTCATATTGTTGAGTTCATGAAATTAAATCCTTCCGGTAACTATCGATTAATGGTCGGTACAGATTCGCAAGTACATAAAAAACATACGGTTTTCATTACAGGCATCGTGATTCGACAGGTCGGAAATGGTGTATGGGGTTGTATAAGAAAAGTGATGGTTCCTAGAAGGATGCTGCATTTACATGAACGAATTTCCCAAGAATTGTCGTTAACAGAGGAGATCGTATCCATGTTTACGGAAGAAAGAAAAAATCAGTTAATCGATATTGTCCTGCCTGCGGTATATCAAGGGGCAACGTTCACAATGGAAGGGCACATTGATATCGGGATTGGAAAGCGGAACAAAACCAGTGAGTTTGTAAAAGAAATGGTGGCCAGGATGGAATCCATGGGCGTGGAACCGAAAATTAAACCCAATGCTTTCGTTGCTTCAAGTTATGCCAACCGGTATACAAAGCAAGAGTAAATGTTCCCAAAACATTTAATTTTTTTAATCTGATGAAAATAAATATTTTAGAACAATATGGATTGGGAATTTTCAGACTACAAAGAGTTACATACAATTCCTATGGTACGGTAATCGAAAAACAGCAAAAAACCGGCCTCAGATCGAGACCGGCTTCAACATTAAAAGATATAAGCCGCCATTGCCGTATTCAGTAAGAAAGTTTTAAACCACCACTCCTCAAAGTGGGTGTTTGCAGAAAAAATCCTGTTGTCCAAGTCAGTGACGAGGCATAACATTCCTGTTTCAATATAAAACTCCCTATTACAGCTTAAAGGTTAAAACTTTATTATCATTACGAACAGTGCAGCTTGTATTGTTATAATACCTGAATTCCTCATATAAAACAATGTTAATAATCACCATATAAATCGCCAATGGCTGTGGAAGGGAATGGACGCCGTCTTAGCCCTTTATAAAAGCATTCGTTAGAATCAAATTATTGATCAAAATAACCGATAAAATCCCCTTGGTCCTTATTTTGCAGATATAATACCGTTTCTTTGTCAGAAATAGTAGGCAGACCGAAATTTTGTCCATACCTCTCAATTCCTTTACCTGTAATGATAATCCAATCCCCTTCCTTTCCTGCTTGTATCGCCTCCTGTATAGCAAGTGTCCTATCTGGAATAACCTTCCCATTTCCAGCAGAGTAATCGCTTTGCAGTTTATTTAGTGACGATTCCATCCCCTCAATTCCCTCCGAATTCAGATCATCCATCGTCAAAATCGAAACATCACTATGTTCCGAAGATACTTTAACCATTTCAGCCCTTTTGGTTGTATCTCGTCCACCTCGGAAACCAAAGATATGATAAATCTTTTTTGCCCCGCATTCTTTGGCAGTTTGAAGCATGTGATGAATGGCATCCGCAGTATGTGCATAATCGATGACTATTGTCGGTCCAAATTCTTTCTTATACATTTCAAACCTTCCTGACACACCGGAAAATTGTTTCAGTGAAGTGAGAATTTCCTCTTTTGAAATTGGAAACATCTTCGCTACGGAATACGCAGCTGTTGCGTTATATAAATTATGAAGTCCAGGTAAAGGTAACTCAATTCTCACAAAGTCATGATTCTCATTCAATAAAATAAAGGGGGATGTTGCAGTATTATAATTGGCGATGGTTAAATCGCAGCGATTGGATTTTCCAAATACAAAGGCACTGACATTCTTCTCCCGTAAGTATTCTTGAAGTTTTTCTCCCCAGAAATCATCCCCATTAATAATCGCAAGACCATTAGGTTTCAATTTTTCAAAAAGCAGTAATTTAGCCAGAAAATAATCCTCCATCGTACCGTGGAAGTCGAGATGGTCATGATACAAATTCGTGAAGACACAGAAATCAAATTCAATTCCTTCTAAACGGTATTGAGCTAATCCATGTGAAGACACTTCCATTATGACAACCATGTCCTCACTGGCTGCCAGCAAGGAATTCAACTCCACGCTACCTGGAGTCGTATTATGGGAATCGACTTTGTTTCCATTGATAATATGCTGTATCGTACCTATGACGGAACAGGTTACCCCATTCTCATCTAAAATTTGCTGAAGCATATAGCTTGTTGTGGTTTTACCATTTGTACCCGTAATTCCTATCATTATTTTTTGATTGCTGGGATCTCCATAAAACCTTTTGGCGATTAGCCCTAATGCTTTACGGCTGTTTTCCACTTGTATATAAGGAACTTCCAATCCCTTAATATCGCGATCGCCAATCACGGCCGCTGCCCCTAAACGAATTGCATCTTTAATGTAATTATGGCCGTCGGACTTATATCCGGTTACGGCAACAAAAAGGTATCCCTTTTTTATATCTTTAGAGTTATCGGTTACACCTGTGATGGCTATATGTTCAACGCCCTTCGGCAAATCCCAGTTTATTGCTTCTTTCATTATGTCTTTAAGGATCATTAACTTTTCTCCTTCTTCATTTAAGCTATTCACCTAACTCTTGAAAATGAAATGCATAAGTATCAACAAGCCATTATTAGTATTTACCAGTACACTAAAAATAATTGTTAATCCAGAATTTGTATAACAGTCAGAGGAAGAAAAAAGAAAAGCAGCCGGAAGTGGCTGCTTTTCTTTAGGTCCTATGGCTATTATTGACACACCGCAAGATACTTACGATTGAATTTCCAGGGGTTTTGTTTCGGCCTTTTGATTGTACAATGGCAAAATGAAAAACATTCCTAGAATAAAGAAGAAAGCGGCGGTTTCAAATATGGCGACGAGTGAAAATTGCTCTTTCAGCACGCCTGCCGCACTCATGGTCAACACCATCGATCCAGTGAATAATGGGCTTAAGATTCCATTGACCCTTCCGATGAACTCGCCTTCGGTCCTCTGCAATATCAATGTATTGATCCCGATTTGAATACAAGGCAGCATTAGCCCATTAAAGAACTCGGCAGTAAGTGTAATCCAAAGATTTGTTGACAGCCCCATTACCGCTAATCCAATGGCATTCACAAGCATTCCGAAAGCTAATAATCTCTGAGGTGCCACCTTTTTGGCAAAAATCATCACCCCAGCTCCACCTAAAATCATACCAAACCCATTCACCATAAATAACCATTGCAGATTTTCCTTAGGCAGTTCCAGTTGTTCTGTAACAAGGAATATAGAGAGCGGTTGAATGAAACCCAGTCCGAGCCCGGCTGCCAGAAAACATAAACCAAGCAAACTTAGTTCTTTTTTTCGCAATACATAGCTAACTCCGCTTTTCATTTCCTGCCATAACGTTGTTTTTGCGGTCTCTTCATTCAGTTTGCGATCTTTTGGAAGAAAGGCGAGTGCGCCAGCTGAAAGTAAAAACGCCAGGCCAGTAATCGCAATCGAGATGTTTATCCCAAATGATTGGAAGGCAAATGTACCAAGAATCGGACCTAAAACCATAAATACTGCAAAGACGGTCTGATAAACAGACATCCCTGTCTGAATTTGACTTTCTGGCAAATGCATCTTAAATAGCTTCATGCCTGATGGCTGAGAAAATTGAGAAAGTATCGCCGAAATCAATGTTGCGAAGAATACCATTTTCCAACTGCCGAAGATAAGCGAGATAAGCACAGCAAATACGGATATTGCACTTAATATATCACACCAAACCATCGTTTTTTTCGGACTCCAGCGGTCAGCAAACGTCCCTCCAATAAATGAAAAAATAAAAATGGGTGCGAACTCCGCTACTGATATCATGGAAATGGCAAAGGCATCCCCGTTTGTCTTTTCCATGACGAATAACAAAACTGCAAAATTCCGTACCCATATCCCTATTTGTAAAAACAAGCCTGAAAAGATAATGGCCCGGAAGACACGATTTTTAAATATGTTAGGTTCTTTATTACTTAATGTTACGGACGTGTTTTTTCCCAATATAAAAACCTCCTGTGAAATATCTGGACAGGAGGCAGTACAATACAAATTTAACAGAGCAAAATATCCCCAATGGACGGAACACAATGATCTTTGTTTGTATTTTTAATGTACAGACTAATCCTATCCAGAAAAAACTTCGTATTTAGCACGCATTTTTTCTTAAAGAATAGGATTAAATGATCATTGTTTAAAGGTCACCCTTCCATTTTATGCTAATTTTATAATAATCTATTTAATCTGATAAATCAAGGTGAAATCCATAAAAATAAAACCATTTTTTGGGGTAGTCTTGTTCGACTTATTGTGTATAAAAAGGAACTTCCTTTAATAGAAACCCTTTTAATATCCTTAAGTTTCCAAGGACTGTCGCTAGTATGTTTCTGCCCTTTGTTACCTTATCCACCATTTTTTTCATGACCTTTCCCGGATTATCTCAAGCAAACGTGTTTCTTCTTATCAGTTCTCCAATAAACGTTCTTGATTAGGATTGCCCTGTACAAGCAAATGGGAAGATGGCATTAGAATTTGATGCTCATGTAAAGCAGTCATCATTTCAAACCTCACGCTTCTCGATGTTTCAAAGTAATGTTCAGGTTTCACAAGTCCCACAATGCATAGTTCATATCCAACATATTTAAGATTCGGATTTAAATCCGTAATGCCAATGTATCTAAAATCCTCTTCAGGTGTACCATCTTCTAGCCTTAGAAGGCTTTCACCATACTTATCATTACAGATGATACATATATCCTCCAATAGCCTTTTTACCCTCTCAGGATTTTCTTGGTAACTTACTGTGATGCGTTCAATGATTCGCATTCTCCCTTTATTAAAATTTTGAATCGTCCTAATTTCACTGTGTGGGATGGTCAGCAATTTTCCTGACCATTCCCTGATCTGCATGAACCGGATACCGATTTCCTCAATCGTCCCAGAACTTGTCCCGTTGAATGTCACGAAATTCCCCACTCGGAATTCATTATCCGAAAGCCTTACAAATCCCAATAAGATATCCTTAAGCATTTGCTGAGCGGCAAATCCGATCACGACCCCTAAAATACCAGCTCCAGCTAAAATTCCTTTTAGGTCTATAAACTGTCCAATCAAATATATAAGGAAAAGCGCGGAAATACTGTACCTAAGAGAAGAACGAGTAACCCCCTGTATTGTTTTTTCGACTTCTTCGTCAAAAAAATTGGATCTTCTAAAGAACCATTCAACCATTTTATTCAAAATATAATAAACCGCCAATAACAGTAAAGCCAATATGAAAAGCCTCAATAATAAAAATTCTTCCCAATAATCCATAGCAAGCTCAGAAAATTTCAAGATATTCATGTTCCCACCTCCATTTTCATTTTTATTCAGAATCGATTAAAATCCAGTCATCATCCTTGCCTATTATCCCTTTATCAAGTATCAGCCTCGTTTTAAGTCGATAGGAAACCCCTCGCTTATAAGGTTCATTCAAAGTAGGCAGACAAAAGTTAAAAGGAATTTCATTACTTTCCCCTGAATTAATCTCTCTTGAAGATAAGATGGTGCTCGTTTTAAGGATCTCTTCCAATCCGGTAGAATGAGTATCCATAATTAAATCACATTCGATCCTCCTTATTCTTTGCGCCAAGGTACCACCTTTAATCAAGAAATACCCATTTATGCATTCACCAGATTTATACGTATTTTTCGGAAGGATTAAATCTATTTGTGCAGAACCTATCCCTAAAAGTAATAAAGATTTTCTAAGTATCAAAGAATACACTCCATTTATATTTATTTGTTTTTCTATTAAACCCACATGTTTATACATTTTCTTAAGGGCTGCAGAATCCGGACTACAAAAAAACCTTTACCATTTTGGTAAAGGTTTACTAAAAGAAAATAGACCTTTACCAATAGGTAAGGTCTGGCTAACAACAATATGCTGCCAACAACACCGAGAGCAAAGAACTCTGTAATGACGACATTGTTGTAAAAGCTACTCCCCTTTGGAGAATGTATTCAAGTATATTATTTATAATACGGTAGAATTGGAAAGTTTGTCAAACCTTTATATTTTATTATTTTCGGGCTTGCCGGAGAAATTCGTGTTCTTTGTACATAAGTTGATATTAATGAAAATATAATGAATTAACTTGTCCCGTTATTGCAAAAGAATTAACTGTTGGGTTTTAAATAGGCCAGTTGGTGGAATATGAAGTATGTAACAGCCAATGTTCTTCTATTTCCAACTCGGTGAACGCTCCTTTCAATAAGAATAAAGTGAACAAACTATGTATATTTAGTGGAAAACAAAAAATATATTTTAAAATTAACAATATTTCTCTTTTAATTACGCAAGCCTTATTGTAATATAAATGTAACAAATGTAATATTAATTAAACTTTCGTTACATAAGTATCCTATTAGGGATTGGGGAGAAAAATTATGAAAAAATTTTTAGGTATGCTATTATCCATTATCATTTTATTTTTCACATTAAGTGGTCAGGTTACCGCAAAAACGACATCACAGAATTTGTCTGACGCAAATGCATTAAAGATAGCCGATAATGCCAGCAAACATTTTTGGAATGCATTACACGGTTACACTACTCGTTCATGTTCACAAAAAACATTCAATTATAAAGGGACAGTGTATTCATACCTTTGCCAAGAGTTTAATACAAAAGATAAATTAACTAACTATTTAGCAGAGACATTTACTAATAATGCAGTTGAAAAAGGGCTGACCAAATATAGTTACATTACCCATAAAGGTAAATTAGCCCGTCCAATCGGAGACGGCGATAGCATGTTAGAGTGGAGAAAAGCAAAAATTAAATTGGTCTATCAAAAACTAAACGTTAGATCCTACAATTTAACTGTACCTACAGTCGACGGTGACACAGTAAAAAGAACGGTTACCTTTTATAAGTCTGGATCCACGTGGAAAGTCAATCAGTTCGATGCAGTTCAATAAAAAATTTGTTTAAATGTAACGCCTCATATGCCGTATAGTTAGTTAAAAACTATATTTCATATGAGGTGTTTTTCTGTTTTGCCTTGTATCTTGAAATAATCTTACAGACTTGTATCAACTCACTTTTCACTTAACGGAACTTTCAAACAAAAAAACACAGCTAGGATGCTGTGCCTTAACGTTTTTTTGCCTTACGGAAGCCTTGATAGGAATCGTAGGCGGCAAAAAAGATGGTGATTAATATGAGACCCCAGTAAATCGAGGTTTTCCATTCATCGATTGTAAACAGTGTATTTTGGTATGCAATGAATTCCGGGTTCAATAAATTAGGATTACTGATGATGATGATGAAAGTCAGAGTGGACAACAGCTGGTATATGGCATGGAATAAAGCTAGTTTCAGGGTCCATTGTCTTAAAAATAATTTATAAATAGCCAAGAGCACCCCGATGATAACGACGCAAGATACCAGCAGCCAATAGGAATTCAATACCTCTTGATTGAAAGAAGGTGTCACGAAAATGAGACTATCATTCCTTTTTTCATAGACCCCTAAGAGGTTTGCTGCATTGAAATAAAGGGCCGTGAATACAGAAAGACCTAACAAACTTGCAAAAATCTCGATCATAGGAATAGCTTTTTTCTTTGAAATGTTCGGAATATCTTTTAGGCTTTCCGGTGTCCATGGTTTCAAGTCTTTTGTTAAAGGCGACTGGTCTTTTGAAGTATCCACGCGTTCTAAAATGGCAAACGAAAGCGTTAACCAGAAAAACACTTGGATACCTGTACTGATGATACTTGCAATCCCTTTCCCTATTATGGTGAAAACCGCGTCCATAACCGTATTATCCCCCATATCCCGAAACGGATTATCCCCTACTAATCCGATCAGTGAAATGACGGCAGCGATGGGTAAAATCATTTTCAACAGACAGATATAAACATCATAATATCGCGGTCCAATCAGATGCATTGGCCGATCACGATAACCACTTGCCAGTGTAACCGGATCTCCTAATTTTAAAAGAACTGCTTTCACGTCTTGCTCCGTATGATCCTCCGGAAGCATATCTTCGATTGTAGATTGAAGCTCAAGCGCAATATCCTCCCGGTTTTTTTCTGGCAGCCTGCGGGTCACTTCCTGAATATAAAGTTCAATCAGCTCCATCTTCTCCCTCTCCTTTTAATAATATATAAAGCTCTTGAGAAGTTTTTTCCCATTCTTCCTTTAACTGAATGAAGATTTCTCCCCCATAATCACTTAAAGAATAGTACTTACGCGGTCTACTTTCAGAAGTATCCCAGCTGCTGGTCACCAATTCTTGTTTTTCCAGGCGGCGAAGCAACGGATATAAAGTACTTTGATCAATGGTAATTCCCGACTTCTCTAAACGCTGGACAAGCGAGTACCCATACTGAGGGGTTTTGAGCTGACTTAGAACAGCTAACGTCAAAGTGCCTCTGCGCAGCTCAGTGGTTAATGAATTCAATAAAGTGCTCATCCAATCACCTCTTCTCTATACTATGTGACGTACACCATACCTTATACTATGCAACATACACTATTTTAGTTCTTATAACACCATAAAAATGAAAATATATTCTATTTAAAGCATAAAAAAAGAGAAGCGTTTCTGGTATTATCCCCTACAGGTAGACAGAGAAAAAAGAGAACATGATAAAATGTTCTTAACTGTCTATCTGGAGGGGATTTTTTGTATGGCAAAAAAGGGGCAAACGTTTCAAACATATACAGAAGAATTAAAGAGAGAAGTGGTTCGTCTGAAGGTGGAGGAAGGCTGGTCATATCGTCAGATTCGTGACCGTTTGGTATTAAAAGTGATGCACAGATAGCGAGTTGGGTAAAGAAAGTGCAGAATAACGAGTCTTTTGAAGATCAACGTGGTGTATGGAACCGTAAGAATTTTTCTAGTGTAGAAGAGGAAAATGCCTATCTTAAAGCGCAGGTGGATTATTTAAAAAAGCGCAATCCAAATCTGCATGGAAAGGAATGGTCCTGAAAGCCGAAAGGTTTCAAATAATCGATGGTTTGAGGAAAACGTACCCACTTGCGTGGCTATTAAAAATCGCTGAAGTTTCAAGGGCTGGATACTACAAATGGAGGAAGACACAGTCTACTCGTTCTCTGCGACTTGAGAAAAATCTATGGATTAAAGAACATATTTTAGCCATCCATAAGCTACACCCCTACTACGGATATAAACGGATGACTCGAGCTTTGTCCAGAGAAGGAATCGTTGTAAACCATAAGCGTGTTCGTCGATTGATGAGAAATCTGGGTGTTCAATCTGTCATTCGGAAGAAACGTCCTTTCTACGGTCGAAGAGGGTCAGTTGTATTTCATAATGTCTTAAATCGTGAATTCCACGCAGAGATGAGGTTTCATAAGTTAGTAACAGATATAACCTATGTACGGATTGGAGACACGTTTGCCTACCTTTCCGCCGTTTTAGATTTGTATAATAATGAAATTGTTGCATGGGATGTTTCTACACGAAATGACCTTGAATTGGTTCATAATACGCTAAACCAGCTAAGGGACAAGCCGTTTAGCAAGGGGGCTCTCCTGCACTCAGATCAAGGATTCCAATATACGACGAAATCATATGAAAATCAGGTGAAGGAACTCGGCATTCGAGGAAGCCACTCTCGTCGTGGCAATTGTCACGACAACGCGTGTATAGAAAGCTTCTTCTCCCATTTAAAAACAGAAAAGTTAAATTTAATATGTCCAAAAACAGCAGAGCAAGCTTATCTAGCTATTCAAGAGTATATAGAGTTTTACAATACGGCACGCTTTCAAGAGAAATTCAACGGCCTTTCCCCAATTGAATATCGAGAAAAGGCCGCAGCTTAAAAAATACTCTTTTTTTATTGTCTACTTGACAGGGTTATGTGCATTCACGCTTCTCCGTTTTTCCATTATTAATATCACACTAGAATGACCCATAATATCATCGTCGTGATAATCGTGACTCCCCCTTGTATTAAGGTTGCCATCGTTTGAGCTTTATAGGCATCCGTTACTTTCATCCCGCTAAATTGGGTGACCACCCAGAAGAAGCTATCATTTACATGGCTTACAGTCATCGCACCTGCTCCAACAGCCATGACTATCAGTGCGAGTGGAACAGCTCCTTCAATCCCCAATGTTGGAAGCATGGGGGCAATCAAAGATGAAGTGATGACCAGGGATGCTGTGGAAGAACCTTGGGCTGTTTTCAATCCAGCAGCAATTAGGAACGGGACCAACAGGAACAAGGAACCGCTAAAGATGCTGCCCATATCCCAACTTTGGATGATATCTGCAATCCCCGTATTTTTAATGACTGTACCAAATGCTCCGCCTGCCCCGGTAATCAATAAAATTGGCGCAGCATCCAATAAGGCTGCTCCTATCCAGTTTGTCAATGTTTCTTCATCGTACTTAGGCAGCAATGTCAAAGCTGAAATTACTCCGACGAGCAATGCGATGACCGGCTGGCCTAAGAATACGAAAAATGAGGCGATACCCCCCTTTGTACCAAAAAGCGTTAATACAGAACTGGCTCCAATCAGGACAATCGGTAAAACTATCGGTAAAAATGATTGAAAGGCAGAAGGCATCTTGCCGTATGAACGGACAATTTCATCATAATCGTAATCCAGGTCACTACTGTCATCTTCAACCTCTATCTTGGTCGCTACTTTCATTGACCATATATAACCAGCAAGTGCAGCTGGAATGGCCGTAATAAGACCAAGTAAAATGACCGTCCCT
Organism: Peribacillus simplex NBRC 15720 = DSM 1321; assembly: GCF_002243645.1. Lineage (NCBI taxonomy): Bacteria > Bacillati > Bacillota > Bacilli > Caryophanales > Bacillaceae > Peribacillus > Peribacillus simplex. Next base: position 5,404,221 of record NZ_CP017704.1, on the reverse strand, counting down.
AAGTATCCATCCGCTCCGATATTCCCGGCTGCTGCTATTGGCCCTGGAGTTGGAGGCACAAGTGTATGTGTCGCATACAAACCAGTTGCAAGCGCAACTGACATGGAAGCAACCGCTACTTTTGCGCGTCTTGCCAATGCTTTTCTTAAGCTCGATAAAATAACGAAACCTGAATCGCAAAAAACGGGTATGGATACGATAAAGCCAATCATACTCATGGCAAGTTGCGGTCTTTTAGGACCGACAATCCTCAATACGACTTCGGCCATTCGTAATGCGGCACCGGCCTTTTCCAGAATGGTTCCGATTATTGTACCGAAAACGATTACAAGGCCAATACTCGTCATCAGTCCGCCAAAACCGCCGTTAATATTCTCAACGATCTGATCCAGAGGCATCCCAGAAGCAAAACCCACAAATAAAGTGCCTAATAGAAGCGATAAGAACGGATGCAGCTTGAATTTAGTTGTCGCAAAAACAATTAAGAAAACACCAATGGCCAAAACAATAAATAACATATGATTACCCCCTATTTTTAATCGCTGCCAAAAAAGTCCGCATTACTTGTTCAGCTGAAACTTCCAACAATTCAGCTCCTCTTTCCATAGCTTCCTTTAAAGGCATAGGAGCGTTCACCAAACTATGAACACTAGTTATTCCATGGTCATATAAAACTTCAATACCTGTTCCGACCGATCCGGCCAAAACAAATACGGGAACACCATGCTTTTTGGCTTCTTGTGCAACTCCCATTGGTGTTTTGCCTGAAGCAGTCTGGTAATCGATTTGGCCCTCACCGGTAAAGACACAATCGGCATCGGACAATTTTTCACCCAGTTTCGTATACTCCATAACAATATCGATGCCCCTTTTTGTTTCTGCACGGAAAAAGGCTTGAAATGCACCTCCAATTCCTCCTGCAGCACCTGCACCTGCTTTATCATGCAAGTGTATGCCTGTTTTGATTTCCACCAAATCAGCCCATGATGATAAAGCTTTATCAAGAATTTCAACCATGGCAGGAGTCGCCCCTTTTTGAGGTCCGAATACACTTGATGCCCCATCTGGACCGACTAATGGATTTTGGACATCCGAGGCAATCAAAAACTCGGAATCTGCTATTCTGGGATCAAAATCCTCCGTATTAATTTCTGATATCCGCAATAATTCGGCACCTCCGAATCCCAGCGGTTTACCCTCTTCATCAAACACCCTCATTCCCAAAGCCTGGAGCATTCCAACACCGCCATCATTGGTAGCGCTTCCGCCAATCGCTAAAATGAACTTTCGACAGCCATCATTCAATGCTTTTTGAATAAGCTCCCCTGTCCCGTATGTAGTGGTGATCAATGGGTTCAACTCATCTGGATCGACTAGGCATAGACCGGATGCACTGGCCATTTCAATCACACATGTTTCCTGATCGCCCAAGATAGCATATGCTGCCTGAACGTTTTGAAGTAAAGGCCCTTTAACAGTCACTTCAACTTTTCGCCCATTTGTAGCTGCAACAAGGCTATCCATCGTACCTTCCCCGCCATCCGCTGCAGGAACCAATACTGTCTTCGCATCCGGCAGTGCCTTCCTGACTCCTCGCTCTATTGCTTTGGAAGCTTCTGATGCTGACAAACTTCCTTTATAGGAATCTGGTGCAATAACGATTTTCATGCTCAGGTCCCCTTTGAATATATTTTTATATTAATTTAATTATAATCTTCGGAAATATTTTAATCATCGTTCATTCTATACGAAAGTTAGTATGACATATTTGATTTTTTTGGCTATACTATATAGAAAAAATGATCTTATAGAAAATTTTCTGTTATTTTCCCAATTTCCTAAAGTATAAGATAGCTAAAGGCTTAAACTATCGACCATCCCCTTTTTCATGATAAATCATAGCTTGTTTGCAGGAATGTGATTACCATTCTGTTATCGCAAACAGGATAACCAAATAAAAAAACTCTAGAAGGATGACTTGTATGCTAACCCAAGAAATTGCAATGGAAATTGTCAAACAAACCACCAATAGACTTAACAGAAATATTAATATTATGGATGATAAAGGAACCATCATCGCTTCCGAATCGTGAACGCATCGACCAATTGCATTTTGGGGCAATGGAAGTACTGAAAACAGGAAAGCCTTTAATTATTCACGAAAAGGATCGTCATCAATGGGCGGGGGTCCTTCCAGGAATTAATTTGCCTATTAATTTTCAAAATGTAATCATTGGCGTTATCGGGATCACCGGTGATCCGACAGAACTCTTGGAATTCGGGGAATTGGTGAAAATGATTACGGAAATGATGCTTCATCAAGCTTTAATGGCGGAACAACTCGAATGGAAACAACACTTGAAATAATTGGTATTTGAAGACTTACTAAAGGAAGAGATCCATCAGTATTCGATTGATCAGAGACTTGAACTGATTGGAATGAAATTAGAACCTCCCTATCAGGTGGGGGTGATGGAAATGAAATTAAATCCTTTAAATAAGAGTGAGCTGATTCAAATGACGGAAACTGTTTTTGGCACACAACACGCCCTTGTTGGGTTCCTGAATGTGAATCGAGTTTTCATTCTCACTACGTCGCTTACTGAAAATAACATCGACCAAAGATTGGATACAGTCATCAAACAATTAAAAGCAAAAGGCTTTGTTATACGAATCGGTCTGGGCTCTCTTGTGGAAAAGGAATCATACATATGCCACTCTTTCCGGGAAGCTGAATCAGCACTTTTACTAGGTGAAGCCAATCAAGCTTTAACGATATATACTGATGTGGAAACAAAGGCACTGTTGGAAAGGATAGATGAGCGAACGAAACAGCAATTTCAGGAAAGAATACTAGGCAGCTTATCTGAAAAGTTGATCGAGACACTGCAACAATTTTTCCTCAGTAACCTAAATATCGGGAAATGTGCAAAAAGAATGTATATCCATCGTAACTCCCTTATATACCGATTAAAAAAAATCAAGGAAATTACCGGATATAATCCACAAGAGCTGCATGATGCCATTACTTTGCAGTTAGCCATTTGGGTAAGCCAATCGAAAAGGAGAAGTTGAAAAGAGCAAGAATGCCTAATTAAATTATTTCGTTCTATCCCTATAAAAGCCTTGCATTGGAATTCTGTATAATTGATCGAGGTACCGAGTAAATTAACAATACATGAATTTTTTGCATACTAGGAGGGATTGAATGAGCGGCATCGCAAACCTTTTAATTATCATTGGATTTACCGTTATCTTCATCATCATCATAGTCTTGGTTTTTCTATTACTTTATATGATTTTCTTTGACCGCACGCAGAAGCATCATGCAATTTTAAGAAACTACCCCGTACTTGGAAGAATACGTTACTTTCTGGAAAAAATCGGGCCTGAAATGAGGCAATATTGGTTTAACAGTGATAACGAAGGAAAACCTTTTTCCCGGGATGACTATGAACATATGGTTAAAAGTTCAAAATATTTACGGGATGTAATAGGTTTTGGTTCAAAACGGGATTTTGATGAAGAAGGCTTCTTTGTTAAGAATAGCATGTTCCCAAAATTGGCTGAAGAAGAAAAATACGATCGAGAAACAAAAGTGACGACTAAAAGATACATTCTATTGAAAGATCCGCTTTTCTCACAGCGAGAAGAAAAATGGGAAGATGAAGAATCCTCTGCATTTTTATTGAATGATGAAGATGCCGTGATCATCGGCCCAAACACTAAGAATCCCTTTCGTTTAAAAGGTCTTATCGGCATGTCCGCCATGAGTTATGGTTCTTTGGGGAAGAACGCAATCACTGCCCTTTCTGAGGGATTGGCTGCAGCAAAAGGAACGTGGATGAATACAGGGGAAGGCGGTCTTTCTCCTTATCATTTAACCGGCGATGTCGATATAATCATGCAAATCGGGCCAGCCATGTTTGGGGTTCGTGATAGTAAAGGCGAGATGGATTGGGATGAGTTAAAAAGAAAAAGTGAAATACCAGAAATCAAAGCATTTGAAATCAAATTGGCTCAAGGTGCCAAAACTCGCGGAGGGCATATTGATGCTGAAAAAGTGAATCCGGAAATCGCTGAAATCCGTAAGGTCGTTCCGTACAAAGCGATCGATAGTCCGAATCGGTTTCATCAATTCAATGACGTAAAATCCATGTGCGATTTTATTGAAAGAATCAGGGAACATACAGGCATCCCGGTCGGTATCAAAATGGTCATCGGCGGCAATGACAGTGTCGAAGAGCTTGCTAGTTATATGAAAGAAACCGGGAAAGGTCCGGATTTCATTTCATTGGATGGCGGTGAAGGCGGCACGGGTGCTTCGTATCAGGAATTGATCGATAGCGTAGGATTACCGCTAAAATCCGCGTTGCCGATTTTAGTATCGACCCTGGAAAAATACGGTGTCCGCAATCGCGTTAAAATCATCGCCTCCGGTAAATTGTTCACGCCTGATAGAATAGCGATAGCTCTAGCCATGGGAGCCGACCTTGTTAACATAGCAAGAGGTTTCATGATTGCCATTGGATGTATACAGACGATGAAATGTCAATCCAATGCTTGTCCAGTCGGGGTAGCAACCACTGATCCGGAATTGCAAAAGGCACTTGTCATCGATGAAAAGAAATATCGTGTGGTCAACTTTCTTGTTACCCTTAGAAAAGGATTATATCGAATCTCAGCCGCTGCTGGTTTGGATTCGCCTATCCATTTTCAACCTAAGCATATTAGCTATAAGGACGATAAAGGAATTGTCACATCCCTTGAAAATATCATGCAAGAAGTTAAGGGACAAATAGGAGCCAGGCAATGAAAAAAAAACCACCGCCCAAGTTTGATGGGCAGTGGTTTTTTTTTATCAATCAATGAAGTCATTATAGTCTACTGTAAAAGTTCCGCATGTGTCAGGCATGTAAACGAATATCCCCTGTCTCCACTTTTCCCTTACCCATCAACTTTCCATAGCGATAATAAACATAAACTGCAGCTATAAAACCAGTTACAGACAGGAGGGCATCAAAAATGAAGATGATTGATATATTTCCGCTTTTCGACATCCAACCCGTTACAAGCGGCATAACTATAGAAGCCAATCCAGCAGCTGTTGCCACGATACCGGTCACTGTTCCTTTTTTCCTCCAGAAAAATTCCGTCATTATCGTAATGGCTAACTGAAAGATCCCGGCAGTGGAAAGTCCGATGAAAAATGCTGTGATGGAAACGACAACCGGCACCTTTACCAAAAGGATCGTAAGGATTGAAATAAAAGTTATGATCGGATAAATCATGATAACCGTTATTGGCCGGACGGTCTTTTTTAATAAAACGGATAAAACCAATACGGAAATAAGTGCCCCTAAACTATAATAACTTAGCAATTTGATGGAACTGGCCATCGGCATGCCCACAGCCTGCTGACCATAAGTCGGAAGCCAAATCTGTGAAACGGTGAATAATCCTGTTGATGTGAAACCTATTATCACGAGAGCAAGTCCCTCTTTACGTAATACCGGTTCTGAAATGAATTTCTTACTCTCAGTACGATCATCTACTTGTTTTTCCTTGTTCATATTCGAACTTGGAAAAGAAACGGTGAATAAAAACAGCAAGTTCAATAGATAAATAACAGCAGGAATAAAAAAGGCATATCCATAAAACATCTCATGATTCGAGAAAAATAATATCATGAATGGGAGAAGAAATGCTCCTGCAGACATGAATGCTTTCACCAGTACACTGGCTGAACCAGCAGCTCTTGGGAAAAGCTCAGTTAAACCAGGATATGAACCTGCATCCATTGACGAATTAGCGACACCTGCAAGGATGGCAAAAACAAAAGCCAAATGATAATTAGGTGATAATGGAATACCGATCAAGAAGATGCCCATTCCCAATGATGAAGCAATAATTAATGGTTTTCTCCCGATTTTATCTGATAAATATCCCGTAAAGGCATATGTAAGTAATTTCCCCACCCCTATAGCAGCGATGATATAGCTTACTCCGGCATTATCTGTATTCCATTGCTCCGTTAAATACGGCATATTCGATGCGAGCATGATATTGACCATACCTAACAGGAAATAATTAATATACACTCCTGATGCGGTTTTCATATATGTGTTCTTCATCTCAAAACTCCCAACCTGTTTTCAGTAAATGTTCTCAATCGATTCAATATTCATAAGAATCTAAAAATAATCATAACATTTTTTCTTTTTAAGTAAACAAAACCGCTTAAACTTATTCATTAACTAGTATATAGAAGACAGTGGGACTTGTGTTTTGAATGCAAAAAAAGCTCATATGACATGAGCTAGATTCAACGTTCAATATATCAAATGGATTGATAATACCATTTGCCTTCACGTTTAAACTTTCTGCATTGGTCATTCAAAAGAAGATATTCAAGGTGAGCCAATGTTTCACCAACAGCAAACCTAGTTTCGTGAATCGGCAGAATTCCAAATAAGATTTGGCAAGCACTTTTTACAGAAATCGGCTCTTTCATGTTTTCATGAATTACATGCAACCGGTCCTGATGGTGATCCAACAATTCAACAATTCTTTTATTGGCATTTTGAAATGGTTTCCCATGTGAAGGTATGACATATTCAACGTCAAGCTTTTGTATTTTTTTCAATGAAGTAAAAAACTCTTCCAATGGGTTACTGAAACCTTTAAACCAATATGAAATATTTGGAGATACCCTGGGCAATATATGATCAGTCGAGAAAAGGACACTTTTTTCCTGATTGTATAAGGAAATCAGACCATCAGAATGCCCCGGCGTGAAAATCACTTCATAATCATATTTGCCAAAATGCAGTTTCATTCCTTCTTCAAGATGATGATTTACAGTAGGATAGGGTTTTACTTGTGGCATGAACCCGCTTTCGTCACTGGATAAGGCGACGGCCACATCGTCTTCCATACCACATGCAATATAATTTTCTTTAAGCAGCTTCAGCGAATCCGCTTCCCAATACGTAGTTCCCGAATGTTCATCCACTTGTGTCATCCAAACATCCGCACCGGTCAGTTGTTGTAATGCCCCTGCATACCCGAAATGATCTGGGTGATAATGGGTGATGATAATATCGGCAATATCATGTTTTTCAATAATTGGGTTCCATAAATCCCTTGTCGCTTTGTTATTTAATCCCGCATCAATGATTGTCCACCCTTTTTCGCCTTCTGCCAGGAAACAATGGACATGGTCCAACCTAAAAGGCATTGGAATGGTAACTTGAGTAACTTTCAATTCATTCAGCAAGTACAACTTCCCCTTCCGATGTAACTTTCATTTCATTTTCATGAACAAAAAATGGCCAAATACAATCAAAATAAACATATAAGTTTGTTAAATAAAGGTATATCATTAATCAATTCGACGAATTCTTTCAAGTTCCTTTAATCAATATCCAGAGGGGGCATCGGTTAACTCGAGAAATAAAAAAACCGCCATTAAAATTAATGACGGCACTTCGTTTTACATATTTTCCTCGATTGTTTGAACAAGGATAAAAAGAAAATGATAGACTAAATTAAAAGCTTCTTCTAATGACATGTCTTCTCGAAATCCTTTTATGTTATCCAAGGCAAAATTCACATCCCATAACCCGTCGCCCTGGTTAAACATTAAACTGAACGATCCAATTCCTTCTTGAAGTTCCTTAGTTAAATACGTTTTTAAAGCTTCTCCCATTTTTTTCTGGAATTTCAATCCAAACATCGCGTTATACGTACCGAAAACATCATCCACTTCTAACGAAAGTGCCTCAACACCGATTAATTCGAACCATTGTGATTCAAAGTAAAGGAATTCATCTTTGTTTTTTTGCAAATACTCGATCGGTTGTGATAAAAATGCAGAATTCTCTTCAGAAATTAATTCTTCGCTCTCTTTATTACTGCGCTCCATATAAGCATCTGTAAAACGGGATTCATTTTCTTTTTCCACTATAATGATATCATCGGCGATTAATTTATGCTTCACTACATAATCCTTTTCTTCTTTAAACAACTCAACCTTTTTTTCGATTACGGATTTTGATATGTAATATTCCATTTGTTTTTTTAACATGATATGTCCTCCTAGTATCTTTTCAAGCTCTCGCAATTTCAATCATAGCATATTCACTATAGATAAAATAACTTTGTGAAAAAAATTACAATATCGGTTGTGGCAATCATTTCGTGTCTTCGATATAGTAGTGGTATGCGTTTATACATACGAGAGAAATGAGATGTTGAATATGCAAAAAATCATTGTAGTTGGTGCAGGAATTTTGGGAGCTTCCACTGCCTACCAGTTGGCTAAAAATGAGGCTGAAGTGATCATTATTGACCGCCAAGATGTCGGGCAGGCAACATCTGCAGCTGCAGGAATCGTTTGCCCGTGGATATCGCAAAGGCGCAACCAAGCTTGGTATCTCCTTGCCAAAAATGGTGCAGCTTTTTATCCCGGTTTAATTAAAGAACTTGAACGGGACGGGGAAACCGAGACTGGTTATGCCCAAGTCGGGGCCATAAGTTTACATACAGATGAAGATAAACTGAATGCCATGAAGAACCGGGCGGCAAAACGGAAGGAAGAAGCACCGGAGATCGGGACGATCACATTACTTTCCGCAGAGGAAACAAGTGCTTTATTCCCCCCTCTTTCCAGTGAATACGCATCCGTTCACGTGAGTGGTGCCGCGCGGGTCGATGGACGCGCACTACGTGATTCCTTATTGCGGGCATCACAAAAAAACGGTGCAAAACTTATGTATGGTGAGGCTATACTTTCATATAACGGTGCACAAGTGACAGGTGTAACACTTGGAGATGAATTCATTCCTGCTGATAAAGTGATTGTTTGTGCTGGCGCTTGGGCACCGGAATTATTGAAACCACTGGGCGTGAATTTTCAAGTCACCTTCCAAAAGGCTCAAATCATCCATCTGGAAACGCCAAATGAAAATACGAATAACTGGCCTGTAGTCATGCCTCCCAGTGATCAATATCTTTTGGCTTTCGATAATAATAAAATCGTTGCTGGGGCGACTCATGAAAATATGGAAGTATTCGATAACCGAATGACCGCAGGAGGGCTGCAGGAGGTTTTCAACAAAGCCTTGCAAACCGCTCCCGGTTTGACAGATAGTACGTTTGTTGAAGCGAGGGTCGGATTTCGTCCATTCACCCCGGGATTCCTTCCGGTCATGGGTCCTTTACCAGACTGGGAAGGCATAATCGTAGCCAATGGTCTTGGAGCTTCAGGTTTAACAATGGGCCCCTATTTAGGCTCCCTTTTGGCAAAACTAGCACTTGATAGAAAAATTGAAATCGATATAGAAAATTATGATGTAAGAGGTGCACTTTTCACATAACATCCAAATCATTACCTAATGGCTGAATGATGAAAGTCGATTGATCTGAAAATTACCATCAGTTTTTTTCAAATGTCCTTTTCATAAAAAATCAAGGACCATTAATGGGTCCTTGATTTTTAAATTCTTTAATTTTTCGAACAGGACATTCTTGTGAAAATTTGATAAATTCACCATTTCAAAACTACCGAAAATATCTATGTACCATTGAACAATATTTACATACGCATCAAATATCGTTGTTACCGTATGTTTTTCTCTAAAGGAAATTGTTGAAGCCACAAATAACCATCATCAACAATACATACATTTTTTGTCTCATACATGACTGTTGATGGTTCAGTTACTATAATCGTATTAAATGGAAAGAAAAAAATAAGACTCTTCTATTTCAAATTTTTTTCATCTATTTATTAATATCAGGTCCACTTACTTCTTCATAAATAACTTTTAACTCTTCAATAGTAAGTGATTTTAAAAATTCCTCTAGTTCATCCATGTTAATGCCTCCTATAATAAAGAACATTTGTTCTTATTATAATCTCCAAAATATCACTAGTAAATAGTTAATTTTACTTTTAACACTAATAATGAATAATAGAATTCTTAATCAAATATTTCCCATCCTTTAATACTTATATAAGTTTCATTGAGCATACATCCCTCCTCTTTAACCCACGGTCATTTACTTTGAAAAATAGTGCTGTAACATCATTTTCATTTGTTCTTTATTTGCTGCAAATTGCTTATGTCGATGACCATTTCCTCCAGATGGATGAGGAAATCCTAGAAGTATGTTGTTAGCATCCAAATAATCTTGACCCGCTAAATAGTTTAAAACCTTGGAAACATTAACGCCTAAAGGAATAATAAGCGGGCGTTCAATGGTACCTATTTCGGTAGCAAAGCCTTCCATTATATTTTTTTTAAGCAACTCGGTGTTTAACATGTTCGGAGTTGTTCCACTGTAGTTTTTCCCGTTATAAAAGACTGGATAGGTTAAAACAGAGGTAGTATGAACGATGTGACTAGCTTCGTTAAAAAGATCCAGTGTGGACGATATGTTTAAGTATGTGTGTAATCCAAGTTCATCTAACATTTGAACCAAATTTTTTCTCATCGTTCCTTCAAAACTGGAATTCTTTTTTACTTCGTGTAGGATCTCTTCATCGCTATGTATGTGCCCTCTTGAATTAATTACGGTAGAATATGATTTTTTCATTTGATGTAAACCAGGAGTGATTCCGACAATCACCACTTTGGCCCGTTCATTTACATATTCGAAAGGTGCGTAATAGATTTCGAGTTTTTTCTTTTCATCTCTTTCAAGCAAAAATTGCTCGCTCTTTAACATTTCATCTGTATAGGCAGCAGGTAAAGCATTAATTAAGTCCTTAAATTGCGTAAACTTACAAAAATTAGCGATCCCCATAAATTACTACCCCCTCTTTTTTTCATCTATTTATTTTGGCCATATCAGTATATCAGAAAAGCAGGGTCGCCACAGAAAATAGGGGCATTATGAACCTTTTTGATTCCGTATGCTCTTTAACGGAAATTAAGAAACCACTAGTTATGGAATTGTATAATTTTGGGATATAAGTTATCCTTGAATTATCTTACAGGCCACAATTAAAGGAGAAAAAATGATTTATCTAGGAAAGTACTTGAAAATGCCACCAACTTTTAAAAAGCTTCAGAAATTAGAGGAGGTTATTGAAAAAGAAGGATACTCATTATGTGATTTAGACCTTTGTTTACAACTAGACTTCCCACATTATGAAATGACTCCCTACGATGTCATTCCGTTTGCAAATATAGGTTGTGACGGCATTCATTATGGCTTCCTAACTGATTTTGGAAGGGTATCTGACTTGGAGAATGCGTTTATTGTATGTATCAGTCCAATGGATGATTTCGATGCACACATAAAAATTGTAGCCAGGAATATAAGGGAGTTTGTTAGTTTAGTTTGTACGATGAAAAGTGCCACTGAAATATCAAACTTTAATTTAAATAAAGAAGAGGAACGGTATATTAGTTTGCTCAAAGAACTAAAAAAAGAAGAAAATATGGAGTATGTAGAGCAAGCAAACTATGTAGTAGAAAAAATAAGATCCACCATTGGATGCGAAATAATAGAGAATGTATATCAGTATGTGGAAAAAGAAGTAATGAAGGCAAGAGAGGAACAAACAATGTTATCGACTCTGGATGGTATAGGCATAGCATCTTTAGACAGTATCAATAGCAAACATTACATATACAAACTTGAAAAAGATATACAGATTAACTTGGACGACGTGAAATCTTTTTTCAATTCAGCAACTACAGAAAGTAAACTGGTTTTCATAAGAGATGCTCAATTTACTTATTTAATTTCAGACGATATAGAATTAAAAGAATTGGTCATTAATGAAATGATTAAATTAGGTTTGAATGATGAAGCAGGAAGATTAGAGAGAATATAGAATAATCTTTACTCTAGGTGCGTTAGTTCAAGATTACAAGTAGAGGCCCTCTTTTTTACTTCCATTAACAATATTAAACTTTACTGAATCTTTCAAAAAAAAAAGATAAATCGCTTTCCAACCCTTAGGTTGAAAACAATTTATCTTATAAATGGTATTTGGGGATGAATAAAACTGTTGGGTTTACAAAATGAAACTATTGATTGAAGCTTCCGCGCTGGCGAAGTAATTCACGGTTCAGGTTTGGATCTTTTTCAAATGCAGCGCGTCCGTGAAGCCAGAATATATTGTTGACGACAACTAAATCTCCAACAGGCAGTTCCAGTTCAAGTACACTATCATCGTTTTCTAAAGAATTGGATAAATCGCGTAAGTATTTAGCTTGTTCGATTGATTCAGGATAAACAAATTGATCGATATAACATACACCAGGTTTGTTATTATGATTGAAGAATGTCAATCTTTGGATTTCCTGATCAATGTTCTTGCTTTTTGGAGCCTTATACGTGAATTTGTGGCTGGATAATGGATGATTTACATACATATCAAGCTCTTTCCAATCGTCTAAGTGCAATAAGCGTGATTCGCCACCGCGGGCATTTTGTTCGACCATCTTCATCATTATTAACCAGTCCGTTGGTTCATCTACAAAGGTTCCGTCTGTATGAAGTGTAAATAAACGATAGGCCTGACGCAAATATGAATCACTGCTATCCGTGTCTTGAACACTAAAGCGGGCATAATATTTTCCTGACATGGCATCATGGTTTGGAGTTCCCAGCAAGTATGAAATGGCCGTCGCAAAAATGACATATTCATCTGTATTTTCCGTGACGCCCTCCAAGCCGAGGGTGAAGCCGCCGGATTCCCGATCGTGAACGATGTTCCGAAGCACTTCACCAAAGTCTTCCCCCACTTGATCCAATAGATATGAGGCAACGATGAGTCGTGCATATGGTGTATATTCCAGATGTTGAACAGACTGATTATCCTTCGATACGGTTTCTAAAAAAGCGGCAATTGCCTCTTTTGAAATTTCAATATGATATAAACGGCTGGTTTGAGGGTGAACTTTCACCTCGTATTTTTCTGTTTTCCTTTCAAACTTAGCTCTCTTTTTTTCTGCAATGCTCATGAATAATTCCTCCTGTTATTTGTAATATAGGTGACAAAGTTAACGGGAAATATAAAAAGCCAGTCGCACATGATCCCTAAATAAAATAGGAATCCAACTGTACAACTGGCTTATATTCACTTCACTGCTCTATGCAAATAGAGTCACAGTGAATATGCAGTTTATGTATGATTTATTTTTCCTGTTTCCAAGCATTAAGATCTTTACACGATTCTGAAAAGGTATTTTCCAAAAGGTGTTAATGTCATAATATTGGCTTAATTACATTAAAACGTTTTTTAGTAAAATTGTCAACACTTTTTACAAATTATTCTGAAAATCATATTCCTAACTTGGTAGTTTCGTTTTTTCTCCTGCTTTAATTTGCTGAAAATGGAGATCCAGGTCCTTCAAGGCAGCAATCAATGCATTAGCTGCTTTCCCCCTATAATAAGATTGAATCGATTCTATCGCATCATCAACACCATCATTTAAACTAATCCCTTTTAATAAATGCCCAATGAATTCCCGGCCATGCTCTGTTGCCAATGTACAAGAAGCTTCCAGGACAACCCCATATTTAGCATCGACTTCTGCAGTGATGGTCAATGTTTCAAAGACACTTTTCGCTGCCATTCCTTGAGGTAAACGTGCATGACCTGCAATGAAAATTGTTTTACCATTGAACATGAGACTTCTTCCTCTCTCTTTAACGAATTTTATTTTGTCAATGCAGCTTCCAATAAGTGTGATTGTTCCGGAATGCGGTTAACAACCTCTTTTCCAATTTCAATTGATGCTGTTGCTGCAGGCGACGGTGCGTTACAAACATGAATGGTCCGTTTTCCCATTATAATATGAAAATCATCCACCATATTACCATCATCCTGTAACGCCTGTGCCCGGACTCCCGCAGGTGCAGGGATTAAATCATCTTCTTGAATTTCCGGAATTAACTCCTGCAGGCTTTTCGTAAATTGCTTTTTACTAAAAGAACGGACATATTCATCCATCCCTTCCTTCATGAATTTACTAGCCAGCTTCCAAAAACCTTTATAGCTTAAAACTTCAGTTAAATCTTTCGCATTGAAATCGGTTTTCTTATAACCTTCCCGTTTGAAACTTAGTACAGCATTTGGACCGGCATCTACTTCCCCGCTAATCATCCGCGTAAAATGAACCCCCAGAAATGGAAATTTCGGGTTAGGTACCGGATAAATTAAATGATTGACTAGGAAGCGCTTTTCAGGCTTCAATTTAAAATACTCACCGCGAAACGGGACAATTTTCATATCAGTTTTATACCCCGCAGCTGCTGCGATACGGTCACTGTGCAATCCTGCGCAATTAATGACCACCCTTGCCTTTATTGTACCGTTGTTCGTGTCGATGATGACTTCATCTAAATCCTCGTTAATCTTCTCCACCTTTGTATTCAGCTTGATTTCACCGCCGTTGCCTCGGATGATATCCGCCATCTTTTCACTTACCTGACGATAATTGACGATGCCGGCTTGCGGGACACGAATCGCACCAAGTCCATTAACATGTGGTTCAATTTCCTTTAATTCATCCACACCGATTCTTTGTATAGCTAGCTCGTTTTGTAAACCGCGTGAATATAAATCATCTAGAAGCGGTAACTCTTCTGGTTTTGTTGCAACAATGACCTTACCGCAGATATCATGTTCAATTCCATGCATCCGGCAGAATTCCGTCATTGATTTGCTTCCTTGACGCGCAAACCGTGCCTTGAAACTGCCTGGTTTATAATAAATTCCTGAATGGATGACGCCGCTGTTGTGCCCCGTTTGATGATCTGCAACAACAGCCTCTTTTTCAATGACTACCACTTTAGCATTAGGAAAACGCTGATAAAGTGCCATTCCCGTCGATAATCCTACTATACCCCCACCAACAATTGCGAAATCATACACAATTAACACTCCTTTTATTGATGATTTTTAGTATTCAGCAACTCCATATACGTAATTAAATTATTCTTCGTCCGTAAAATGTGAAATTCTACTGCTGCCCTTAGTTCTGCAGGATCCCCTCTTAGTGCCGCTTCATATATCATACGGTGTTCCCGTTGCGTTTCTGGGTAATAATCAATCAGCAAATTCGGCGCAATGGGTGAGATCCCCAGCGTTTCTACCATTTTTTGAACCCTTGGCCATGGGCACCCTTTTCGGAGGGTTTCATGAAAAGCCGCATTTAAAAGGATATAATGCTCATTGGTTTCGTCAGATAACTGAATCCCTTCCATTTCAATCAAAATACCCTTTAATTTTTCTTTATCCTCCTTTGTTAAATAAGGCAGTGATTTTTCTACTGCAAGACCTTCAAGCAGAGACCTGGTATGATAAATTTCTTCAATATCATCCCGGGTAATCGGTGTGACGATTGCTCCTTTATGAGGAACCATTTCCACCAACCCCTCCATTTGAAGCTGTGTAAGTGCTTCACGAATGGGCATTCTGCTTACTTCTAGGCGATCGGCCCACTCCTCTTGGATGAGTCGCTCCCCCTTTTTCAACGTCCCATTCAAAATCGCTTTCCTGAGGCTTTTCGTTACATTTTTAACGATTGTTGATTTATCTCTTTTAGAATTTGCATTATCCAATTCAGCGTCCACCTTTCGATATTGGATACAATTTTAACTATATCAACTATATAAAGCGATTACAATACAGAAAATTAAATATATTGTATCCAATTTTAAAAATACTGGATACAATATATTAGGTAAACATCTACTTCACATCTGATCAACTTTTTATTGTTCAATTCACAAATTCCAAAGCAGGAACTATAGACAAAACCAACCTCCAAAATTACCCTTGCACCAAAAGAATCTGGTCATCCTTTTTGAATGTGATATCATTGTTACTATATCCAAATTTATACAAATAAGGAGTTGCTAGTTAATGAGTAAAGAAGTCTACATGATTGGCGAAATAAGGACTAATAATTTCTCGGATAAGGAACTTTTCGAGAAAATCGAATCCCTTTGGAGCAAAACAAATGATCTTAATATTGAAAATGATATGAAATATGGGATATACCATCATTACGAAAGTAACTATCGTGGAGATTATACTTTAACTGTAGCCACCGAAACCCCTGTATCGAATGAAAAATTTGTCATTCCAGATCAAGAATACGCGGTGTTTGAATGTTTACAAGATGAACATTCCATAGGTGAAACTTGGAAAAAGATATGGCAGCTGGAAGAAGAAAAAAAATTGAACAGAAAATATAGTCTGGATTTTGAAAAGTATTATCCTGATGGAAAAGTGGAAATACATATTGTAATTTTATAAAAAGAACCTATTATATGAAGGGAATCTATAAAGGTAGAAACTTTATTTAGCTAGCCTTAATGGCATGGTCCCGTTCATCCACTGGCCTCATGCCTTTTTATTGCCTTGTTCACTAGGAATTTGAAATAATCCTCCTTTTGCAAAATTATCTTGTCTCTGTCGATAAAGAAGTAGTTTCTTTGAGATGAACTTCTCTTTTATTAATCAAGTTTTTTTGTATCAGGTTGTATTAATATCTTATCTAAAAGCTCCAACCGTGATAAAATCAAACAAATATAGTTATGAAAGGTCATATGTAAAATATGAAATTGGCAAAAAGTCATTAGAATGAAGGAGAAAATTTAGATGACAGAAGTAATCGATTGGAAAAATAGTGCTCGCGGGCATAAATTCATCGCTTCTTTTAGCGGGGGAAAGGATAGTGTCTTAGCCTTATATAAAGCAATGAAGATTGGAGATGCGGTAGGACTGATCGTCATGCTGGAAGAAGAAGGAAAACGCTCCAGATCCCATGGACTGCCTCCGGAACTCATACATGCCCAAGCTGAATCTATAGGTTTGCCTGTTTATACTGCAGCTGCCAGTTGGACTGATTATGAAAAAGTATTTATGCGCCTTTTAGAAAATGCTAAAGATCAAGGAGCTGAAGTGTTAGTAACTGGTGACTTGGATATGCCTGCCCATGGCTGTTGGCATGATAAGGTTACGAAGAATGCTGGATTGAAGCTTGGGATGCCTTTATGGGAAATGAACCATCGTGAAGCTGTCGAAGAGTTCATGAATCTAGGATTTGTAACGATCATTGTAACCGTTAATTTATCATTGGGAATGCGAGAGGAAGATTTAGGGCGAACGTTAACCCATGAATACGTGAAGGAACTTGAAGCTCGCGGCATTGACCCCTGCGGAGAAGGTGGAGAGTTTCACACCACAGTAATAGATGGGCCTATTTTTAAACAACCGATTCCCGTTCGTAAATGTGAGATTATCAAGGACGAGGAATATGCTTTTTTACCTTTGGAGCTAGATCAGGTGGAGGATATGGGTTCCTTTTAACTGAAACTAATTATCCATTTTCCTTGCAAGCATTATACTGCACCCCAATTATTACATGTTCTCTAACAATTGGGGTCAGTTCATATGATGAGTCCTTTGACAGTAGGATAAATCTCGAAAACAAGTTAACATAACGTTATTATAGTAACCTTATTTTGAACCCCCATTCTTTCCTGTTAAATTCTGTTTCATTATATGTTAAAAAGTAGAATAACAGACTTTTAGAAGACTAAATGTTTCTAATATACTGTATTGATAAGAAAATTGAATGATTTTTTAAAAGAATAAAGACTGGATGATATTAACAAAAAAAGATTATATTCTTGTTCTTTTTTGAGAAGTCATTCGGTTGAGATAAGGTCCTGTCCTTTTACCCTCTCAAAACTGTTTTAATTTTCAAAACTCTCAGTGAAGTCGAATTTCCTAGTAAAGGCTTATCCCATTCCAACAGTCCTTGAACGGAGATGCTCTTTTTCTTTCACCTCTCCGCACCAAAAATAACAGTTTTCTCTACCCATTCATATATATTAAAATAATGTTTGCTTTGGAATAAATCCCTATTACAGGACTGTGATATCAATATAAAAATACTGAGTAATACAGGGGTTGTACTTCCTCCTGTTCAGTTAATAATAGAAATCCATTAGAGTTTCGTCCATTAAATCCTGTGTGAGTCCTATGTAAATCATCGTATCTTTTGGATTGGAATGATTAAGGATTTGTTGCAGTAAAGCTATATCCTTGAATTTTTGGTAATGCAAATAGCCGAAGGTTTTTCGAAGGGTATGTGTACCGACATCCGGAATGTCTGCCATTTCAGCTGCCTTGTTCAGGACCCGATAGGCCTGTACCCTAGTGATTGGACCATTACCTTTTCGACTTGGAAATAAATACTGTTCATTTTTCAGGTTCGATTTCCGGACATATTTCCTTACTTCCTTACGAAGTTGAGGATTGACAAGGAACCGCTTAATTTTATCTGTTTTTTGCTCCACAATGACTATATGTGTACCCTCAAGAATATCTTTCACTCTTAATTGTAAAAGATCCCCTATACGTAACCCGATGTTTATCCCGATTGAAAACATCATATAATCCCTGTAGCTGCAATATTTTAATAGTGACTTTTTCATCTTTTCTATGTGATCCAACCGGCGTATCGGCTGGACATTCTTTATTCTTTGAGAGGTTGCTTGCATGAATGGCTCATTCCCCTTTCCCCTTCTTTCATTGTACGTGAACAGGTGAAAAAAAGGCAAGTTTTATAAATCTTGATACCCTTATAAACCTTGATTTAACGCGTTTTTGAATGTATCAATACAGGTCCTTTGTTACATTCGGAATATTCTTATAATTTCAGACGATCTACTACAAAAAAATACCAACACCAAATAACACCCCTAAAGGTTTAATAGAGACGTTTTAACGCAATCTAGACCAATGACTCTAGTGATTTAAAACAACCTCATTAAAAACTAAATATGAAGCTCGTTTTTCTTGTCTTTTCTACTTTTTTTTCGAAAACATAGCATATTAAAATTCTCTATATTTTTACTCATTATTTATAATGTCTGGATGCCCCATTTATTTAGGGGGCATACGAAATGCGGAAAACATACACGAAGAGATATTTCGGTTTAAAAAAGCCGATTATCCCTGTATTAAGGAATCATCGGCCTTTAATATTATTAAATGCAGTACTAGTACCTTGATTCCAACCATTTATAATTTGACCAATCCACAAAACATTCCAGAGCCAGATCTATAAGTACGCCCATTAACAGACCATTACCGATAAGGGGACGAATATACATAGGAATCGTAGCGAACACTTCCGCAGGAATGTTCATAATACAGATACCAATAAGTGTCGGAGTAGCAATTCGGTATATCGTTTCAGAATTAAATTGAATATTATGCAGCGGTTCCGAATAATTGTATATAGGCCATAAATAAGACAGCACCCCCTTTCCTAACAGGAATTGTCGAAAATAAGGCTCCTAACGCAGGCACAAATCCAAGTAAAGTGAAAAGCGCTCCTCTGATAATTAAAGCTACTCGATCAAATATTTTTGTACTTACTGAAAAACCAATAGACGAAGTATACGGTCCATATGGGATTAAACCAAGTGCAGCACATATAATTGAAAACAATCCTGTTAAGAGAAACGTACTTTTATACATCTTGGAAGTTGTGTTTGTTTGATAGAGCTACTCTGCTGAGCTAACCGCTGCAATCGTATTGGTCATATTGATCATGCCGTCTTGAAAAGCAATGATGATAATACCTATTTCCAAGTTAGGTGTCCTCCAAGGGAACAATGAAAGAGATATGAATACGCTCTTTTTGCACAGTGAATAGGAAGCTATATGCGATCAGGTACGGGACGTTTAGTTCACGGGATCATGTCCCACGAATCCGTACGACCAATCTTGTCTACTTGACATCACAATCAATTGAGCCGTTTCAGATAGTTGCGCCAGTTATAATAACTGCAATCGCATTAAACACGGCACTTCTGAAGTTATGTAAAATATTAGGATGGAGTAGAAAAATTGCTGTTGATGGTTCGCAAAAATTAAATTATGATGTTCGTTAATTTGCTAAAGAATGAATTGTTCATTCATAAACTTTCAGGGATAGAGGTTTAATAACAATGGAGAGTATAATTTCGAATAAGTGGACAGTGAAAGGCAAGTACGTCGTGATTACCGGTGCAACTAGCGGCATTGGGCTGGCCACAGCCAAAGAACTCGCAATTCGAGGCGCAAACCTGGGACTCGTCGCACGTAATCAGACCAAAGCGACTGAAGTAGTGAATCGAATTAAGACATTAACCGGAAATAGCACCACAGTGGATGTGTTCCTAGCAGACATGGCTTCTCAGCAGTCCATACGTCAGGTTGCTGCTGAAATTCTGGCTAGGTGCCCGAAAGTGGATGTCTTAATCAACAATGCCGGCGCCTTGTTCGAAACTCGACAACTAACTGTCGACGGCTTGGAGATGACCTGGGCGGTTAATCATCTAGCACCCTACCTGCTTACGACACTGCTCCTTGATCGGTTAAAGGAAAGTGAGCAAGCCCGAGTAATCACAACCGCATCCCACGGTCACAAGATGGCCAAGAAAGGGATTGATTTTGACGAACTCAGCGCCGAGCATCTCTATAGCTTCCCCAAAAAATTCATTGGCGGCCCTACATTTCGCTATGCGGAAACAAAGCTCGCCAACATCTTATTCACCGCTGAATTGGCGGGGCGACTGGAGAGAACGGGAGTCACAGCTCATTGCTTCGATCCTGGGCTAGTTTCCACGAACTTTAACCAGAACAACGGACTATTGGCCCGGTTGACCATGTCCGTGATGAAGATATTCTCCCGAAGCCCTGAGAAAGGTGCCGAAACTTTGGTATGGTTGGCGGACTCAGACGAAATTACCAGTCACAATGGCCGCTACTACACCGACATGCAAATTACAATCCCATCTGTACCCGCTCAAAACATGGACGCTGCAAAGCGTTTATGGGAAGTAAGCAAGGAACAGATCCAGTGCTCGGACACGATTGATAAAGAGTAGCCCTAAATTACCTGAAAATTGGAGAGTGAACAAACGTTAACGCAATTAGATGAATCTCAACATAATAACATACATGATGAATGCAGAGAACTGATTAACATTGCAGCCCTTAAAGTTTGAGAACGTCCGTAATTTCACTGGCTCACCAAAAGAACATATAAGAGTATTAGTAAGTGGTGTCCAACAAAGACATATCCATCACCACGATATCTGTAAAGGGAATGAGTTAGATAACATACTTAAATATTTTTCACCCAATAGTTATAGGTACACATTAATTTCCTTGATGAATACAACTTTTAAACCAGTGTCCTCTTCTTTAGTAATTTTTATAAGGCTGATTCCTTCGCGTAGGGAAAATCGGATTCTTAACCCGGTATTTCTTTTTCCGCTTTTTGATGGTAGGACCCCATATAGTCCTTAAATTAACAATAATTATGTTATGTAAACAAATTGCATTTGATAAAGAAAATCTTATGCATACCTTCTTTACCAAATGTTTAATATTTTATCATACGGATTTTTTAATGAATATAAAAACTTGCATTATCAATGATCTCTATCTCTTTGTAACTTTTCAGCTGATCCATCAACTGGAAAAGTGCTCCATCTTTTTGTTTAGCTTCAATCATGCAATCCAATTGTGGTAAGGTCCCTTTTATCCTTTGTAAAAACTCCATGAACATACCAGTATCCACAAAGTCAGCGTGTGCTCGAAATTCTTTATCGGACCTTGGACTTGAGATATGCATTTTAGGAGGTAGTTTGGAATTCCTCCAGGTATTTAATATTCGATCCCAATGGTCTGTCCAATCTTCGCCAGGTAACTGATGTGCGAGGTAATGGTGATAATCAAAAACCATGGGAATCCCCATTTTCTCACATAAATAAAGGGTTTCCGACAAAGTATAGGTAGTATCATCATTTTCAAGAATGACCATTCTTTGAATTGATTCCGGAATCAAACCCCAATTATCAATAAATTGCTCTAATGCCTGTACATGTTCGCCATACCCCCCGCCAACATGCAGTACACAGCGATGCTCGGGATCCAACCCTATTTTTTTCAATAAAGTATAATGCATCCTTAATGTTTTTAATGATGTCTTCAGAATATCGATATTTGTACTATTCAAGATGACAAAATGATCTGGGTGAAAATCTATCCTTATTTTTGGGTGATTTGTAATGAATGTTTTTAATTTAGCTAGTTCTTCTGAAATAGGTTCTATGTAATCCCATTCTGGAATTTCCGGATGATTGGCTAAAGGGATAAGTTTAGAAGAAAGCCTAAAGAACTGAATATTATTAGCTTCGTTATGGATCAGTAAACGCCAACAATTATGAAGATTGGAAATTGAAATGCGTTCAAGCTTCCTTATCGCAGCATCTCTGTCCTTAATTTTCGAAAACTGAGCAAAAGTCATAGTTTGGGATGGTGAACAGTTCGGCACATGATTACTCATGGCTACATAACCAAGGCGGATTAATGTCAAAGTGATAGCTCCTTTATGGTTTAATGTTTATTGGAAGTATTCCCCATTCTAACTAATATTATATATGTGAAAGAATCCTTCACTCCAAGAAATTAAAAAATGGCATTTCCCGAATGAATATCGGGCAAAAGCCATTTTCCTAATTATCATTTTCACGCTAGAATTTCATTTCCTTTTTGCCCTTACACTTCAGGGGTTGGGGTTGGTTTGGCATATCCACTTTTATATTTTTCATCGACTTTATTCCGGATATCTTTGATGCTCATACCATCATTCAAGTCCAGTATGGATTGTGCAGCTATTTCTAAGCAAACTCCACATCTCGTCCCGTGGTCATCCCAAACCACTTCACCATTTTTTTTATTTTCATGGATGAAACAATCGTAATTGTTTTTATGGTTAGCTGACTCCCCGCAACCGCAGTAACAAGGTATTTTTTCTAGTAAATCTTTATTTTGAGCAACAGCTAAATAGATTGTCTTCATATCTTCTGGTTTTTCGGCTAAGAAATCCGGTGCTATTTCCTTACTGCTGGTCTCCTCCTGAAGATCTCCTGATACTGTATGTTCTGAATGTCCTTCATGACTGCTTTCATTATGAACAACACTTTCCTCTTCACTTGAACAACCTGAAAGTACTAATGAAGAACAGATACCCAAGGTGATGGTCATTAATTTGAACTTCATTTATACACTCCTTTATCATTTGTATACTCCCATTTTATGGCATGGGAGGCATTTCTACAAGCATTAGGTTCCATCATAATAAGGATTGAAAATGACAAGTATCAAGTATCCAGACACATAACCTAAATACGAATTCGTGCATATTTTTAGAGTATTAACGACACTTTAAGAAAAAAGAATGAGGTGATTTTATCGTGAGAATGCTACCATCTTTGTTAATTTTGTTAGGCACGTATTTACTTATTATTCTCCTTGATAACCTACAGGGCTTGAATATATTGCACTCTTTCTATAGCATCAAACAATATTTCACAGTAGCTCGTGGAGAAGATTACTTTCTGGTCCTTTTAGCCATAATACTCTTTTTATATTTGATCATATTCTCAGCTCTTAAAAACCGGCAGCCTCCCTCTTCATGAAACTGCTGGTTTCATTTTTTGTTTTATATATGCGGTAACCAATAATAGAATGGGGATTCCAATAAGTAAAGGTAGGTGCAAAAGGTAAGGGACGACTGTTAGCCCTTCATCTATATGAGCCTGATAGCTAGGTGCAATCATAAGCGAAGAGAAGAAAATAACACCGCCAACCAGGTAAATGAATACAGGGGAAGATTTCATTTGAAATAAGTCCGCTGCGCCAATAATGGCACAAAAGAAAAAGATCGAAATCTTAATGAAGCCTAAAATGATCATTAAAACAAGAATGAACGAATCCAGTCTTTCAATAAAATCAGCGATATTTATATAACTGACAGCCGTAAGAGCAGGGAAATTTGACCTTAATACGGCATCTGGACCTAATACGGACAAAAAAATGATCGAATTAAGAGTTAAAGTAACTCCACCTATAATTATCGCCAAGAGGCCAACTTTCACAGCAGAATTCTTTTTATTCAAATACGGAAGAATCATCGTAAACGTAATCAATTCTCCAAAAGGTACGGTGATACCAGTAGGAATCAACTCTTTCCATACCTTTCCCCATCCGTTGCCTAAAACAGGCTGAAGGTTTTCCAATTTTGTATATCCTCCTAGTACAAACATAATGTTCATAATCAAAAGGCCCACGATAATAATGGCGAAGCATATGCATGTAACTCGTGCAAATGCTTCTATACCTAAGTGAACTCCATAAATTAAAACCAGTATCATGCATATCCCCAGCGTTATAATGGAAGTACGTCTATATGTGGAGCTAATTAATAATTCTTCAAAATCCCGTAACACTCTTGCAGCAAGATAAACAAAATAGATGATATAGCAAAAACTGAATAAACCGCCAAAATATTTACCCCAAATTTTCCGGGCATAACCGGTCATCGGTAAGTCAGGGTATTTTTTAAATAATGAAATATACACGAAATACAGTAAACAACCAAAAAGAGTTGATAAGAGATTCACAATCCAGACATCCTGCTTGGCCCCCTTTCCTATATCAAGCAGTAAATTACTGCCAAACATAAAAATGACCATCATACAAAATAACTGAAATCCATCAATTTTTAATTTAGGCAATGTCTCCTCACTTCCTCATTTTTTTATTTCGACTTATAAGGTTCCATTCGCATTCCGGAATTAATAATGTCAACGTTTACCTTCATAGATATTTCCGCATCTGAAAATAGGTTATCCCAATTTTTTTTATGCAGAAGCCAATAATCCGGGTTTGTTCGAGACAAGGCATCACCAAAACCAAAAACGTCCGACTTTTCTTTTTGAGTGATGCTAATCGTCCTTTTTATTTGCTTTTTTAGTTCATTTTCCAATTTTCTTTCAAACTCACTTAACAACTTCGGATCGCTCATATCCAGGTCACATGATGTTTGCATCATTTCTCCCATTACATTCAAATTTGTATGTATGACTGGTTTTTCATGGTGGATTTTGGTTTTCATTTTGCTTTTTACTCTGATTGCCGTGATCGTGACAATTCCCTTCTCACTGCAAGGTATCACAACATCTGTCCTTTTTATATCCGATGTGACAAACTGAACACCTCTGGCCGTTTCTCCATCAAGCCATCTCACCATTTTTCCTTTTCTAAATAGGGCTAATCCTTTTGCCTCTATATAAGCTGGGGCAGTCGTCTCAAAATTACTTATTTGCTTTGCCTCTTTTGAATCATTCCTTATACTGATTCCAGGAAGTGATACATCCTTCCCTTCACTCATAAGTGCTGAAATGGTTTCATATAATAACACTTCATTAGTGGATCCATAGTCGCTTTGCTCACTTTTAGTTGTGCTAATGATATTTTTACCTGGAGTCATTTCAAGTGGTTCAATTACACCAAGCAAATACTCAGCAGACTTTCCGCGAGCAATAAAGATCGGGACACTTACCCTTTGATTTTTGCCTCTATCGACAGCATCAAATAATAAATCAAGACCATTTCGTGCTAACTCTTCCCCGATAATAATGAGCGAAAGGTGTGAAAAATTGTTTTCTCTAGGAATAATGGCTGATGCCTTTGAATAAGCCTCAACTAGTGTTTTTGCCGTTACCGTATAGTTTATGACTGCAAGTCCTTTACCTCCGGAAGTACTGGTTTGGGAAAGCCCGCTTGGATTAATGACTTGATAGGTTACTTTGTATGGGTTGTCTGGATCGTCGTTATGGTCGATTCCCATTCCTATTATGACCCCAAGCTCGTTTAATTCCCGATAATTTGAACACCCTGAAATCAATAAGCAAATGGCTATCCATAAAAATGAAATATTACTTTTCATATTTCGTTCCCCCGTATTTAGCCGAGTTTTATTTTCTTGATGTTTTTTTCAATAGTGATGGTAGTGGGAATCGAAAAAAACCATCTTTTTGCTCCTTGAAACGAAATGGAGCGAATGGTGCAAAATATGGTACACCAAAAGACCTCAGGCTGCTCATATGAAGCCAGATACATAAAGTGAAAAGCAATATGCCATATAAGCCTATGAATGCTGAAATAAAAATCAACATAAATCGAATTCCGCGAGTCACATTAACTAGACTGGTATTCGGCAGTGTAAAACTGCTGATTGCAGAAATGGCTACTATGATAACGACTGACGCTCCCACAAATCCGGCTTCAACAGCTGCCTGCCCTAAAATAAGTGCTCCTACAATTGATACGGCTGGACCGATCGCTCTTGGCATCCGAATTCCTGCCTCCCGTAAAACCTCGAAGGCCATTTCCATTACGAGTATTTCGACAATTGCTGGAAAAGGAACATTTTCCCTTTGAGCCATTAAACTGACGATTAAAGTTGTAGGGATAAGCCCCTGGTGATGAGTAATTAGGGCCAAATAGATAGCGGATGCATACATCGAAAGAAAAAAGGCACCGAATCTTAACAACCTTATAAAGGAACTAGTATATTGATTTTGATAATAGTCTTCCGGAGATTGAAAAAATTGAGAGAAAACTGCTGGGACGATTAAAACAAAAGGTGTTCCTTGTATAATGATGGCGATTCGCCCTTCCAATAAATTACCGACTACCGCATCTGGTCGTTCAGTATTCAAAAGAAGGGGGAAAATGGTCGCTGAATCATCTCGGATTAATTCTTCAATGTAATTCGATTCAAGAACCCCATCAATATCAATGCCCCTTACTCGTTCTTTGACTTCCTTCACAATACTCTCATCCGCGATTCCCTGAATGTACATGATTCCAATATCCGTTTGAGTGACGCTTCCGACTTTCAAACTCTCTAAGCGCACATCAGGGTTTTGAATCCTAGCACGTATTAGTGATGTATTGGTTCTTAAATTCTCAGTAAAACTATCTTTTGGTCCTCTAATGACCGTTTGGCTTGTTGGCTCAGTTATTGCACGGGATGGCTGACATTTCGTACTGGCGATGAATGCTTTTGTACTGCCATTCAACAATACAACCGTATCTCCTGTCAAAACCGCTGATATGAATTCCTGCCAACTTTCTTTAACGGTTAATTGAGATACCGTTAAAATATGGCTAGCTTGTTCTTCTATCTCTGTCAATATTTGATTATTTTCTTTAAACCACTGGATTAATGGGTCCACTATGTTTTCATTAATGATGTTAGCATCAGCCAATCCGTCAAGGTGGATTACAGCTGCTTGTACCGATTTTTGGTGTAGAGATTCAATCATACGAACAGACAAATCTGAACTGTGCCCGAGCTCATTCATTAATCTCACAAGATTTTCGTTCACCACGGCAGATAAGGTATTTACTTGTATATGATTTGTTGTAGATTTTTCTTTAGACCTTTTAAGAGAACGTCCTATTCGCACTTACCCGCCCCCTTTTGTTTGTGTATGATGCTTTCTCTAATTATTGATTTTATTATTTGTATCTAATTTAAATATATGTAATAAAAGGCTAGTGAGAAAAATATTGATAGTAATTTTATTACCTCACCTTCAATCGAAAAAAGCCGATGATCCCCTATTAGGGGGAATCATCGGCTTTAATATATATCATTCATAATTTAACTTCTTGTTTACACGGTTTGCGCTCAATATTCCGAATATGAACGTGCAAGTTACTTTATTTTTTACTTTTCGATAAAGTTAGCGGAATGGTTACAAGCGAAACTCCTGCTGCAATCCAAAACCAGCTTATGTTTCGTTTTTTTTCAATTCCGCTTTTACTGGGGATGCTTGATCCGTATGATTTTCTGGAGGTCGGCCGTTCTATGTCAGCTGTTTCATTCGCTTTATGCAAATACTGATTCTCTGGTAATTGGGTGGTTCTTTCTAAATCGCTTGTATCTTCTCCTATTCCTTTAAGGAAGGTCATCAGGAATGCCATTTTGTAATAGACTAGTAAAATTATATATAGAAATACAAAATATTCTTCTACTCCTGAATATACAACTCTCCTTGTCTCTGACGAAATGCAACTAAATCTTTAATAGTAATTAACTTTAAATTCAATTGTTTAGCAATTGTTATTAGGTCTGGTACAAGTGCCATTGTACCGTCTTCTTTCATGATTTCACAAATTACAGCCACAGGCTTTCCACCTGCCAATTTGGCTAAATCAACAGCTGCTTCTGTATGACCAACACGGCTAAGCACTCCGCCTTCTTTCGAAATTAATGGAAAAACATGCCCTGGACGACGAAAATCGCTCACTTGTAGATTTTAATTTTTTTATAAACCAGTTTACTTCAGGAATACGGAATCATACTGATTTAATCTTGTAAGTGGGCATTTTTCTAGGTTCTATCCCAAAAAGAGTCAGATAGAAAAATCACTATAGAAAATCAGTATCAGTCTCTTTCCTTTTATTTCGATCCAAAATACAATTAACTTTCAGAGTGACGCATCCCAAATATATTATTGCAGTATATCCATAATTATATGAAAAGAAGTTATTCTTTCTTATGTATAAAATATGTATGCATTTTAATTGGCATCTTTCTTAGAAGAAGTAACCAATTAAATTTTTTTCGTAAAGGTACACTATTAAGAAAAAAGGGTTTTTCGTATTTTATTTCCTATATAAATTGAATCAGTATCACCCATATAGAATAAAATCAAAAATATCTAAAACTTCTTTTCCTTTTTTTCTTTTAGAACATATCAGCAACCGAAAAAGAACAAAAAAAAGCTTCATTGCTCGACTTTTCGGAAAGTGAACTCGCCTTTTTTTATGTCGAAATTGGCTTAACGTATGTTTTCGCTTTTTGTTGGTTGGCCCCCTAAAAGCAGGAGTATCCGTATCTTTATCCGCATAGCTGCTGGTCAATTGGTTAATTGTCCCGTCTCCTGTATCGTTCATCGGCAAACAAACTTCTTTACCTTTTAATCAGGCATTGCACTTTTGCATTTCCATATGGTGATGAATGCCGAACGAGCGTACCATCTTCCAGTCCTCTTTCTTTATCCAATTCTCGTGGTACCTCAAGGAATATCTTTGGAGTTTCGGAAGTGATGCCTTCAGATTTATACGTCATGTTCCGTTCATGGAAATGTTCTAATAAACGTCTATTATTCACATGGATATCAAACTCTTCCCCGAAATCAATTGGTTTGGTCCACTCGATGGGGAATAATCTTGCTTTCCATCCGGGAAGGAAAATCTCCCTACATCTTGACAAGCTTCTACACAGCGCCCGCATAGAATGCATTGGTCTGGATCATACTGGTTTTTGATCGAACGGTACACTTTGATAGTTCACTTTCATTTCTTTAACGGTATTATGTATTTCACAACTGCCGTTATTGTAATCGCAAACCGTACAATACAATTCATGGTTGTACAATATCTAGTCCATGGCCATAACCTGTGCTTCTTTCACATCAGGTACAACTGTATCTATTAAGTTCTCCATTTACACTCACCAGACATGTATCACATGTTTCAATAGGACCTAGGCCAGGATGGTAACAAACATTCGGAACTTCAATCGAACATCCGTTAGCATTTAGCATTTGTAATACTGTTTGTTTACCGTCCAGTGTGGCGTCAGCACCATCAATTTTTATATGCACTTTCTGTTGCAAAATAATCGCTTCCCTTTAAAAAACGGTGAATTGCAAGTTCGTTTAATATTTCTACCCCGACATCATTTTGCTTAACGTGTGAAAGTAAATAATGGAAAATGGAAGTTCAAATCAGGTAATGAACAAAATAGAAGTGAGTGAAAGTATTCACTCACTTCTATTTTTAGATCATCCATTAAAAATTTGTTTTAAAACGAATGAACTTAAAGCGGGAACTGTTATATGCCCCCCTTTTATCCTTTCTATTTCTTCCAGACCCGCCTGCTGACCATTCACTAATACAGACCAATTCCCTTCATGTGGGAGAGTTATGCTTATCGCGTCCCGATTTGCATTATGAATCACTGCGATTTTTGAATCATCTGCTAGTAGAGTGAATGCAACGACATTCGATGGAGAATCGATGAATTGTAAATGCCTTTCGATTTCTTCGGGTGTACTTAATCTAAAAACCGAATGATTTTTTCTTAGCGAAATGAGCCCTTTCATATATTCGACTTCGTGATCAAACTCCGCTCTTCTTTTCCAATCCAAACGGTTAACCCAGTCAGATGATTGATAGCTGTTTTCATCCCCATCCTTCGTGCGCATAAATTCTTGTCCAGCATGAATCATCGGTATTCCCTGTGACAGTAAGACAATGGCGGAAGCTAATTTATGCATCTGTTTACGGTCATGTTCTGTAGCTTCCGGATTCGTGATGTTAAGTTTATCCCATAAGGTGAAATTATCATGCGCTTCAACATAATTGATGACTTGATCTGGTTTTTGATAGGATGCAATATGATCATCGTATTTCAATCCGGCAGCGATACTTTTTCTTATAATATCCTCCATACCTGGCTTACCATTAATAAATCCTTTATCATGCGCGTTCATCACGAATCCTTTTAACCCATCCCGGATAGTATCATTAAAATGTGCGATGCCAGGCATTTTACGTGCGTTTTTTTGATTCGCTTTTTGATCTTGGGCCAATGGGGTATTCATATCCCAGCCTTCGCCTAAAACAATGATGGTGGGATCAATTTCCACAAGTGCTTTTTTCACTTCATTCATCGTTTCCACATCATGAATCCCCATTAAATCAAAACGGAAGCCATCGAGGTTGAATTCTTTCGCCCAATAGGTGACGGATTCAACGATAAATTTACGCATCATTTTATGTTCAGAGGCCGTGTCATTTCCAACACCAGTGCCATTCGATAATGTACCGTCGGCGTTATAGCGAAAAAAGTAGGTGGGTACCAGTTTATTGAAGTTTGAATCAGCCACCGAATAAACGTGATTGTATACCACATCCATGATCACACGCAGTCCCTGATCATGTAAGCCTTGGATCATTTCCTTCAACTCCCGGATCCTTACTTTTGGTTGATAGGGATCAGTTGAGTATGAACCCTCTGGAGCGTTATAATTCTGAGGATCATATCCCCAATTATATTGCGGTTCATTTAATTTTTTTTCATTGACGGTAGCAAAATCGAATATGGGGATGAATTGTACATGGGTTACACCTAAATCTTTAATATGATCCAGACCCGTTTTCACCCCATTCGGGCCTTTAGTGCCACTTTCAATTACTCCTAAGAATTTTCCTTTATGTTGAATTCCACTTTCAGGATGAATCGACAAATCTCTGGTATGCAATTCGTAGATGATGATGTCCTCTGCTTTTCCGAGCGGTGGTTTATTCCGGGTCCACTTTTGTGGATTCGTGTCCGCTAAATTTATTACGACTCCCTTATCTCCATTGACAGTGACTGCACGAACATAAGGATCTACAGCTTCACTCCAGATTTCTCCGACTTTCACCTTGTATGTATAAATCAATCCATCCTGATCACCGGTTAATTCAACTGTCCAGGTTCCCTTTTCCGAACGATCCATTTCAATTTCCATTCCATTGGAATCATCCCAATGTTCATAAGTGACAAGCTTAACTTCAGATGCAACGGGGGACCATAACCTGAATGCCGTTTTATCTTTATGATAGGAATTTCCTAAGTCTTTTCCTTCAAAGAAATATAGCTGATCCAATTCTGCCGGGTTTAGTGAATGAATATTGGCAGTGGACAGGGATTCCAACTGATTTTCCGTTTCTTTATCAGTAGGTTTTCGATTATTGGTATTTTCCTCTTCAAAATAAGAAAGTGAATCATTAATAGGTCATTCCTCCATTGAAATTCCCATTCCAAAACAGGAATTTATTTAATATATTTTTTCATATGCCTTGTAAAGAATAGGCTTTATCATACACTATTTAATCCCCTATACCTATGATTCCACCGGAATGACGCTTAAAAACATTCGCACAAAAAATCTATGGAGAAAATTCTGAAATCCGTTTCCGGATTATTAGAATTGTAATGAATCAATTTGTTTCCCTTAAATTTCTAACCTATTATAGGCTCTGAAGAATAAAGATAATCAGGAAAACCTTAAAAAAGATAAAAAAATGCCTCCATAACAGTTTTACGGTCTTGGAGGCATTTCTAGTACTCTTTATGGTGTTTTAATAATTTTCATATGGTTATCTTCAACAATTGCAGTAAAGTTCTTCACTTCAGGCTGCTCAAAGATAAAGTCGGTGATGCCGTCTTCGAGTTGTTCCTGAATGACTCGACGAAGCGGTCTAGCCCCGAATGTTGGATGGTATCCTAATTCAATCAGTTTTTGTTTTGCTTCATCTGTCACGACTAATGTTAATTCTTGTGCAGAAAGTGTTTCGTCAAGTTCAGAAATCATGATATCAACGATTTGCAGAAGATCTTCCTTCTTCAATGCTGAGAATTCAATGATGCTATCAAATCTGTTCAGGAATTCCGGCTTGAAGAAACTGCCCAACGACTGCAGAATGGACGCCTCTTCCACGGCTGTACTTGTACCGAATCCCATTACTTTCTGTTTTTCTCCGACACCAGCATTACTTGTCATGATAATCACAGTGTCTTTAAAAGTAACAGTTCGGCCTTGACTATCCGTCAACCGCCCATCTTCTAGAATTTGCAGGAACATATGCATAACATCTGGATGTGCCTTTTCAATCTCATCCAATAAAATAATACTGTAAGGTTTACGACGAACTTTTTCAGTTAGCTGTCCTGCTTCCTCGTGTCCAACGTATCCAGGAGGTGAACCAATTAACTTGGAAACACTATGTTTCTCCATGAACTCACTCATGTCTAGACGAATCATCGCTTCTTTATCTCCAAACAATTCCTCTGCAAGAGTTTTTGCCAATTCTGTTTTACCTACTCCAGTTGGACCAACGAAAAGGAAAGAACCGGTAGGACGGTTTTTGGATTTTAAACCTGCACGACTTCTGCGGACGGCTTTTGCAACCTTTTTAACGGCCTCTTCCTGACCAATGACTTTTTTCATAAGTTCCGCTTGAAGATGAATCATTCTTTCTTGCTCATCCTCCTGTAACTTACCTACAGGTATACCGGTTTTTTGTTCAATGATGACTTGAATATCCTCGACGGTAACGATTGGTTTGACTGAATTTTCTCCAGATTGCAAGGACTTTTCCAATTTTTCTTCTTCATCACGCAGAACCGCCGCTTTTTCATATGCTTCTTCTTTTAGTGCCAGTTCTTTTTCTTTATAGATTTGGGCAAGACGCTCTTTCATATCTTCTTCCTGACCGTCTTCTATGGTCAAGTTCAATTTAGAACCCGCCTCATCCATCAGGTCAATCGCCTTGTCAGGGAGAAAACGATCTTGAATGTAGCGGTTTGAAAGTTCTACTGCAGCTTTTAGTGCTTCCTCACTATATGTTACACCATGATAAGATTCATAACTATCTTTTAAACCACGTAAGATGACCAATGCCTCAGCCGTTGTCGGCTCATTAACGTGTACAGGCTGGAAGCGTCTTTCAAGGGCACCATCTTTTTCAATTTTCCTATATTCGGATAAAGTGGTTGCTCCGACAAGCTGAAGTTCGCCGCGTGCAAGCGCTGGTTTTAAGATATTTCCAGCATCCATTGATCCTTCTGCTGAACCAGCCCCGACAATTTGGTGAATTTCATCGATGAATAAAATGACATTTTTTCTTTCCTGTAATTCACCGATCAACTGCTTCATCCGTTCTTCGAATTGACCCCGAATTCCAGTGTTCGTAACAAGTGACGCGATATCAAGCATATACACTAATTTATTTCGTAACTTAACAGGTACTGAACCTTCAACGATGGCCAGAGCCAACCCTTCAGCAATGGCTGTTTTACCTACCCCAGGTTCACCAATTAAAACAGGATTATTTTTATTACGTCTATTTAGAACTTCTATGACTCGTTTTATTTCTTCATTCCTGCCGATTACTGGATCAATAAGTCCTGCTTTCGCGGCATCGGTCAGATTGTGTCCATACTCCTCAAGCAATCCTTCGTCTTCGTCTTGAACAGAATCCGGTTGAGGCACTTCATTATAATTAAATGGATTGAATGAATTTGGGGATCCATTATATTGGAATTTCCCAGTATTCATCCCCCCCATTGCTGCTCCAAGTTTGTTTCGCTCTTCTTTATAACAAGTGGAGCACAGTTTCACATCATGCTCCTGACCATTCATATTTAGGTGAACATTAATATTAGCGTGGTTTACATGGCATTTTTCACAAAGCATGTAGTACTCCTCCTTTAAAATTATTACATTCACAATAAAACTTTGACCTTCTTTGACTTTCTGACTTTATTATACATTGACCTTCTTTGACTTTCAATGATTTTGAACTGGAATTTTTTCCATAAAGAAATTATGAATTTTCTAATACCAATAAGGATAGGTAAATTCATAGAAACATCCGGATTGGTTTGCTAAGCATATTAAACTATCCATTTCCAGTCAAATAAAAAGATTCTATGTATGTCCTCTTTTATTGATTACCCCTTTGAGGACGAATCATAACATACACTCCTCTACTTAATTGCATCAAGGTGTCTTAGAGCCAACAAATATGGTTAATGTTGACCGTGTCTCATCGACCCTTATTTTTTTAAAAAAAAAAGAGACTTCATGAAGTCTCATACTCGTTACTATAAAAATGCTTTCCTTCTATTAAATGCGTTTTGCTCCAATAAACTTTGGCTTCCAATAACTATTATTGGTTTTAGCGTATGACACTCCCTTTGATGAGGAAGAGTGAATGAATTGATTGTCACCTATGTATATTGCCACATGTGTGGGTTTTTTAGCTTTATTTGGTGCAAAAAACATTAAGTCACCTTTTTGTAAGGTCTTAACCTTTGTTCCTTTTTTGTATATATCAGCAGCTGTCCTTGGTAGATTCTTGCCAGCTTTTTGATATGAATATTTCACTAAGCCTGAGCAATCAAAACCTGATGAAGAAATGCCACCCATTTTATATTTTGTACCTAATTCACTTTTGGCTACTTTAATCGCTTTTGTATGATATGAAGCTGCTTCCGCTTGGTCCCCTGCAAAAGATACCAAAGCAAGCATGATAGCCAATGACAATCCGACGACAATTTTCTTAAACAAATTTTTTACCCCCTGATGTGATTTGCTAAACCTAATATACTAGAAAAGGTATATCACTCGCATCACAGGATCTTTACAAATATGTTACATTTAGTAGATTTAGGAAGAATGACCATATAAAAACTAAAAAAAAGTCGAATTTTGGCATGAATAATCAACTTTAATTCAATTTACTTTTAAGTATCATTTTCAAAACTAGCAAAGCATCATTACAATAAAAATAACAGTGGTACTGGTACCCACTGTTAAAATTCTTTTGAGAAAAATGGCAAAAATAACTTTACCCCTCGCTTATTAAAAGGTAAAAATTTCATGTCAGCGATTAAATGGCTTATGTATCCTAATAAACAAGTAGTGAAAATCCCGTCAATCCCCATAAAGGCTTCGAATTGAAAGGCAATGATGCCAAAGAAAGCGATACCTGCAATCGAATGGGTATAACTTCTATGTGCTGTAAAGGATGCCAGGATAATATAAACGCCTAACAGCCACAACCAGCTTTCCTGCAAAGATAAACCGCCGCCTAAAACCGCTAATCCAGTCAAGGTCAGCATATGCCTTTGTGTAATGAATGATGAAATAATGATGATACCGATTCCTGCCCCTACACCGATCCACTTTTCCGTACCAGAGCCTTCCAAAAGACTATAAATGATCATTAATATCCCTATAGTTTGTGCTATCGTTCGGATAAACTTATGTGAAAAAGTAATCCTATTACTTAACTTCCCATCAATATCCATATCGGGCATTAGGCCTGAAACTCCCCCAATGCCAACCAAGAATAAAGTGGTGGTTGGATCTGTTTGAAGTGTGTTTGCCGTCAAGAATCCAACTGTTGCCCCTAAAGCCATGTGTGCTGTACCGTTCACTGTCTCTCTCCTGTCCCTCTAAGAAGTAGTCACTGTTCGCAAGAAACGAATGTTTGTTCGAATCCCTACATTAACTATACAATAATTTTGGGGAAATTTCTTTATTTCTTATAAAAAAGCCTAGTAATCAATAATTAGAGTTTATAAATCCCCCGTTCTAAATTAAAATCAATTCTTCTAGAGTGTCTATAATTGCTTTGTTTAGGTAATTTTCATCCCTAAAAACCCGCAAAATATTTTCTATAAATTGAGGTTTTTCATGAAATTTTAGCCAAAATATGAATATACTAATCTATAAGGGGAGTGATTCAGATAGCCTTTTTAAATGCCTTCAATAATTTTAAAAATGGGAAAAAGTCTAAGAAAATAAAGAACATGGATTTTCGGGAACAAAACGTAAAGAAATCGTCTGAGCTCATTGGTAATAATGTAATTGTCCAAAATATAATTAACAATCATCTTTCCAAAAAAAATAACCACTTGTAGGGTGGTTTTTTTATTTACTTTGGGAAATCGCTTCATTCTTCTCCATCTTCTCGCTTACTTCATAAATATAGTTATACTGTAGATAGTAATCGTATATGACATTTTGCAGGATCTTGATTAGTGATTTATCGAACGTATCAAATTCAGTTTGATAGCTATTCAGGACGGTGACAAATTTCCCATCCATGTTTTCAAAATAATGCAGGAGGAAGTTCTTGTAATATTCACTATCACTGTTGCTTTTATTGGTGATGCAAGGATCGCCAGTTTGAATGGACTTATCAAGCATCGCTTTGATGGATTTAGGCAGCTTCGCTTTCTTGAACTGGTTCAGGGTATAGATATCATAGGTAAAGGAAAGTCCTAATTGATTGGAATAAAAGTCCACGGCACAGTCCAATGTATAGATTAAGGGTGTTTTAAAGTCTTTGCTGTTGGCAATTTCCTCTGATATCTCCAATTGATACTCCTCGGATGTCAGATACGCAGCAAATTTCATTTTCGAACTGCTCATGCTGAATACTTCATAAACGGCTGCATCTTGTTTTTCAATTTCAATTTCGATATTAAAAAATTTAAAGTGTTTTAAACGATAAAAAGCAATCGGTGCTAATAGGAAAAGCAGTATCCAAACAAGGTAAAGAAATAACGTGTTAAAGATGATTTGATAAAATTCAGACGTTACGATCGGTTCGATGATTAACGTTATCAATGTATGTTCAAAGCCCTGAGAAATAGGGGTGGCAGGTACAACGGTTTCCTCTGGCTTTTTCAAAGTTTGGATACCTAAATGTGCCATCGCAACTAGCGTATAAAAAAAAATTAAAATTGTCCCAATTACATAAAATTTTGGCATGAATCCTATAATCCTGTCGAAAACAGAAATCCGCTTATCTTTCTGCTCCTCTATAGCCAATGTGGTTGCTCCTTTTAAGATTATTAATATCAGGACAAGTCTACAGGGACTTAGAACTTCCTGGAGACTACCTATTTAATTTATATGTTTACCATTATGTGAAAATACGTAAAATTCATTTAATGATTGACATATTCCAAAATACTTTCGACGTTTTCAGTAAAATTAAAAATATTTCGTCGTTAAAAATGCCCATCCTCCTCATTGAAAATGAAAGGATGAGCAAATGTTTAGGAGTTTTATTTAGGACTGCCCTTTTATCGCAAATTCTTCGACCTTCCTTAAAAACAACTCCATGGCTTTTGATGCTTCGAAGTCTAACTTTTTCACGATTGAAAAAGGTCTTATAATGGGTTCATTTTTCAAATGAAAGGTTTTCAATTCATTGGACTTCAGTTCTTTTTGTACAGTCAATCGTGATAACAGAGCAATGCCAAGCCCAGCCATCACCGCTTCTTTCACTCCTTGGATACTGGTGAAAATAAAGGTTTTCTTTATGTTTAATTCCATACTGCTCAGAAGTTTATCGGAATATGTACGGGTTCCCGATCCTTCCTCCCTAAGTACCCATGTTTGGTTTTGGAGCAAAGTGCCCTCGATGAGATCCATCTGTGAAAGTGGATGAACCGGGGGGACGACGACGATCATCTCGTCATTCATGAATGGTCTGACATCTATATCTTTATAGTCCGTTTCACCTTCAATCAAGCCGATATCAAGCTTATTCGATCGTATCCCTTGAATGACTTCATTAGAATTTGAGATGATGATTTGTATGTCCACCATCGGATATTGAGCCGCAAATTCTGCTAAAACTTTTGGAAGGTAGTATTCCCCTATCGTGAAGCTTGCACCTATTTTCATCGTTCCGCTAACCACGTTATTAAATTCATTTATTTCTCTTATTGCTGTCTCATAATGATTAAGCATTTGCTTTGCATGTCTATACAGAATTTTTCCCGGCTCTGTTATTTGTACTTGTTTTGGAGAACGATAAATTAATTTCGTTCCTAACTCATTTTCCAGATTCCTTATGTGAAGACTGACTCCTGGCTGCGACAAGTTCAGGATATCCCCTGCTCTAGAAAAGTTTTTCTGTTCGATTACGGTGACGAATACTTTTAACGGATCCATGGTTACCTCCCTATTTACCTATGCGTTTCATTTTATCATAAGTAGAAGTAATCATTGAAATAGCAAAAATATATTTCACTTATTTTTAATTAAGCTTTAAAGTTAAGGCATCAACATAGATGGAGTGATCACACTGGAACAAACAAACGTTGAAACAAAAAAACTTGGATTTACTAAAGGAATTGCATTGACTTTGCTAATTGCCATTGCAGCAAAATACTTAGCAGAGCTTCCATTCCTTCATATAATGGGACAGTTAGTCATCGCTATACTGATTGGTGTTGTTTGGAAATCGATAATTGGCGTCCCTGCTTACGCCGTTGCAGGTACAAATTATTCAAGTAAAATCCTTTTGAGAATGGGCATTATCTTATTGGGAATGCGCTTGAACCTAAAGGATATTATTAATGCCGGTCCGAAAACATTTGCAGTTGGTGCCATTAGTCTTGTATTTGCTATATTAGTAGTTTATGGATTGACCCGGATATTTAAAGTTGAGAAAAAGCTAGGAATATTGACAGCTTGCGGAACGGGAATTTGTGGAGCTGCTGCCATCCTGGCAATTTCCTCGCAAATAAAAGCAAAAGAAAAAGATACAGCTATAGCTGTAGCGACGGTTGCTGTTTTAGGTACAACCTTCACTTTCGGATATACGATCCTATATCCATTATTGGAGTTATCCGATAATGGATATGGTATTTTCTCGGGTGCGACACTCCATGAAATTGCTCACGTCATCGCTGCAGCAGCACCAGGGGGAAATGAGGCAGTCGACTTGGCGGTGGTGGTCAAATTGACTAGGGTGGCCCTGCTCATTCCAGTTGCCATTTTAATTGGATTCATCATGAATTGGAAAGAACGATCAACAAATACCGGAAAGAAATTTTCTTGGAAGTCCAATCAGATACCGTGGTTTATTTTTGGATTTTTATTATTGAGTGCCCTTTACTCTACTGGTGCAGTTCCTGAACCAGTAGCCGATAAACTTGTTATGCTTTCCTATATCCTCATGGCTATGTCCATGGCAGGACTAGGATTGAATATTGACCTTGTAACATTTAGAAAATATGGCGGTAAACCTTTTATAGCTGGACTGATCGGCTCTATCTTATTGACTTGTCTTGGGTATGTATTGGTTCAGGTTTTCCATTTAAATTAACTTTTCAATTAAAACAAGCATCCCTTAATCGGCATGCTTGTTTTTTTCTATTGGATGTGGAACATTGGCACCATAAAAAATTTCATCCATCTCCGTTTGAAGTCTTTCTATAATTTCTTGCCTTTCCTCTTTATTCAGCTTTTCCTCTGAATAACCGAATAAGTAATTGTTAATATCGAATCTTTTCAGCTTACATTTTGTATGGAATATATTTTCTTGGTATACATTCACATCAATCATGTCATATAAACCTTTTACTTCATCAGGAATATAGTTTTGGATTGAATTAATATCGTGATCAATGAACAATTTCCGCCCATCTTTATCTCTTGTAAAGCCTCTTACACGGTAATCAATCGTGATAATGTCGGTATCGAAGGAATGAATGAGATAATTAAGGGCTTTAAGAGGAGATATTTCTCCACAAGTAGAGACATCGATATCGGCCCTGAATGTGCTAATGCCTTCATTTGGATGGTATTCAGGGTATGTATGTACGGTAATATGGCTTTTATCCAGTTGCATGACCACATTATCAGGTAAAGGCCCAGGTGATTCCTCATAAGTTCCCGTAGGTACTTCGACGACAGGTCCTTCTGAAACAAGAATGGTTACACTGGCGCCTTGAGGGACATAATCCTGTTTCGCCGTATTTAAAACATGCGCCCCTATTAAATCAGAAACATTGTGCAAGATATTCGAAAGCCTATCTGCATTATATTGTTCATCGATATAATCCAGGTATGCCTCTCTCTCTTCCCTGGTTTTTGTGTAACAAATATCATACATATTAAAGCTTAAAGATTTCGTAAGATTATTAAAGCCATGAAGTTCAATACGTTGCTCTGGTGTAAGTTTCATGATTGATTCCCCTTATATTTTTTTACGACTATCCTTATAGTTACCCTTTTTCTGAAATAAAAAACTATGTCTGCCAGTCTCAGCTTCTGACTTCTAATCGGTAATCGTTATTTTCTGCACAAGAAAGAGCCATTACATTAACAATGCAATGGCTCTTTTATTATCCTGATTTGTTTTAGGCAGTATGAATTTTTTTCTTTTTTATCGGTGAAAGGATTCGTTCCAGCCATCCGAGTAAAAGATCTGAGAGAATGGCCATCAATGCCGTCGGGATTGCTCCTGCAAGTATGATTGCCGTTCCATTTGAAGCATTCGTTCCCCTGACAATGATATCCCCCAGTCCGCCAGCCCCTACGAATGTACCGACAGCAGTTACTCCAATTGCAACGACAAGCGCTGTACGTAAGCCAGCCATGATAACAGACAGAGATAATGGCAGTTCGACCATTCTTAGTAACTGCAGCTTTGTCATCCCCATTGCCTTGCCAGATTCTAAATAAGCATGATCTATACTTGTAATTCCTACATAAGTGTTCCTCAGGATTGGCAGTAAGGAATATAAAAATAATGATAAGATTACCGTATTTGTTCCTAACCCCATTACTAGCATAAGGAGAGCTAGCATAGCCAATGCTGGTGTGGTTTGTATAACATTCGTTATCGAAAATACCCAATTACTCAATTTCTTATGTTTCGCAATGAAAATGCCTATCGGGATGGCTACAATTGCTGCAAATAAAACCCCGTAAGCGGACATTAAAAAGTGACGATAAAATTCAGTAAGTACATACATCCAATTTTGTGAATAATAAGTTCCCAGTTGTTGCAAGGTTTCCATTAGTTTGCACCTCCCATTTATTCAAAATAATTATGTGCTTTAAGGAATTCCGATGCTACGACCGATGGCTCCTTCAAGTTCCCATCAACTTCATAGTTCAGTTCCTGCATGGTTTCTGTAGTGATTTCGCCAAGTAACTTGTTAAGTTCATCTTCAATTTCAGGATATCGTTCCAATAATTCTTCGGTAACGACCGGTGAACAGTCATATGGTGGGAAATATTGTTTATCATCTTCTAAAAGCTTCAAATCATTAACCTTAATCCGTCCATCTGAGGAATATGCAAGGACAATATCCATCTGTCCATTTTTAACTGCATCGTATACCAAGCCAATCTGCATCGGATAAGTTTCCCCAAACTCCAATCCATATGTATCGACAAACCCTTTATAACCATCCCCTTTTCTTTTCAGCCAAGCACTATCTACACCTAACCTTAAATCATCTGCATCCTTTTCCAGATCAGATATTTTCTGATACCCTTTTTCCTCTGCCAATTTGTTTGAAATCGTAAATGCATAAGTATTATCGAATCCATAAGAATCAAAAAATTTGAACCCATATTGTTCTTTGAATTCCCTTTGAACAATTTCCATCGCCTTTACTGGATCCTTTTCGATTTCCTGTCCCAGGACACTCGTTAAATCAGTCCCTGTATATCGAGTTGCGGCTATATCTATATCACCGGTCTCCATCGCTTTTTGCTGAACGAAATTCGAACCTAGATTTTTGATGATTTTCGTATCAAGTTCCGTATTCCTTTCAAGGAGTTGAGCGATCATGTTCGCCAGGATTTCGGATTCGGTCATGCTTTGGGCACCGATCTTAACAGTAGTTTCAGAAGATGACCCTAAACCAGGCAAGGAACAGCCGGTGATCATTAATGAACAAACTAAAAGGGCCATTAAAATTGTACTTCTTATTTTTTTATACATGATAATCCTCCTCAAGCAACTTCCTTCATACCTTTCAATCCTTTTGGTACGACTTTTCGTTCTATGATCGAGAATACATAATCCACCAGGATAGCCATGATGATTACCGGAACTGCACCTGCGATGATATATTCTGTTTGGTATAAATTCAAACCGATAAAAATGTAATCTCCAAGTCCCCCGCCTCCAATAAAGGAAGCTAAGGTGGCCCATCCAATTAAATAGACGGAAGCCGTACGGATACCAGCCATAATGACGGAAAGTGCAAGCGGGAATTCAACCAGTCGAATTCTCTCCCAGCTTGTCATCCCGATGCCGCGGCCGGATTCCAGCAGATTTTCATTTACGCCTTTGATGCCTGTGTATGTATTCCTGAGTATGGGTAAAACGGAATAGAAAAATAACGCAATAATTGCGGGTGTTTTACCAACGCCAAGGAAAGGAATGAAAAAGGCTAGGACTGCAAGGCTCGGCAAAGTCTGCATAATGTTTGCGATTCCGATTATTAGCGAAGCGCTCCTTTTCATTCGCGTCAACATAATCCCTAGTGGTACAGCGACTATTATTCCAAGGAAAACAGCGATCATGGATATATATAAGTGCTCCCATGCTTTATAAATCAATTCTTGCCAGTTCGTTTGTAAAAAATCGAGCATTGTTTCCATCTCATACACCTCCTAAATCATTTCTGCCATTTCTGCCACTTGATTTTCTTCCTCTCCCCATATGCTGTCATATACGATGTCGACCAATGTAGCCCTAGTTACAATTCCTACCAAATGTTTATTCTGGTCAAC
This sequence comes from Peribacillus simplex NBRC 15720 = DSM 1321, assembly GCF_002243645.1. NCBI lineage: Bacteria > Bacillati > Bacillota > Bacilli > Caryophanales > Bacillaceae > Peribacillus > Peribacillus simplex. The sequence goes on along the minus strand of NZ_CP017704.1, from coordinate 5,361,129 downwards.
TACTGGCACGTATTTGAAACCTCGTTTTAGAATCTTTTGAACAGAATCGCGGATTAAAGTGTCCTGTTTCACAGAATAGACTTCAGTAATGATGACTTCACTGATAAATTTAGCTTTTTTTCGATATTCACTGATCGTTTCAACATCTACGAACCCTTTCAAAACATTTTGCTCATCCACCACAAGTAAAGAATCGACCCTTTTCTTGCGCATGATCGTAATAGCATCGGTAAGGGATTTTTCCTCTGTAATGGATATTGGATTTCGACTCATGATTTGTTCAACCAACTCAACATTGGGTCTTGTTTGAAGCAAACGATCTTTACCGATGAATTCTTCCACAAACTCATTGGCTGGGTTTCTGAGGATTTCATCCGGTGTTCCCACTTGGACGATTTCACCAGCCTTTAAGATGACGATCCTGTCGGCTAGCTTAATGGCTTCATCCATATCATGGGTAACAAAAACGATTGTTTTATCAAGTGTGCGCTGCAGATTTTTAAATTCCTCCTGAAGGGCATCGCGGGTGATTGGATCTAGTGCGCCAAAAGGTTCATCCATTAAAATGAGTGGAGGATTGGAAGCAAGTGCTCTGAGAACGCCTATCCTTTGTTGTTGCCCGCCGCTCAATTCGTAGGGATACCTTTCCAAGTATTCGGGTCCCATATCGACAAGCTGAAGCAATTCCAGTGCGCGTTCCTTTTTCTTCTGTTCATTCCATTTAAGAAGTTTTGGAACGAGGGTGATATTCTCAAGAATCGTCATGTGAGGGAAAAGTCCGATTTGCTGGATAACGTACCCGATCTGTCTTCTTAGCTCGACTGGATCTTTATCCATAATATTTTCACCATCAATAAGTATCTTGCCTTCAGATGGTTCGATAAGCCGGTTAATCATTTTCATTGTCGTTGTCTTACCACATCCACTCGGACCAATGAAGCAAATGAACTCTCCTTTTTTAATATCCAATGATATATTCTTTACAGCTTTCTTTCCTCCCTTATAGATTTTCGATACATTTTCGATTTTTAACATAACAAGCACCTCCATCATTCGCATACAATTACAAATTTTACAAATATATTAATTTTTTATATGCACAGTCTCTTATACCCATAAGGTGAACTGTATAAACCTTTTTATTTAAAAAACTAGTTCTTTGTAATTATATTGAAAAAATGGTATAAAAAAACCACCTCATTTTAATTGAGGTAGTTGATAGATTTATAAGGTGAATTAAAACCCGATATTTTTAGCAATCAGGTGTTTTACGGTTTCATCTGTCCCTGTAAAGAATGTTGTCAAAGGAATGTTCCGGTGACGCCGTGCAATTTTATCGTCACCCATATTTCCATAACCATCATGTAATTGCATGCACTTATCAGATATTCGCTTAGACATCTCCGTTATCCAATATTTAGCCATAGATACTTCAGTTAAGATATTCTCCCCATTCATATGTTTACAGATTAAACCATCAACAAACGTTCTTCCCAGATGAATATCTGTCGCTATTTCAGCAATGGTAAACTGTGCATTTTTTAATTTACTTATTTTCTTATCAAATGCTTTTCGTTCTTTTATAAAATTCATCGTTAAGTGAAGCATATCTTTCGTTGCCATTAAAGACCTAATCGCACACATTAGTCTTTCCTGCTGCAGTTTTTGCGGGATATATGAAAGACCCTTCCCTTCCTCCCCAAGGAGGTTGCCAACAGGAACTGAAGCATCATCGAAAAATAGTTCGGCTGTGTCTGAGCTTCCAAGTCCTGCTTTACCAAGCTTTCTTCCTCGTGAAAACCCTGGGGTATCTTTATCAATGAGCAGCAAACTGATTCCGTCCTGGGAAGGAACAGCATTAAGATCAGTTTTGCATGCTACTATCATGAAGTCAGCTTTAAAGCCATTTGTGACAAACGTTTTGGCTCCATTCACAATATAATGCCCATCTTTCTTGATGGCTGTGGTTTGTATATCCGCTAATTCCGAACCCATTCCGGGCTCTGTCAATGCAAAGGCAGAAATCATTTCTCCTGTAATGAACTTTGGTAAATATCTTTGTTTTTGATCGATTGTTCCGAATGAGGCAATATAAGGGGCTACAACATCAGAATGAATTGATATTCCTCCTAACATTGATCCAACTATTTCCAATTCTTCTGCCAGCACAACTGAATATCCAAAATCTGCTCCTATCCCACCGAATTCCACATCAAGCCAAGGACATAAAAATCCATGATCTCCAATCTTTTCCCAAAACGAGCAAGGTATCCCCCCCTCTTTTTCCCATTGATCATAAAAAGGGACAGCCTCCTTGGCGAGAAATTCACGAATTGATTGTTTAAATAATAAGTGTTCTTCCGTTAGGAAAGAACGGGAATCATCCTTATTGATTGCCATCGTGCTAACCATGGGTTAACCTCCATTCTCTAATGATTTTGTACTTATAATCACTACCATGATCAAGTTAAATATGTTAGATGTCTTGATGTAAACGATTACAATGTTAAACAGGTAAAATGTTCCACAATATTCATGTTCAACAAAAGTATTGAATTCCCTTTTATAAATCTATTTTTTACCATTTTAAATGATTTGATTATTACTTAACTGCCTTGAATTTGGTTTTCAACTTATATTCTATCGAGGTTATTCTTGGAATATAAATTGTAATAATTAGACAAGACTTCTTTTCACACTCAAATCTCATTGTTTTTTTGCTTAATACAATGGTTATTTAACAGCCTCCGTTAGAGAAATATACCAGCTAATAGCATGTCAATATCTTTCTTTAAAAGGTTCATTTCCCTTATGGTCTACTATTTTAGGCCATGCCCAATAACCCTCCAAAACCTTTTTGGAAGGATTTTTCTCTGATTCAGTTAATTAGGCAAAATCCAAGAACGTTTCTTTTCTCTTTAATAAACGGTAATTCCTAATAATACAGGCAATGATTCCAGGTTTTTTAAACACGATTATTGACTATTAAATCTTTCTTGGTTTATATTAATTCCTTCATCACATCTTTTTTGGTAAGAACAGCTTTTGCAAACTGTTAAGGGATCCGTTTTCAAATACTTTTTGGGTTCTTGTAAAAGATTCTTGATCATGTTGAGGTATTCCAACCCACCAGAAACATCCTTCTTGGTTGGTATAAAAGTTTCTATTTTACCTTCCATAAGCGAGTATATCTCTATTCTTTCCGGTAATTGACCAAATGCCTTTTCACAAAATACCGAAATCATATTATTAAATAAAAGATTCATTTCTTCATGCGTATCAACTAAATACTTCTTTATGATGAGTGAGTTGCCTGACCATTCTGCCACTTCAAAAGTTAAGGAAAGTTCGGTCCCTAACTCATCAATATGCATGTTAAATTTTTCATATAAAAGCAAAGGTGGATATTCAATTTTTTTAGTAGTTAAAAATTGGAGTAAATGGTCTGTAATATTAGCAAGAGCCTTATAATAATGAATCTTTGACTCGAAATGACGTACATCAATGGCACTCCAATGATCATCTATGAACTCCAAAACCTTCTTAGTCGTCTGACTTATTGGAGGAAGTTTATAATATCGACTTACAACTTGATTAACCACAAATTGAACCATCTTCCTCCAATCCGATTGAGTGGTGATTTTTCCTTCTATATGAAAATAGTAAAATTGATAAGGACATCTTATAAAATCTTGTAAATGATAATCAGTTAAAGTAGCGATGGAAATCCGATGTTCCCTGCCGATCATTCCCTTCACCTCTCTCCTCATAAAATTTATATTCTATATTGAAGTGACAAAACTATTCTTTATAAATTCCCTCCCGAAATTTTGGCAGTTTTTAACATCCTCATCATCTGGGGTTAATTCTACTTTTAACCCTTCCAGGACGATAACAGCACCCTGTTCCCTTAATTTTTCTGTCAAAATATCTACGGCTGCACCATATTGTGGGTAAGATGAATCGCAGGAACCAAACACCGCAGCTTTCTTTCCTGTTAGATCAATATGTTCCATTTCCTCATAAAAATCTAAAAAATCATCGGGTAACTCTCCGTCTCCCCACGTATATGCCCCTAATATGATCCCATCGTAATCTTCAAGTATGGAAGCTTCAGGACCATCCATTATATCTATCTTTTCGATACTCACATCACTGATTTCTGTGAGTCCTTCTGCAATGGTATTCGCCATTTCTTCTGTATTTCCACTCATACTGGCAAAAATTATAATGATTTTAGACATGATAAGTTCCCCTTCCAACATCTCGAACGATTTATTGTTTTTATGTTATATGTACATGAAATTGGTTTTCTTAAAAAGCATGTACATCTCCAGAGTTCATTTTATTCTTAATTTTTTGTACGTTGCTCAGTTCATCGGAAAATGAAAGAAATGACTCCCTATCATGTGCATCGAGTGCTTCGTTTACTTTAAAACTCAAATGATTAATTTTTAGGTTCAAATCCAAAATGGAGCAAATGCTGCCCTTGGAATACAGTTCCTCGATATCTTCCACGTGCAAAAAAAACTGAAACTCGTTGTTGACAACGATTAATGTGTGCCATCCTAGGCAATCAATGTACTTCCGTTCGTTTGTAATTGTCCAAACATCTCCTTGGAGAAACTCAATTATATGGTGGTGCGTTTGACCCGGACAGCAGCAGCTTACTTCATGCTGAAATAGTTCTAATATTATAAAATTTTTATCCATAGGTGCTCCTCCTTCACTCACATTCAGTTTTTTGAATTCTTCTTCAATCTTGGCACTTTGTCAATCAGTTCGTTTTTGACAGAGGTACCGTCTATTCGGAATTCATTTTATTAACATGCAGAGAAATAATCGAAATTGATAATCATTTTCAATTAGTATTTTATGTGATAATGATTATCATTGTCAATCTGTTTTAGCTAAATTTTCATATTTTTGTTTTGTTGCCTCGGAAAAATAGGTGCCTAGCTACCGCTGCCAAGTACAAAAAAATACTCTGGAGAATAACTCATCCCAGAGTATTTTTTTACGCTATACAACTATTTTATCGCCTTTATTCCTTACCAGGTTTAAAAGCAGGAAACTGTCCAGCCGCTATATTCCTTAGCATTCTAAAAAGTGCATTCTTTATTCCTTCACTAATTTTCATCCTTGTATTTTCCCATTAATGACAACACACTTCCCATTTGTTTGCTTCTTTATCATCCTTCCATCCTTGATGTATACAGTGTAAGTATTATTGACTTTAGCATCTAATTTTGCTAGGTCTCCCGTTATTGCTATGATATTTTTGACAGCTTCCCTCTTCAGATTATCGATAAGTTTCTTTTTCTATTGTTCCCGTTTTTTTCATCAACCATCAGGATCCCATCCTTCTTGTTTGATTTATGTCTTCTCCCTGATATAGAGTAAATTTTTATTATCTTGTTACCCTTATGCTTTTCCTTATTAATCCGTTTCGAATTCTTTTTTTGTTTTCTAACATAACAGGTTACGGTAAAATTAGTGAATGATTCAGGTACAAGTTTTTTTAGCAGGAAATAATCAACGATAACTATGCAAGGGTTTTCCTCATAAAAATGTTTTATGGTATGATAGTTAGATTGTTTTTCCACCCTGTGACACTTTTACATTCATCTAGGAAAGAGGTATTTATGCACACCACAGAATTAACCAAGCGGCATTGGCTGCTCATCTTAACACTTACTTTATTAACATTTGTTCTCGGGACAAGCGAATTTGTTATCGTCGGGATCTTAACCGATATTTCCTCGAGTCTCCATATTACAAATGCAAAAGCAGGCACACTCGTTTCTGCGTTTGCCATTACGTTTGCCATTGCCACACCACTCGTGATGTCGGCAACAAGCCATTTTCCAAAACGGAAATGGATGTTGTTTTTGATAGGTTCGTTCATCATCCTGAATGCTTTGTGCGTGATTTCGACGACCTATGTCATGCTCCTTGCACTTCGGATGATGACTGCGATTGTAACAGGAGTTTTAATTTCTCTTGCCATGATTGTTGCCAGTGAAAACATGCCAATCGCAAAACGTGGACTTGCTATATCATTCGTTTTCGGTGGTTTTACACTTGCAAACGTGATCGGAGTGCCAATAGGCACTGTCATCGCTGAAAGGTACGACTGGAATGCAACCTTCCTGTTAACGACTTTTCTCGGTGGAATTGCGTTTTTGGCATCTTTCTTCATTTTGCCTACTATGCACAGTCCATTCCGCAGTTCAATGCGTGATCAATTTTCTTTGTTAACACACCCACGAATCTTAATGGCTTTTTTCATTCCATCGCTTGGATTTGGAGCGACGTATGCCGTTTATACGTATCTTGTACCGATCCTGAAAGGAATGGAAGCACCAAGCGGTTCAATCAGTTGGATCTTGTTTGGCTACGGATTTATTTCCATTTTCAGCAACATACTCGCTGGTAAGATTGCCAGCTACAATGCCATCGGACGCCTCCGGTTTGTTTTTCTCGTGCAAGCAGTTGTTCTGATCAGTTTATATTGGACGACAGATAATTTTATCTTTGGGTTGGTTAACATTAGCTTGATGTCATTAATGGCCATCCTTTTAACAACATCTACCCAGCTATATTTGATAGACCTTGCCGGTATTTATCAACCAAAAGCTACAGGACTGGCTGCTTCACTGATGCCAGTGGCAAGCAATGTCGGTATCGCCTTTGGTTCCGCATTAGGCGGAATTGTTTACCATCAGGGAAATTTGATGAGTGTGACATTGGTAGGCGGGCTGATTGCTATCTTGGCAAGTTCTTTAACTTTTCTGAGTCATCGCTTAGACCAGAAACAAAAAAAGGCAGCATAAAAGAAAAGCTACGAACGCCAATGAAAGATGCTTTCTTGCTGCATGGCTTCCCATGGGTTGAAAAAGATCCTAATAAACAGGAATATAGCCTAGGTAAATTAGAGGATGGACGACGCAGTTCATGTCTAAATTCGATATTCTATCCAAGACGAATGACATTCGGGATAAAGATATTAAAAAAACAAGCATTATGTAAAGATTTGAAAAAACCAGGAGTATTTCTCAAAGTCCAAGGAGAAGATCAGTATGTCCATTCCGTTAAACAATATAGCATAACAAATGGAAAAAAACGTGCCGTTTCATTAGATTTAGCAAGAGGTGCCATGTTACTGCTCATTGCCCTCGCACATGCCCCGCTATATTTGTACAACTCTGAACCTGGGATCATGCAAAGGGCGGAAAGTATAAATTTTTTTGATCAAGTCGTGAATCTTTTTGGCATGTTCTTTATTGATAACCGGGCAAGAGCGATGTTTGCCGTAATATTTGGGTATGGTTTAGTACTCTCATTCGAAAGTCAAATCTCTAAAGGTAAAAGGAAAAAAGTTGCCTTAAAAACGATACAACGGCGTTCCTGGTATTTGATTTTATTTGGGATCATGTTAGCGGTGTTCATCGGTGGTCAAGACATTTTAATGGCATACGGTTTAGCAGGGCTGCTCGTTAGTTGGCTATTAACACGTGAGATCAAAGCACTAATACGAACGTTAACTATTATTACATTATTATATTGTCTTTTTACCCCTATAATATGGGGCTTCAACATGCAAGAAATCGGAAGTTATGGTTTTGCTCCAGAGGTTTCAGCCACAGACACATACCTAAGCATAACCATGATATCCATGCTTTCTTTCCCTATCATTCCTATCATGATTCATTTAATGTTCCCGATTCTTCCTTCCGTTTTGGCTGGAATGTGGATTGCTAGATATCAGGTATTAACAAAACCTGAACAGCATGTAAGAACACTTTATTTCATAACTATTATTGGGTTGACTGTCTCATTCCTAGGAGCGTTACCTCTATCCTTTATAGGGAGCGTGTGGCACCCTGGGTTCTTTATTGCAGGTTTAATATCCGGACTGCACATGTTAACAGGGATCCCAGGAGGACTAGCCTATGCGGCGATTTTTGGATGGATTGGGGCAAGGTTAAAAAATCCTGGGTACATGAGCCATTCTTTAATGGCTTTAGGGAAACGTTCATTAACTTTCTATGTTTGGAATGAGGCAATGCTTGTGTTATTTCTATCACCAGTAGCACTTGATTTAGGTGGGCGTGTGAGTAACGGTATAGCTGCTATGATGGCTGTAGGAATTTGGTCCCTTTCTGTCGTTTTGGCCACTTTATTAGAAAAAAATAATCTGAATGGTCCATTGGAAATTTTATTGAGGCAATTAGTATATAAACATCAATAATCAAAAAGAAAACCGGGCGTTTGAGTACGGTTTTCTTTTATTTTTAAGAAGGCCTTTTTGAATTCTTCTACTTCTTTATATTGAAATATTAAAATTGCAGTACCTCATTTAGATGATATTTTCATATATCGCAATAGATTTTTTGGAGAAATTTCTCCACTACTCCGATTAAATTTAATAATCATCCTGTCAAAACTTCTTTTGAAATCAGAACTGAGGAAATGCATATGGCTTGGCATAATTTAAAAACCTCATGAATTATGGTACGGTTCCACCACTAAAAGGCATAGGTATAGCCTTTGTTAGGAACGGAGAAATAAAAGTTAATATAACAAATATCCACAAAACAAATTGCTTTATATAAACACCTCTTACAATTATTTTGGTTATTTTACCCTCCTTGTGATCTAATATGAATCGATCACCCTTCAATAAACCTGCCTCTCTAGTTGCATAAAAAAAGAGCTGCTGAACAGCTCCCGGTAATGAAGTAAAACATCTTTTTCAGTTTAAGTAAAACTCTTCACAATCTTCCTAGCATCATTAACATACATACCCTTTTTAAAAATTCACCTCCAAGAACTAGAGATGCGGATATGAATTCAATTAAACTTTATATAGTCCCCTTCTTTGATTTGATTCTTTTCAAACCATCCAAGATTCACTTCAATTGCATAATAATAAAAAATTCCTGGATCATACGTAGGGAATAATCCTCTATACAAGGCTCCATATCAAGTATTTTTAGAATTACCCCATATGAATCAAGAAAAGCGATAGATAAAGGAATAAATGTGTTTTTCATCCAAAATCAACCATATATTTCTTCTAAAAACACAAATAACATCCCCTCATTTTCGGGTAATTTCCCAACAAACATCAAGCCCTTTTCTCTTTTTCTTTGAGTATCTGCAAGTTGAACAGTTAATCTAGTTACCTTGTTTCCACTGATTATTTTTATCACTTTTGTTTTCATTCTTTCATGTTCACTCACCTTCGCAGGGAATAGACGTTTTTTCGAAAAAAAGAAAATTTCAATCTCATGAACTTCTTTTTAAAAGACATCAACTTTCTTTCCCTGCTTATAAAGAATAAAAAGGAAGAAAGTTGGTGGTGAAACGAATACAGATGAAAAAAATAACTAAGCAAGCTCCATTTAGCTTCTAATACTTTATTCCATGGCTTTTAAATTTAATACTCTGTTTTCAATAATCACAGCAACTGTATATAAAAGCACAGGTGTTTTTTGGAGCCTTTCATGAACTAAATGAAGAAATGGAATTTTTGGTTATTAACGCAAAACATATTGCCTCTGGAAGTATTAGTTGCCATCGGTGTTGAAGCAAAGCTTTCTCGCTGATTGAAATCAGCGAGAATTGCGTGAGCCTGTTCCATATTGCAGAAGTATTATTGAAGTACGAGCTAGAGAGCATAATCAAATTAAAAATGTACTTAAAGGTACAAAAATCAAATTAGGCAATTTCGTATATGAGATTAATGGCGTTTCATTAAAGGACATGCCTCATGTGACCACAGCACCTTGTTATACCGCATTCCTATTACGCATATAAACAAAGTCCTCTTTTCCACTGATGCAGGGTTCACTTAATTTCCAGCCGAGGTAATTATTCCAACCATATAGGACGCTAACGTTATCCATTTAATGGGCCTATGAGGTTTGAGAAATGGTTATAAAGGAATAAAGTACTACTTTTAGTTGTTTCCCCCTCTTCTTCTGTAATGAATTAAGCAAAACCTGCTTTCCGAATAGCACCTCGAAGGGTTGAGTAACGGATACTCCAGCTCTTTAAATAATTTCGGCAAGTCCCCTGGAAAGTGTTAGAGACACCGTAAGGAACCAATTCGAGGTTCCACGCTATATAAAATATATCTTTATAACATTACTATGCCATAGTTAACATAGGCTGTTTTTTTGTTTGAATGTTCGATTATGTATGATGTTAAATGTACGTGTTTTTACATTTTAAGATTTCATCTTTTAAGTCACTTTTCAAGGCTTGTCTCATTGGGAAATGCCTCAACATGAACGCCGATGAGAATCCTTAAAAAAATCCTCCCTATTTAGCACCTTTCATAAGGTCCATCCTAGGGCCTGTACAACTGTACTACGTAACCTCATACGGTATCAGCAAGGCTACTATCATAGGGGGATTTTGTGGATTGGAATAGTATATTATATGCTCTATATTCCAATTAGTGTCGAATAGTCATACATATCCGCATAAGCCCCCTATCCCCTACCCATGTTTGGATATACTCTATTCAGCCACTAAGGGCTAAAGACGACCTACTTGAAATCTTGATTTCTAAGAAGGGTATTTATGACTCCGGAAGGCTGGATGCTAGATTTAGAATTGACAGACAAAAAAAGGTCAGCATTTCTTTACATAATGAATGCTGACCCTAGTTTTTTACGAAGATCCTCAGAATGAGAGTCATTCTTTAAAGCATATTATTGATTCTTCTCATAAAGTCTTTCATAACGGCGGATAATTTCCCTTTAGCTTCCTTCATCGAGCTTCCTTGAACACCGAAATAAAATTTAATTTTAGGTTCTGTTCCCGAAGGTCGTAAACATACCCATGTCCCATCTTCAAGAAAGTATTTTAATACGTTCGACTTTGGGAGCTTGATGTCTTCTTCCCTATTTGTCCCAAACATGTATTTTTTACTGCTTAGATAATCCTCTTGAACCACTACTTGATGACCAGAGATTTGATCTGGTGGATTTTCCCGGAATTCATTGAGAATCGCTTGAATTTGCTTCGCACCTTCCATTCCTTTTAAAGTCAACGATCGTAAATCTTCCAAGTAATATCCATATTTATCGAATACATCCAGTAAACCTTCGTACATCGTTTTACCTTGCTTTTTGTAATAGGCACAGACTTCCACTGCCAGAATAGTAGCCTGTATGGCATCCTTATCACGAGCAAAATCTTTGATTAGATATCCATAGCTTTCTTCATAGCCAAACAGGAAAGAATGTTCTCCACTTGTGTGGTATTCATTGATTTTTTCAGCAATGAATTTAAATCCAGTTAAAACATCTACGGCTTTTAAACCATTTTGCTCAGAAATCGCCCGTCCTATTTCTGAAGTTACGATGGTCTTTAATACGACTCCGTTTTCAGGAAGGGTCCCTTTCTTTTGTTTTTGTGAAATTAAATAATCTAAAAAGAGAGCTCCTGTTTGGTTGCCTGTTAATACGACATAATCTCCAGCATTATTCTTCACGCTAATTCCGAGCCTATCCGCATCCGGATCGGTGGCAATCAATAAATCAGCATCGACACGGTTTCCTAGCGCGATGGCCAATTCAAAAGCAGCATGTTCCTCTGGATTAGGCACTTTAACAGTAGGAAAGTTAGCATCGGGCATTTCCTGTTCTTTAACAATATGGACATTTCGATATCCTAGATCATGCAAAGCACGTTTTACTGATTTATTAGCTGTACCATGGAGCGGTGTAAACACAAGCTTTACATCGATTTCATCTGCTAACTTTGGATCTTCCGGAATAGTGAGCAAATGCTCATTATAAGCAGTATCCAGCTCCTCCCCAATGATTTGAATGAGCCCTCTGTCCTTTAGGATTTCTTCTTCCTCCACTACAATCGAAAGCTCACTTTCAATCGCGTTCACGTAATTAATGACTTGATCCGCCGCTTCGGGAGGTAGCTGTGCCCCGTCTGATCCGTACACTTTATACCCATTATATTCAGGCGGATTATGGCTTGCTGTAATGACGATACCGGCAAAGGCACTTAGCTTACGTACGGAAAAAGAGAGCTGTGGGGTAGGCCGTAATTCATCAAATAAATAAGCTTTAATTCCCTTTGTTGCCAAAGCCTTGGCTGCTTCCAATGCAAATTCGGGAGACTTATGTCTTGAATCGTAAGCAATTACGACTCCTCTGGATTTTGCCTCGTTTCCAAACGATTGAATATACTCAGCAAGTCCTACAGTCGCTTTTCGCACGGTATAAATGTTCATCCTATTCGTACCTGGACCAATTTCCCCTCGCATACCACCCGTCCCGAATTCCAAATTTTTATAAAAGGCGTCTTCCAAAACTATCTCATCATCCTTCATTTCTTCAAGCATTAAACGCATTTCATTATCTAAATTTCTGTAACTTGTCCAAATAGTATATACAGACTTCCAGTCCAAGAAAAAACAGCTCCTTTCAGCCTCTAGTTTTGCTTCGTTTGGCACGTCTTAGCTCTTTACCCTTAGTAAACATTGTAGGCAATCAATTGAGTATGGGGTCGATCTAAAAGCCATCGTTCCTAAAGTATCCAATACGAAATCATTTTTAGTTTCCTGTGTAGTACTCCATCATGCAACGGAGTTGTAGAATCGCCTAATATCCTCCCTCCCAAAGTAGGTTGGTTCATTCATATTCCCAACCATTACTTTGGTAAGAGCGTCATTTATTCTTTGGAAGAAGATCGAAAATACGGCTGGTTTCGAAAAATTCAATTGCGAAATCTTGAATAATTATATCGGGATCCATATCTTCTGGCAGCTGATTGATTGGAAAGAATTGTACGGCACTTCCTTCTTTAACATCAGGTTTCAAGGTCCCTTCGATAATTATTCTCCTAACTCCATAAGTTCCCCTGTTAAAATGACTGGCCTTTTTCCCACAAGCTTGCGTAAATCTTCAATATAGCCCATGTCACTCCCCTTTCTGCTTAAATGATAACTATTGGGTATCCAGCTTGTTTTTTCGTAATGATAAATTTTGTTTTTTAATTTCCCTTACTTGATTTATTTTTTCTATTTCTTTTTTTCTTTTTCGTTTCCTCCGTTTCCGTTTCCGTTTCCGTTTCCGTTTCCGTTTCCTCCGTTTTCGTTTCCGTTTTCGTTTCCGTTTCCGTTTCCGTTTTCATTGTATTAACGAGAGAATATAAACTTTGTTGCTCAATAATTTGTTTATTGACATCAAATTTTTCTTCAATGACTTTCCGTGCTCTTTCCGTATAGTCGATCCAAATCTCTGGATGTTCTAAAAAGAATTGTATGCCTTTCGCTAACTCAATATCATTTTTTTCTGGAGCTAGGTATCCTGTTCTCTGGTGTTCAATTAATTCAGGGATTCCCGCATGTTGAGTGGAAACGACAGGTAAACCGCTAGCCATTGCTTCTTTTAAGGCATTAGGAATGCCTTCGATATCACCATTTTTAGCAGTCTGACTTGCAAGACAAAAGATATGAGCTTTTTTCAATTCGCTCGAAACTTGTTTTGAATCCATAGCTCCTCTAAGAATTACAACATCTTTAAGGTGAAATTCTGTAATGACCGATTTAATTTTTTTCTCATCTTCACCTGCTCCAATAATATGCAGTCTAGCATTTGGATATTGTGTATAAATCCGATTAAATGCTTTTATAAGAGTAACAAATCCTTTTTTGTCTACAAGTCTACCTACAGATAAAACTCTTATTTCGCCTTCTTTAGGAAGAATTGGGGTAGAATAGGCGAAAAGATCTAATTCGATACCACCATATAACACATTAATTTTTTCATCTGGAATTCCTAAATTTCTTAATCCTTCTGCAAGATATTGGCAAACAGAAAAAAAGTGTGCACCATGTTTAATTAATGATGAATATCGCTCAGCATTTTTTTTGAAAATTTCTGGTCTGTCAGAACCATCACGTCCTCTAATGCTAACAATCAAAGGGATATTATATTTTTCACAAACAGGTAAAATTTCTTGTCCGTGTTTTCCGTGATGAGCATGAATGGCTATGATATCTTGTTCTTTGAAGAAATTTTCTAGATCTTTAATCTTGTTTATATTATAGTAGTTTTCAAAGGGAAATTCTGTATGGTTGGTATTGTCGAATGGGCCGATTACGATTGAGCGATAGTTACTTATTTTTACGATTTGATTATATATAAAACGTTGGTGTGTTTTAATGTTTTCACTTACAAAATAAGCAATGGTTCTCATCCCACCTCAGTCCCTTTAACAAGAAATTCATATTTGCTCTTCTCGCGTTCCGCTAAAACTAATAGTTCTTGATAATTGCCTAATTTTTTTATTTTTCCTTGTTCTACAATTTGTTTCACTTGTTTGTGAAATTCATGAGGGAACATAGAATCAGCTTTATAAATGTCTTTGTATGGTAGGTTTTCAGAACAAACATTAAAGTAGTTTTCAAACAGAGGATTTAATTTGAATAGAGGATCTTTTGTAGAATTACATGTAAGGGACGTCATAAGAAAATCTGACAAATTATACTCCTTAAGAACTTCCAATGGAATTTTCATATTTTCAGGGTTCAAATTACTTTCTCCTTTCATTAACTAACAAATTTTTAATTAATCTTCTTTACTTGCATATAACCCATTTACCATCTCTTTTTTTTTGATTTTGGGTTTTTACTCATTAAATTTTTAATTATATGGAACTGTTCAGCCATGTACACTTCAAATCTACTAATATCGGTTCTGTCTCCATAAATCGTTTTCCGATAGACATTTTCTGATTTTCAGCATTTCATTAATGGCATCTGTTATTTGACCTTTCATCACCAACTCCGGGATTTATTTTTTCTAAATAAGAAAAAATAAATGATGTCAATGACAGCAAAATTTGAAGGTGGTTCGATCGATGGTTTTCAGCGTTATATGACTAATATCCCACTTAGTAAAATTCACTACTTCTTTTTCCTTATTTATTGTACTTATTGTACCAATTCACAAAATGAGTTAAACCTTCTTCTATTGTTGTTGAAGGATAGAACCCCACATCAGCATTCAAATCGGCAATATCTGCATATGTCTCCTTAACATCTCCCGGTTGCATTGGTAAGAATTCTATTTTTGCCTTTTTGCCAATTAGTTTCTCTAATGTGTTAATGAAATCCATTAATTTTATGGGCTTATTGTTACCGATATTATAAATTTTGTATGGGGCATAACTTGAACTTGAATCAGGATTAGCTCTATCCCATCCAATATTACAAACCGGTGGTTTATCAAGTAATCGGATTATTCCTTCAACAATATCATCAATATAAGTAAAGTCTCTTCTCATATCTCCATTATTAAAAACCTTTATTGTATTCTCTTCAATAATATTTTTAGTAAAAGAGTAATAAGCCATATCAGGTCTCCCCCATGGACCATACACCGTAAAGAAACGGAGTCCTGTGGTTGGAATATTATATAAATGACTATAAGTATGAGCCATTAATTCATTAGACTTTTTAGTGGCAGCATATAAACTTACTGGATGATCCACTGGGTCTTTGGTTGAGAAGGGGATATTAGTATTTGCTCCATATACAGAACTTGAGGATGCATAAATTAAGTGCTTTACATTATTATGTCGACAGACCTCTAAGATATTTACAAACCCAACTAGGTTGGAATTAACATAAGAATCCGGGTTGTCTATGCTATAACGCACTCCAGCCTGAGCTGCTAAGTTGATGACTATATCAATGGTTCTGTCTTTAAATAATTGATTTAATTTTTCTTTATTCAACAAATCCATTTTATGGAATTCGAAATCAGGGTTTTCTTCTAATATCTTGAGTCGATTGTTCTTTAAAAAAACATCATAATAATCATTAATATTGTCTACTCCTATAACATTGATATCTTGGGCTAACAAACGTTTTGTTAAATGGAAACCAATGAAACCTGCAGCCCCTGTTACTATAATGTTCATATTATTGATTTCAATCCTTTCTATACAATAGGATTTTGACACCTTTCTGGAACACTGAGTAAGCATTAGTATTTATATATATTGATACTTTCGATCAATAACAGAACAGTGTTCATTATGACGGATATAAAGAGGAAGCAAACTCAAAATCTTCATGGGGGAGAGACTTACGTTTTATTCGTAATCCACCAATAATGACATGATATCCTTTTTCGCTTTAAGCCTTATGAGTTTTCCACTCTTATACCCGCTGTGAAATAGCACCTACGAATGAAGTTTAAGCGAAAAAACGATCTTGGAAACCGTTGAATGCAAAATCACCATAGGTTTTGATATGCTCATTTTTTGTGATAACTAAAACTTCAACAATTAGGAGTAATACCTTTTTAAATTTTTTCGTTAGGATTCCAGTTACATAACTATGACTATACAAGTGTATTATCATTTTCAGTTAATGGAATTGGTGTTTTAGTCCATTCAGCATACGTACCGGGATCTAACGCCTTCACTTGTTCTAGAAAAGAATCTAAAAAATTTCTTTCTCGCAGGTCTTTAAATAACTCGAGAGGTCTTTTTTGTTCACGTGAAAACGAGTACACATGGTCGACTAATTTAAAACCATTCCTGGTTATAATAATATGCCGTAATGGGGCATCAATTTGTTTGAAACCTGATTTTTCCATTGTTTTTAATATATAGAGTAAGCGTTTTGTTATGTCCTCAGATAGTGCAGATTGTTTTTTTAGAAACGTATTTAAATCTGGTCCTAATAGATATTCCATTAAAATATAATTTGGTCCTGTTTCAAAGACTTTCGGGATAAAAGGCAAGTCTTGACTTGATAAAAGAACCATTTTTTCCTGATTTGCATGTTCAGTTTTTCCGTAAAGTTTGACGCATGTGTCTTCAGACACTCGATAAACAGCACCTTGATGCCCTTTTCCAATGAGTGTTTGTGTTATAGCGCTATCCACTTTCACTCCATTCCCTGACCCTCCTGAGAGAACGGGAATGTTTCTATAGTCCAAACTATTTTGATTGAAATAATCCTCCCACTCATTGAAGGTGTCCGGTTCGAGCTTTTTCACTTGGGTTAAGAACGAGTCCTTTAAAAGGATTATTTTTAAATCCCTTAATAATTTTAATGGTACAGGATGCATTCTTTTAAAGGAATTTACATGGTCAATCACCTTAAGTTCCTCATTACCAACGACAAAAATATGGCGTAGGGGGGCATCTATCATGGTGAATTTTGCTTGTTTTAATTCCCTTAATATATAGAGAAGTTTCTTAACTATAGATTCAGGGATATACGTACAATTTCTCAGGTATTCTTTTAAGGTTGGAGCATTAAAATATTCCATGACGATATAGTTTGGTCCTGTTTCATATACCAAAGGCATAAAGGGTAGATCTTTTCCTGCTTTAAGAGCTTCTTCCTCCATTTTTGCTTGTACTGGGTCTGAATAGATTTTTACACATTTATCTTCTGAAAGTTTAAATACTGCACCTTGAGCACCCATTCCAATCAGTGAAAAGGTAGTGGGATTGTGAATTTCCAAAGATTTTTCACCTTTGGTTACAGTAATGGTTTTAAAATTCTCCATGATCTCCTCCTAACTGCTCATCTATGGCCGTCTGTTGAAATTGTTGAAACTGTTGAATTTTATTAAGGGCTTTTTTTACTTTTTCGGCTTTTTGACTTTTTTTTTCTTTTTTACGAGTTGCCATTGTTTCATCATTACCTTTAGCCTTCTGTTGAATTTTAGCTTTTTTGTCTTTTTTATTAGATGCTACAAGTTCTTCTTTGACCTTATCTTTAGTCTGCTGTTGAAGCTGTTGAAGCTGTTGAAGCTGTTGGAGCTGTTGGAGCTGTTGAAGCTGTTGGAGCTGCTGAAGCTGTGGAAGCTGTGGAAGCTCTTGGAGCTGTTGAAGCTGTTGGAGCTGTTGGAGCTGTTGGAGCTGTTGGAGCTGTTGAAGCTGTTGAAGCTGTTGGAGCTGCTGAAGCTGTTGGAGCTGCTGGAGCTGCTGAAGCTTCTGAAGCTGTGGAAGCTCTTGAAGCTGCTGGAGCTGCTGAAGCTGTGGAAGCTCTTGAAGCTGCTGGAGCTGCTGAAGCTGTGGAAGCTCTTGAAGCTGCTGGAGTTGCTGAAGCTGTGGAAGCTCTTGAAGCTGCTGGAGCTGCTGAAGCTGTGGAAGCTCTTCAAGCTCTTCAAGCTCTTCAAACTCTTCAAGCTCTTCAAGCTCTTGAAGCTGCTGAAGCTGTTGAAGCTGTTGCATATAAAAAAGGGCTTTTCTGGCTAAATCGGATTTTTTTCTAGTCGCTAATGTTTCGCCATCATACTTACCTTGCTGTTGAGGCTGTATAGTCTCCTTAAGGGTTTCTATATCTATTTGGCGAGGTGTTACTGAAATTTGTTTACCTACTTTATAAGGGGCTACAAGTTCATCATAAAATTCAGCTTGTTGTTGAAGCTGATTGACGAGGTTAAAGTTTTGTTCTATTTTTTGACGAGCCGCCACTGTATATGTTTCCCATCTCTCTCTGTTAGTTAGCATAAATTCAAGGGCCTCTGCCAATTCATCTACATTGTTTTCTTGTACTAAAAACCCCTCTTTGTTATTTGTTATTAATTCAGGGATGCCGGCATGATTGGTCGAAATCACTGGTACCCCAATCGCCATAGCTTCTTTTAATGTATTAGGTATTCCTTCTACATCTCCATCGGCAGCTTCTAAGCTCGCGGCACAAAATATATCTGCATTGGTCATTTGTTCTCGTACTTGAGCTTTAGGGAGATGATTTAATAAACGAAAAGAGTCCCCTAAATTAAGTTGATTTGCCAAAGAAATGAGATATTCTTCAAGCTCCCCTCTTCCGATGATCGTCAGGGTTGCATTTGGAAATTCACCTCTGATTTTTTGAAAAGCTTGCATTAAGATGTGATGTCCTTTTTTTTCCACCAACCTACCTATGGATAAAATGTTTTGAGAGCCCCCTTTATGTGGAGTCCGGTATTGGAATTCGTTAAGGTCAACACCCCCATATAACACTCTAATTTTTTCTGAAGGACAACCCCAATCAATTAACCTATCAGCTAAATAATGACAAACTGGAAAAAAACGCTCACCTCGATCAAATAGCATTTTCATGTTTTCTAGATAGCCAATGGGCTGTTTAGCTAGGGTTGCATCCCTGCCTCTAATACTTGTTACCAACGGAAGGTTTGTTTCCTCTTTAAAAGGAAGTAATAACATCCCTAATTGACCATGGTGAGCATGTAATAGGGAGATATTATTTCTTTTCACATATTCTTTTGGTGAGAAAATTTCATTGAGATAATGAACCTTCTCATTTAAAAGGGTAAGATCAGTCATATACTTAGGTTGTCGTACCATATGAATATAATCATAATCAGGAACTTCTCGAATCTGTGAGATATATTGGGTCGGGTCAACTCTTAAATTCAAATGCATAACTGTTTGCAATTAAATGTTCTCCTTTCAAGCAAAGTAAGCAAACTTCCTGGACCTTTTCAAGTATATTATGCAGGACCCCATAGGTACGCATGGACTAATAACATACAGTAAAGCTAAATGGCAGTGAGTATGCGTTTGCCTAATATAAAGGGGATGGAAGAAGGTGCTATGACACAAGATTATTTGCAAACAATTTTAATAATAATACATGTTAATAGTTGACGTTTATCTATGGTTCTAATGGTCGATGAAGTCTATTCAAAGAAATATAAAAAAGCACCCAAGAACTATCAAAGGTGCTGCATTGCCAATTTGTCCGCCTATAGAATAACAACTCCCACTTTGAATGGTTAAGTTAACCTAATATATGTCTTTAAAAATCATGTTCGAGTTAATGATGTGTTAGAAAATGTTTTCGCTTTATGTCATACCAATAACAATTGCTGGTCTCCCTATTGGATAATATTCAATTTTCTTACACGCCCTGATTCGATCTTCTTCAAGACAATTTCTACCATCAAAAACGATCGGTTGTCTCATTGTGTTCATCAATGTCTCCAGATTTAAATTTCTAAATTCATTCCATTCGGTAACAATAAATACAGCATCCGCATCCACTGTCGCTTCGCTGATTGAGCTTGCAAATCTAATTGTATCCCCTAATATGTTCTTCGCATTATCTATTGCAACCGGATCATAAGCTACCACTTCTGCTCCAAGTTTGTTTAATGAACGCGCAATTTTGATTGATGGCGCTTCCCTCATATCGTCTGTCTCTGGTTTGAAAGCAAGACCAAGCATTGCGACCTTTTTCCCTTTTAAATCCCCAAAGCGATTTATTGCTTTCGTTACAAGGAGTTCCTGCTGAAAATCATTAATCGCTACTGTTTCTTTTAACATGGAAAAATGTACTCCATTTAACTTGGCAGTATGAAGCAACGCTTTAACATCCTTTGGAAAACAAGATCCTCCATAACCAATACCGGGCTGTAAAAAAGCTTCTCCAATCCTTTTATCTTTTCCCATTCCCTTTGCTACATCTTTAACATCTGCACCTACTACTCCGCATAAATTGGCAACTTCATTGATAAAGCTAATCTTAGTCGCCAAAAAGGCATTAGAAGCATACTTAATCATTTCCGCACTTCTAATACTTGTTAGTATAAATGGTACATTTAACGGACGATACATTTCTTGTACTTTCTTAGCCGCCTCATCATTTTCAGAACCGATGATGATTCGATCTGCTTGCATCGTATCCATAACGGCTGACCCTTGTCTTAAAAATTCAGGATTTGAAACCATATTAAAGGTGACCCTTTCGTTACAAAGTTCTTCCATAATTTTTTTAATAAAATCATTCGTACCAACTGGCACAGTACTTTTTATAACGACTACTGAACTCTGTATTAAGTTCGCAGCAATATCCTTCGCGGCTTGCACAATATACGATAAATCTGCTCCCCCATCCTCCATTTGCGGTGTTCCTACGGCAATGATGATAATCTCGGCACCATTTAGTGCTTCTCGATGAGATGTTGTAAAAAGCAGTCTACCCGCTGCAGCATTTTGAGCAAGCAAATTCTCCAGACCCGGTTCATATATTGGAGAAATCCCTTGACGTAGACTTTTAATTTTCTGTTCATCAGTATCGATACAAATGACACTATGCCCTATTTCTGACAAACAAACACCAGTGGACAGCCCGACATAACCTGTACCCAAAACAGCTATTTTCATATTATTCAAGCTCTCTCTTTATAATCTGAAGGTTTTCTTTCTTATTTACATCCCTTAAATAGGAAAGTACCTCGTCTCTTATATCATCCCTGCGCAAAGCAAAGTCTATTGTTGCCTTAATAAATCCAACTTTATCACCAATATCATATCGGTTTCCTTCAAAGTTATATGCTAATACGGCCTGCTGCTTATTTAGCTCATTTATGGCATCAGTAAGTTGTAATTCATTACCATGTCCAACCGGAAGCTTTGATAGTGATTCAAAAATCTCAGGTCTAAAAACATAACGCCCCATTATCGCATATCTTGAAGGAGCCTCTTCCCTTTTCGGTTTTTCCACCAAAGATTCGATATGAAAAAGGTTAGGCTCAATCATTGTCCCTTTTGGCTTAATAATTCCATATTTACTGACATCCTTTTCCGGTACATTCTGAACAGCTACGACAGAACTGTTGCAATACTCAAAAACACTGATTATTTGTTTCAGACAGGGTGTATTAGACATAACGATGTCATCCCCTAACAAAACAGCAAAAGGTTCATTTCCAATGAAGCTTTTAGCACAGAGAATTGCATGTCCTAGCCCCATCGGTTCCTTTTGGCGGACATAATAGATATTTGCCAAGCTAGATATTTTCTGAACTTCCTCTAAAATATCGAGCTGATTTTTTCTTAAAAGTGCATCTTCCAACTCATAGGATTTATCAAAATGATCCTCTATTGATCTTTTTCCCCTACCGATTATGATAATAATTTCCTCTATACCCGAAGCTACTGCTTCTTCAACAATATACTGAATCGTTGGTTTATCAACAATCGGCAGCATTTCCTTAGCCTGAGCTTTAGTTGCAGGCAAAAATCGGGTCCCGAGGCCTGCGGCCGGAATAATGGCCTTTCGGATTTTCATAAGCTGCCTCCCTTTTGTAATTCATTAATCCTTTATATGCAATAGGACCACTTCCGGTCTAGTTAGTGGCCCAATTAGTCCATTTATATTTAACAGGGACTAGTAAGGCATACATGTAACAATCCCAATCTGGCTTTGGCAGAGCGTCGCAACCTGTCGGTTAGTGCCAAATTAAATACTCCATTACACTTTTTATGCAATGGAGTTACCATGGTTTTGGTATAGATATACGTTTTGGATAAACTACTGTATGAGCTTTTTTTGCTGTTCAGTAGTCTAAACGATTTCCTGGTCAAGGAAGGCAAAACAAAAAAAACGTGATATGTATATCACAAAATGCTTTCAGGAGGTTATTGCTATGCCAAAAACGTCCAGAGTCCCTAATTATTTCCGTCCAGTACACCGCATTCCCCTAACTCAGGCCAACAGGCAGTTTAGGCCGCAGAGTTTGCAGGCGTGGAGTGTGTCAGAAATCATACCTTATAAAATACATTTGGCTATTGATTTTACAAAGCCAAGAAGGAAGGATATTATCATGCTGCAACAGATCCTGCATCATTCCCGTCCTTCTGTCACCCTACGATACATAGGTATTACCGAGTAAAGAAACTGCACCTTTTTACAGTAGTATTGGTGGCGAATATACTAGTTTTCAAATAAAGAAGAAGGGGCTTTCTCAGCCTCTTCTTCTTTATTTAGTTTCATCTTCATTTTTATTACTACTATTGCTATTTGCTATAAACATTGCAATCTGCGCCTTTTTTTCTACATCTAAATCAAGTGTATCGATTATGCTAAAAGGCGATTTTAATAGGAGGGGTTGTGGTTGTGAAATCTTCGTTATTTCGTCTAAGATTTTATTTGAAGTTTGATCTTGTTGTTTAATTAACTGATTCTGAAGTTGAATCTGAAGTTCCTTCTGTTGTTGTTCTTGGAGTTGGAGTTGGACTTGAATATTTTCTAGTGGTTGTAAACGCTTCGTTATTTCCTGTAAGACTTTATTTGAATTCTCATCTTGTAGTTTAGATAACTTATCCTGAAGTTGAACCTGAAGTTCCTTCTGTTGTTGTTCTTGGAGTTGGAGTTGGACTTGAATATTTTCCAGTGGTTGTGAAACCTTCGTTATTTCGTGTAAGATTTTATTTAAAGTCTCATTTTGTTGTTTAATTAACTGATTCTGATGTTGAACCTGAAGTTCCTTCTGTTGTTGTTCTTGGAGTTGGAGTTGGATTTGAATATTTTCTAATATATGGTTAAAGTCAGCATACTTTTTATCATCTTTCTGACCCTTATTATATTTCTTCTTTTTGTCTTCCTTGTATTTATCTGTTTGATCATTTTTACCCATAAGGTTCCCACCCTTTTACATTTATTGGTTATGGATACACACTTGAATTTCATATTGTGTAGTAGGAAAAATCGTCATCTCAATTGACATAGTATTCACCGTTTCCTAGTGTTGTTATCGACATGAATATGTTGCGGTTTCCGATTATAATTACAGCAATGTTCTTGTTATTTATTGTATCGTCCACATTGATGGTGTACGCAGGAGTAGCACCTAACATACCAGAGGTGTCGGCAGTCTTTGACTCGTTATTTTCACAGTGCTACTCGGACAACTAGGAACGGTTAAGGTAGTTGCCTTAAAAAGTTAATGCAGGGACAACAATTGATCCACCATAATCAATGAAGTTATTAGTTTGTGTGTCCTTAAAACAAATGAAGCTTTTCTCACTCAGAATTGATGCTGGGAGCGAGGTCTAATTCATCAAGAGTAATGAAAGCCAAAAGAACGGTACATTCTAAGCAGTCTTAATCGAAATGGTTGG